>DASWUD010000164.1:0-15593 GCA_036401755.1 Gammaproteobacteria bacterium
ATCGGGCGAGAAGATCCCTTTGCTGAGTTGCGCCTGTTGATAGGAGGAGGCAAGCACGTCGCCGAGCAGCACCAGAATGATCGAAGGCGGAATGATCTGGCCGAGCGTGCCCGAGGCGCAGATGGTGCCGGCGGCGAGCGCCGGGCTGTAGCCGCGCTTCATCATGGTGGGCAGCGAGAGCAGTCCCATCGTCACCACCGTGGCACCAACGATGCCGGTGCTGGCGGCGAGCAGCATCCCTACTACCGTGACGGAGATGGCAAGCCCGCCGCGCAACGGACCAAACAGGCTGCCCATGGTGTCGAGCAGATTCTCCGCCACCTTGGAGCGCTCCAGCATCACCCCCATGAAGATGAACAGCGGCACGGCGATGAGCGTGTCGTTGGTCATGATACCGAACAGGCGGTTGGGTAGCGCCTGCAGAAAGGTGCCGTCGAACAGACCGAGCAGTTCGCCGCCAAAGGCAAACAACAGTGCGGTGCCGGCCAGGGTGAGGGCCACCGGGTAGCCGGCCATCAGCGTGACGCAGATGACCAGAAACATCAGGATCGGGATCAGCTCAATCATCATTAGATCTCCCGGGGGGCGTCGTGTTCGCCGGATGGCTCGCTCCCCGTCACCACCAGCAGATTGCGTGCGAGCAGCGCCACCCCCTGCAGGAGCAGCAGCAACGCCATGGCCGGGATGGTGCTCTTCAGCAGGTAGAGCCACGGCAGCCCGCCGCTGTCGCGCGACCCCTCATGCAACGCCCAGGAGCTGGTCACGTAGTCCCAGCTCACCCAGATGAGGAACAGGCAGAAGGGGAGTAGCAGCAGCAGGGTGCCGAGCAGGTCGACCCAGGCGCGGCCGCGCGCGCTGGCCTTCTGGTAGAAGATGTCGACCCGCACATGGCCGTCATGCTTGAGGGTGTAGGCGGCGCCAAGCATGAAGAGCATGGCGTGCAGGTAGGTAACCGACTCCTGCATGGCGATCCAGCCGAGGTTAAAGAGGTAGCGCAGCACGACGATGGCGAAGGTGACCGCCACCATCGCCAGGGTGCACCAGGCGGTGAGGCGGCCGACCCGTTCGTTAAGGGTGTCGCAAAGACGGATCAGGCTATGCAGGGTGGTCATGAGTTATTTCTTATGGATGAAAGGGGGCTATTGTAGGGAGCACCGGGCCGGGCGACCAGTGTCAGCCAGGCGACTGCTTCTCTGTCAAGAGTTTTTATGCACAACTCCGGTGCAGCGTTACAGGGTTGCCGGGTAAGTAAATACTCGCATATCCTGGCTCCGCCATTTTGGCGTAACATATTGTTTTATATGAATTATTTTTTGCTGGTCAGAGAGTGGCCAATTTAAGCGTGGGCCCGCTGTGGCGCGCCTTTGCGGTTGTTTCAGACACCTCATCCACAAAGTTATCCACAGCAAATGTGGATAACCTTTTCACCCAAATCCTTTCAATGAGTTAGTGAAAAAAGATAAACCCAAGATGATGAATTTCGGCTAAGACCCATCAGTTTTGGTGATGGTTTAGGGCTACCACTGCAGGATCTTCCACTGGATCACCGGCGGGTTGTCCAGTTCGTTGCGGCGAGTTTCGAGGCTGCCATCGCCGTCGGTGTCGATGAGGTAGTAGGGATAGCCCTTGCTCGGGGTGATCTTGACCATGTAGAGCTGGCCGTTGAGGCGATACTCTTCGATGATCTCCTCCTTGCGCTTGATGATGGTCACCTCGGGTTCCGGCATCGCCTCCCCCTCTGCGGGGGGGACCGGCGCCTCACTGGCCGGCGCTGCTTCCATGGCCGGCGGCGGCGGCACCGGTGCGAACTCCTCGGCGCAGAGAGGGGCGGCCGCTGGCAGAAGGGTAAAGAGGAGTAGGCTGTGGGCGGCGCGCATGTGCATCTCCGGATCAGAGGTCGAGAAGGATTTCACGCTCTTCGGCCGAGGGCTCGAAGCCGCGCTGTTCATAGTGGGCGAAGATGGCGTTGACGACCTCTTGCGGGGTGTCCAGTACCTGAAACAGCTGGAGGTCACCGGGGCTGATCACCTTTTCCTCGACGAGCGTGGTCTTGATCCAGTCGATCAGTTTTTCCCAGAACGGGGCGTGGACCAGGATGATGGGGATGCGCCGCGTCTTGCCGGTTTGCACCAGGGTGAGGATCTCCATCAGCTCGTCGAGGGTGCCGAAACCGCCGGGCATTACCACATAGGCCGCCGCGTATTTGACGAACATCACCTTGCGCGAGAAGAAGTGGCGGAAGGTAAGGCGGATATCCTGATAGGCGTTGCCCGCCTGCTCGTGGGGCAGCTGGATGTTGAGGCCGACGCTCGGCGACTTGCCGTGGAAGGCCCCCTTGTTGGCCGCCTCCATGATGCCAGGGCCACCACCGCTCACCACCGAAAAGCCGGCATCGGAGAGGGAGCGGGCGATCTGCTCGGTCAAGGCATAGTAGGGGTGGTCGACCGGGGTGCGCGCCGAACCGAAGATGCTCACCGAGGGGCGGATCTCGGCGAGCCGCTCGAACCCCTCCACGAACTCCGCCATGATCTGAAACACCTTCCACGATTCGCGTGTCAGGCTGCTGTCGTCGGTCATGGCCTGGCCGTGATGGGATTTCTCTTTGCTGCTCATGGTCGCTACGGGGCAGAGGATAGAGCGCCCATTATACGCATGCACGAGGGTGAACAGGGCACTCCTCGTGCCGGAGCTTGCGCGTGGTTACTGCCCGATGACGCCCGTCAGGCGAAGGCCCACATAGGTGATGGTCGCCGTGGCCAGCAGTACCCCGGCGATCGGTACCAGCTTCATCAACTTGCTGAACAGCGGCGGCACGGCGGGCTTGTTGCGGAACTGGCGGCGCACGCTGCGCGGATAGAAAAAGATCAGGTAGGCGGCGATGAGCAGGTTGAGCGCCGCCGATACATATTCGCCACCGCCGAGCATGCTAGACCTCCTTCATGGGGGTGGCGCGCACGATGCGATCGAGCCGGATCTTCATCTGCAGATGGTGGCCGTTCTCGCAGACCATGTATTCGGCACCCAGCTCGGTGCTCATATCCTTCGGCGTCAGCAGGTCGATATGCTCCTGCCCCTGCTCATCGAGCCACGCCATGCGCAGCAGCTCCTTGTGCATGATGTAGAGTTCGTACTGGGAGTGGAGATTACAATCGATTGGCCGGTAGTGGTCGCTCATGACAGTACCCTCTCAATTTGTCGCATTATCCGGCAGGAAGAGTTCCAGCAGGGTGTTGAGATGATTGTAGCCCAGCGCGGTGGGGCGGATCTGACCCGCCTGCCACTCGATGAGCCCGGTCGCCTGCGCACGGCGCAACGGCTGCTCCGCCACGGTGAGGGGCATTCCTGCATGCTCACTCAGCAGTGACTCGGGAAAACCCTCCGCCAGGCGCAGTGCATTGAGCATAAACTCGAAGAGAGCCTCTGCCGCGTCCGGCTCGCTCTGCCCGGCAAGACGGTGTGCCCCCGCGGCGGCCAGATACTCATGGGGATGGCGCACCTTCCAGCGGCGCAGGTAGCGCTGGCGCTGCGGCTCGGTGATCTTGCCGTGGGCACCGGCGCCGATGCCGAGGTAGTCGCCGAACTGCCAGTAGTTGAGGTTGTGACGGCACTGCCACCCCTGCCGCGCATAGGCCGACACCTCGTATTGGTGATAGCCGGCGGCGGCCAGCTGCTGCTGCCCCTGCTGGTGGATCGCCCACATCAGCTCATCGCCGGGGAGCGGCGGCGGCTGGTGGTGAAACACCGTGTTGGGTTCGAGGGTGAGCTGGTAGTAGGAGAGGTGGGTCGGCTCCAGTGCGATGGCGGTGGCCACATCCTCGCGGGCCTGCGCCAGCGTCTGTTCGGGCAGGGCGAACATCAGGTCGAGATTGAAGTTGTCAAAACCGGCGCGATGCGCCATCTCGGCTGCATGGATGGCCTCGCGCCGGCCGTGGATGCGCCCCAGGCGGCGCAGCTGCTCGTCATTGAAACTCTGCACGCCGATGGAGAGGCGGTTGATCCCCGCCGCACGAAATTCGGCAAAGCGCTGCTGCTCGGCGGTGCCCGGGTTGGCCTCCAGGGTGATCTCCGCCTCGGGGGAAAGCGCGATGCGTGCGCGTATCCCTGCCAGCAAACGATCCAGCGCCTCGGGGCTCAGCAGACTGGGCGTACCACCGCCGATAAACACGGTGATCACCTTGCGCCCCCACACCCGCGGCAGCTCCTCTTCGAGATCATTGAGCAGCGCCTCCACATAGGCCGCTTCGGGAATGGCGCCCTTCAACTCGTGGGAGTTGAAGTCGCAATAGGGACATTTACGCACACACCAGGGGAAGTGGAGGTAGAGGGAGAGCGGGGGCAGGGTATTGAAATGGAACATCGTGTGAGTTTAGCCGCGGTGCGGCGCTCCGTGGCGAAGCGCTGCGCCGAATGGGAAGTGTCAGGAATGCAACCTGAGCGATTCCAGCAGGCGGCGCAGCGCCTGGCCGCGATGGCTGCGGGCATGTTTCTCCTCGCCGCTCAGTTCGGCGACGCTGCGTCCCAGTTCCGGCACCCAAAAGATCGGATCGTAACCGAAGCCGCCGCTGCCGCTGCGCGCCAAGGCGATGCGCCCCTCCCAGCTGCCCTGGGCAATGAGCGGCGTCGGATCGGAGGGGTGGCGCATGTAGACGATGAGGCACTGGAAACGCGCGGTGCGCTCGGTTTCCGGCACCTGCGCCAGCGCCTCCAGCAGCTTGTCGATATTCTGCGCATCGCTGCAGCCGGGGCCGGAGTAGCGCGCCGAGTAGATCCCGGGCGCCCCCTGCAGCGCGTCCACCTCCAGCCCCGAATCGTCGGCCAGCGCCGGCAGCCCGGTGTGCATCGCCGCGTTGCGTGCCTTGAGGATGGCATTCTCCACGAAGGAGAGTCCCGTCTCCTCGATCTCGGGCACGGCAAACTCGCCCTGCGGCAGCACCTCGAAATCGAGACCGCCGAGCATCTCGTTGAACTCGCGCACCTTGCCCTTGTTGCCGCTCGCCAGCACGATCTTCTTCATGTCAGTTACCCAACCCGAAAAAATTTAACCGCGAAGTACGCAAAGTAACACGAAGTAATAAGTGATAAATTTTTAACTTTGCGATACTTCGCGGTTAATGATTTTATAACTCCAGCGCCGCGCGCTGCTTGGCCATCAGCTCCGTGATGCCGCTCTCGGCGAGGGCCAGCATGGCGTCGAGCTCGTCGCGGCGGAAGGCATGGCCCTCGGCAGTGCCCTGCACCTCGATGAAGGCGCCGCCGTCGTTCATCACCACGTTCATATCGGTTTCGGCATTGGAGTCCTCGGCGTAGTCGAGGTCGAGGATCGGCGTGCCCTGATAGATGCCGACCGAGACCGAGGCGACCTGGCCGTGCAGCGGATCTTTCTTGATCAGCTTCTTGCTGCGCAGATGGCGAATGGCATCGGTCAGCGCCACATAGCCGCCGGTGATGGAGGCGGTGCGCGTGCCGCCATCGGCCTGGATGACGTCGCAGTCGATGGTGATGGTGCGTTCGCCCAGGGCGCCCATGTCGACTACCGCGCGCAACGAGCGGCCGATGAGCCGCTGGATCTCCATGGTGCGGCCGCCTTGCTTGCCTTGCGCCGCTTCGCGGCTCATGCGCGAGCCGGTGGAGCGCGGCAGCATGCCGTATTCGGCGGTAACCCACCCCTGTCCCTTGCCCTTCATCCAGCGCGGCACGTTTTCATCGACGCTGGCGGTGCAGATCACCTTGGTATCGCCGAACTCCACCAGCACCGACCCTTCGGCGTGTTTGGTGTAGTTGCGGGTAAGACGAATGGTGCGCAATTCATTCGGCGCTCGGCCACTGGGACGCATGCGAATCTTCCTGTGTTGAATGGAGAAAATGTATAAAAACGGGGTGATCTATTTGGACGGGCCACTACTACCCGAGCTGCTCTTATTGCCGATCTCCTGTGCGTATTCACGGAGGACCTCTTCGATCTGCGCGATGGCCGATTGAATGGGATCGTCACTGGCCAGAGCCGTCTTGGGCAGTTGGGCCGCTGCGGCCGTATCACTGGCTGGAGCAGCGTTGGAGACGAAGCGCAGTGCCAGCACACTGATGTTGTCGCTGCGCGGATAGCTGTTGCGCTCGGCACGCTCGGCCATGCGGTCGAGGGAATCCTGCAGCGGGTGGTCCTCCAGGATCGAGCCCATCTGTGCATCATCGAGCTGCGCCCAGAGACCGTCGGAACAGAGCAGCAGCACATCTCCCTCCTTGAGGGGGACGGGCTTGCCATAGGCGATCTCGGGTTCACTCTTCTGGCAGCCGATGCACTGGGTGATCATGTTGCGGCCCGGATGACTCTCCTGTTCGCTGCGGCTGATCCGCCCTTTCTGGTAGAGCTGTTCGACGTAGGAGTGGTCGACCGTGCGATAGATCGGCAGCCCCTTGTGAAAGAGATAGAGACGGCTGTCGCCCACATGGGCCCAGTAGCCATTACCCTCCTGCAACAGGCAGAGCACCGCGGTCGAACCCGGGGCCACCGGCGGATTTTGCCGCGCCCCCCACTCGATGATGCGGTGGTGGGCGGTGAGGATGATGGTGCGGAACAGGCGCGGAACGTCGCGCACCGTAGCGGGTTGCGCCGAGTAGAGCTCTTCGGCGGTGTCGACCAGCGTCTGGGCGGCCACCTCACCGGAGGCCGAGCCACCCATACCATCACCCAACACCAGCAGCACCCCATACTCTGACTCAATGGCGCGGAACCGATCCTGGTTGCTGTGGCGGTTGCCGAGCCGGTTGGCCTGTCCGATCTGGTACTGCATGGCTGCTAGCTCTTTTTCCGGGAGAACCGATCGGCGAGGCGATCCAGCATCGAGCGGGAGCCGTTCTCCTGCGGCTTGTCACGATGCGGCGCACCGTGGTCCATGCCTGCCAGCATCTGATCCACATTCTGGGGCCGCAGCATCGGATCCACCTCCATGGCCCAATCGATAGAGGCCAGCAGGTGGGGCGAATAGTTCTTGCGGAAGAGTTCCGCCGCCGGGCGCATCGTCTCCTTCATGCGCCGTGCCTCGGCCGGCGGGGGCGAGACCCCTTCGATGCAGGCGCGCATGGTGGCGCCGATGGCGTAGAGATCGGTCCAGGGGCCCACATAGCCACCTGGCGTAGACTGCTCCACCGGGCAGAAGCCAAGGGTCAGCACCTGGCCGGACTGGTAGCGGCGGCTCTGCTGCATTTCGTGCACTGCGCCGAAGTCGAGCAGCAGCGGGTTGCCGCCGGCGCGCAGGTAGATGTTGCCGGGCTTGATGTCGAGGTGCAGCAGCCCCTTGTCGTGGATGAAGCGCAGCCCATCGAGCAGGGGGCGAAACACCGTGTTGAGCAGCTTCTCGCTCAATCCACCGTTGTGACGGTGGATGTAATCCTGCAGGTTGACCCCCTTCTCGTAGTCCATGACCATGTAGACCGTGCCGTTGGCACGGAAAAAGCTGATCACGTGGACGATGTTGGGGTGGTTGATGGTGGCGAGGGTGCTCGCCTCCTGGAGAAACAGTTTGCGACCGTGGTTGAACTGATCCTGATTGGCCTCTTCCTGCGGATGGATGGTCATGCCATCCTCGCCGCGGCAGGCGAGCTTGCGTGGCATATACTCTTTGACCACCACCTCCTTGCCGGAGTCGGCGATGTGGGCCAGATAGACGATACTGAAGCCGCCACCGCCCAGCTTGCCGTCGATGACAAAGTCATCGATGCGGCAGCCCACTGGCAGTTCGTGGTTAACAGTTTCGTTCATCGTTGCAAAAGGGCCATGGCGCCAGAGGCAGTTTTTATGCGCGGTGCATTCGGTTTAACATGGGACTCTTGTCCGAGCCTCGACTGACCGGGAGTATACATGATTCGCAGTATGACCGCTTTTGCCCGCCAGGAGTCCCAGGGTGTATGGGGCAGCCTGGTGCTCGAGTTGCGCTCGGTCAACAGTCGCTACCTGGAGACCACCCTGCGCATGCCGGATGAGCTGCGTGCGCTGGAACCACAGCTGCGCGACCGTATCGGCCAGACGCTCAACCGCGGCAAGGTGGAGTGCAATCTGCGTCACCAGTCACCGGCCGAGTTGCCTGGTGAGATCGCCATCAACCATGAGCTGGTGGCGCGTATCGCCCATGCCACTCGCGAAATTGACGCCATCCTCTACAACCCCGCGCCCATCAACGGGCTGGAGCTGCTGCGCTGGCCAGGGGTGATGCAGATCCCCACCACCGATCCCGAACTGCTCAAGGGGGCCACTCTCGCCCTGCTCGATACCACACTCACTGAACTGACGAACCAGCGCGAACGGGAGGGAGCGCAGCTCAAGGCCATCATCCTGGCGCGTTGCGATGCGATGGAGGGGGTGATCGCCGGGGTGCAGGAGCGCCTGCCGCAGGTGATGAATGCCCTGCGCGAACGGTTGCGCCAGCGCCTTGCCGAACTGCAGGTGGAGGCCGAGCCGGGACGCCTGGAGCAGGAGATGGTGATTCAGACCCAACGGCTCGATGTGGACGAGGAGGTAGATCGCCTCAAGACCCATCTGGCCGAAGTGCGCCGTATCCTCAATCAGGACCAGCCAGCCGGGCGCCGCCTCGACTTTCTGATGCAGGAGCTCAACCGCGAGGCCAACACCCTCGGTTCCAAGTCAGCCGACGCTGAAACTACCCGTGCCTCGGTCGACCTGAAGGTCCTCATCGAGCAGATGCGCGAACAGATCCAGAACATCGAATAACAACAATCTTTCAGGAGCACTCATGTCCGAGTCCCAGGACCTGCAGAACAGCGGCACCCTGTATATCGTTTCCGCGCCTTCCGGGGCGGGCAAGACCAGCCTGGTCAAGGCGCTGCTCAAGGAGACGCCGGGCATTACCGTATCGGTCTCCCACACCACACGCCAGCCGCGTCCCGGCGAAACCGACGGTGTCGAGTACCACTTCGTCTCGGTGGAGATCTTCCGCACCATGGTGGCCGATGGCGCCTTCCTGGAACACGCCCAGGTGTTCGACAATTTCTACGGTACCTCACGCTCCGCCGCCCTCGACCTGCTCAAACGTGGCACCGACGTGATTCTGGAGATCGACTGGCAGGGGGCGCGCCAGGTGCGCGACATGATCCCCGGCGCCGTCTCCATTTTCATCCTGCCCCCCTCGCGCCAGACGCTCGAAGCACGCTTGCGTGGCCGTGGTCAGGACGGCGAGGAGGTGATCGCGCGACGTATGCGCGACGCCATCAGCGAGATGAGCCACTTTGCCGAGTTCGATTATCTGGTGATCAACGACCAGTTCGAGCAGGCGCTGCTCGAACTGCAGTCCATTATCGCCGCACGGCGTCTGCGCACCCCGGTGCAGCAGGCCGTCAACCGGCAGCTGCTGAGCGCGCTGCTGGCGTAGGCAGGGCGATTTGCATTATCATTACCGGCCTTTCCAGATCACCTTGCCCGGAGAACTCCCATGGCGCGCGTCACCGTCGAAGACTGTCTCACCAACCTCGATAACCGTTTCCAGCTGGTGCTGGTAGCTACCCGCCGCGCGCGTCAGATCGCCAACGGCAAGGAGCCGATGGTGCCTTGGGAGAACGACAAGCCGACCGTGGTCGCCCTGCGCGAGATCGCCCATGGGCTGGTGGGGCGCGAAATTCTCGACGTGCCGCTGGTCGAAGAGGTTGAAGAAGAAGAAGAGGTAGTGACGGCGGTAAGCGATCTGGATCTGCGCGGCGATTTCGCCTGATCCCTGCGCTGGCAGCGCAACTCATGCGCGCAGGCCCGGTGTTCCTCATCAGCGATCTCTGTGCCCAGCTTGAAGTCTACCTGGAGCGGCAGCAGGTCGCCGAGGTCTACCGGGCCTATCTGTTTGGAGCCGAGGCCCACGAGGGACAGCGTCGCCTGAGCGGCGAACCCTACATCTACCACCCGCTGGCGGTCGCCGCCATCCTCGGCGAGATGCGTCTGGACTACCAGACCATCATGGCCGCCATCCTGCATGACACCATCGAAGATACCCCCACCCTCAAGGAGCAGCTGGCCGAGCAGTTCGGCAGCGAGGTGGCCGAGCTGGTGGACGGCGTCAGCAAGCTGACCCACATCGAATTCGAGAGCAAGGCCGAGGCGCAGGCGGAAAACTTCCGCAAGATGATGCTGGCCATGGTGCGCGACATCCGCGTCATCCTCATCAAGCTCGCCGACCGCCTGCACAACATGCGCACTCTCGGCGCGATGCGTCCTGACAAGCGCCGTCGCATCGCCCGCGAGACCCTCGAAACCTACGTGCCGATCGCCACCCGCCTCGGCCTCAACACCCTGCGTCTTGAACTGACCGAGCTGGGGTTCGCCGCCTACTACCCGATGCGCTACCGCGTGCTCAACGATGCGGTGAAAAAGGCGCGCGGCAACCGCAAGGAGGTGGTACAGAAGATCCAGAACGCCATTCAGGAGCGACTACGCCAGGAGGAGCTGCCCGGCCAGGTCTACGGGCGCGAGAAGCACCTCTACAGCATCTACAAGAAGATGGTCAGCAAACACCTGCCGTTTGCCGAGGTGATGGACGTCTTCGCCTTCCGCATCGTCGTTGATTCGGTCGACAGCTGTTACCGCGTGCTTGGTGCGGTGCATAATCTCTACAAGCCGGTGCCCGGCAAGTTCAAGGACTACATCGCCATCCCCAAGGCCAACGGCTATCAGTCGCTGCACACCACCCTGCAAAGCCCGTTCGGTTTCCCCATCGAGGTGCAGATCCGCACCGAGGATATGGACAAGGTGGCCGAGGCGGGCATCGCTGCCCACTGGGTCTACAAGAGCGGCGAACAGAGCAACTCCATTGCCCATGAGCGGGCCCGCGAGTGGCTGCGCAACCTGCTGGAGATGCAGATGAGTGCCGGCGACTCGATGGAGTTTCTGGAAAATGTGAAGGTCGATCTCTTCCCCGACGAGGTCTATGTCTTCACCCCCAAGGGCGAGATCATGGAACTGCCGCGCGGCGCCACCGCCATCGACTTCGCCTATACCGTGCACACCGGGGTCGGCAACACCGCCGTTGCCGTCAAGGTGGATAACCGCCTGGTACCGCTGCATACCCAACTGCTCAACGGCCAGACGGTGCAGATCATCACTGCGTCCAACGCACGGCCCAATCCGGCTTGGCTCAACTTCGTGGTGAGCGGCAAGGCGCGCGCCGCCATCCGTCTCTACATGAAAAACCTGCAGCGTGATGAGGCGATTTCACTTGGCCGTCGCCTGCTCGATCAGGCGCTCGATCTGCATGCCACGCGCCTGGTTGACGTTCAACCGGAGCGTATCGAAGGCGTGTTGCGCGACTACCATCTCGCTAGTGTGAATGAGCTGTTTGTCGAGCTCGGCCTCGGCAATCGCATGGCGCCGCTGGTGGCCGCCATCCTGGCGCGTGCGGAAGTTGCGGCAGCGGAAACCAAGTCGGTTGCCGAGGCGGGCGCCCCCCTCTTCATCAAGGGCACCGAAGGGACGGTGGTCAGCTTTGCCAAGTGTTGCCGCCCCATCCCCGGCGATCCGATCCTGGGCTTTTTCAGCGCCGGGCGCGGTATCGTCATCCATACCCAGAACTGCAAGAACATCACCGAATATCGCAAACAGCCGGAGAAGTGGATCGATGTGCGCTGGGAAGAGGGGGTGGTCGGCGAATTTCCCGTCGATCTGCGCATCGAGGTGGTCAACCAGCGCGGCGTGCTCGCCACCGTGGCCGCCGCCATCGCTGGCACCGAAGCGAACATCGACAACATCGGCATGGCCGAACGCGACGGCATCCACAGCACCATCGACATGACCGTCACCGTGCGCAACCGTCAACACCTTGCCCGCATCATGCGCCGCATTCGCGCCATCGAGAGCGTGGTGCGCCTGAACCGCAAATAAGCTGCCGTGCTCCGCCCTTCGTGGCGGCGGCAATAAAAAACCCGGCACATAGGCCGGGTTTTTATGGGAGCGCCAAGGGCTACTTGATCTTGGCTTCCTTGTAGACCACATGCTTGCGCACGACGGGATCAAATTTCTTGATCTCCATCTTTTCGGGCATGGTGCGCTTGTTCTTGGTGGTGGTGTAGAAGTGACCGGTATCGGCGCTCGATACCAGACGAATCTTTTCGCGTCCGCCTTTAGCCATGACCTACTCCTTAAACCTGTTCGCCGCGGGCGCGCATTTCGGCCAGGACGACCTCGATGCCGCGCTTGTCGATGGTGCGCATGGCAGCACTGGTGAGGCGCAGGCGCACAAAGCGCTTTTCGCTCTCAACCCAGTAGCGGTGGGTGTGAAGGTTGGGCAGGAAACGGCGACGCGTCTTGTTGTTCGCGTGCGAGACGGTGTTCCCGGTAATCGGGCGCTTACCCGTAACCTGGCATACTCTTGACATGATACTGGCTCCGAAAAATGAATCCGTGTCGCCCCGGTGTGGGGGAGAGCCGCGTTTTATACCAGAATCGCCCAGGCTGAGCAAGTCAAGTATGCGGCGCCACGCCATTTAGAGTAGACCCTCCTCGGCGAGGGAGCGCGTTTCGCCATCACCGATGATGATGTGGTCCAGCAGGCGGATATCGACCAGTGCCAGGGCGCGCTTGAGCTGCTCGGTGATCTGCTGGTCGGCCCGGCTCGGCTCGGTGACCCCGGAGGGGTGGTTGTGGGCGACGATCAGGGCGGCGGCATTGAGGGCCAGGGCACGGCTCACCACCTCGCGCGGATGGACGCTGGCGCCATCGATGGTGCCGTGGAATAGCTCTTCGTAGCAGAGCACCCGGTTGCGGTTGTCCAGGAACAGCGCTGCGAACACCTCGCGGTGTTTTTCCCGCAAGTGGCTGGCGAGGTAGCGGCGGGTCTGATCGGGCGAGGTGAGGGCATCGCCGCGCTGCAGGGTGGAGAGCAGGTGGCGGCGGCTTAGCTCCAGGGCGGCCTGCAGCTGGGCGTATTTGGCGGTGCCCAGCCCCTTGGCAGTGCAGAAGGTGGCGTGGTCCGCCTCCAGCAGCCGGCGCAGGCTGCCGAAGTGGCCGAGCAGGCTGCGCGCCAAGTCGACGGCACTCTGGCCGGGCAAGCCGGTGCGCAGAAAGATCGCCAGCAACTCGGCGTCAGAGAGGGCCTGCGGCCCCTTGTCGAGCAGTTTTTCCCGCGGCCGCTCGTCGGCCGGCCAGTCGCGAATCGTCATGGTCCACCTCCCTGTGGATTGGTATGGCTGACTATAGTGGGTACTCGCTCCCCCATGCAATGGCCACTGCTTGCTGTGGCCGCCTTCTGATAAACTCGCACACCTATGAATGATCTCGCCGACAAACGGATCCTGCTGGGCATCAGCGGCGGGATCGCCGCCTACAAGAGCGCCGAGCTGGTGCGCCTTCTGCGCCGCGCCGGGGCCGAGGTGCGGGTGGTGATGACCGAGGCAGCCGGTCAGTTCATCACGCCGATGACTCTACAGGCCCTCTCCGGCCATCCGGTGCGCCAGGCGCTGTTCGACCCGGCCCACGAGGCAGCGATGGGCCACATCGAGCTGGCGCGCTGGGCCGACCAGGTGATCGTCGCCCCGGCCAGCGCCGATTTCATCGCCCGGCTGGCGGCCGGCATGGCCGACGACCTGCTCACCACCCTCTGCCTGGCCACGACCGCGCCGCTGCTGCTGGCGCCGGCCATGAACCACCGCATGTGGCTGGCACCGGTGACCCAGGAGAATGTGCTGCGCCTCCAGGGGCGTGGTGTGCAGATGGTCGGCCCCGCCAGTGGCGAACAGGCGTGTGGCGAGAGCGGCCCCGGGCGCATGGTCGAACCAGCCGAGATCGTGGCGGTGCTCGTGAGCGCTTCACACAGCGGACCGCTGGCCGGGGTGCGGGTGACGGTGACCGCTGGTCCTACCCGTGAACCGCTCGACCCGGTGCGCTTCATCAGCAACCGCAGCTCGGGAAAGATGGGTTTCGCGGTGGCCGCGGCAGCGGCAGCTGCCGGAGCCCGGGTGCGCCTGGTCTCAGGTCCGGTATCATTGCCGGCTCCGCCGGGCGTGGAGCGGGTCGATGTGGAGAGCGCGGCGCAGATGCTCGCTGCTGTACTGGCCGATCCTGGCGAGATCTTTATCGCTGCTGCGGCGGTGGCCGACTATCGTCCGGCCCGGCTAGCTGCCGAGAAGATCAAGAAAAGTAAAGACTCGCTTACGCTGGAGCTCAGCCGCAACGAGGATATCGTGGCGACGGTGGCCGCGTTACCCGGACGTCCCTTCACCATTGGTTTTGCCGCCGAGACCGAGAGGCTGGCAGAGCATGCCCGTGACAAACTGGCACGCAAGAGGCTCGACCTGGTGGCCGCCAACTGGGTGGGTGCCCAGGCGGAAGGTGGCGGCTTCGACAGTGACGAAAACGCCCTGGAGCTGTTCTGGCCCGGTGGTCACCGCTCGCTGGCGCGCGGCGCCAAGGAGCGTTTGGCCGTCCAACTGATTGATGAGATCGCCCGCCTCTACGGTGAGCGCCAACCACATAACTGAAGAAACGGACATGCACGCCATCCAATTGAAGATCCTCGATCCGCGCCTCGGCAACGAGATCCCGCTGCCCGAATACGCCACGGGAGGTTCCGCCGGCCTCGACCTGCGCGCCTGCGTGGCGGGGCCGCTGGAGATCAAGCCGGGCGAGTCGCACCTCATCCCCACCGGCTTTGCCATCCACATCGGCGATCCTTCCCTCGCGGCGGTGCTGTTGCCGCGCTCCGGGCTCGGCCACAAGAAGGGGATCGTGCTCGGCAATCTGGTCGGGCTCATCGACTCCGACTACCAGGGGCAGCTCTTCGTCTCCTGCTGGAATCGCGGCCAGGAGAGCTTCACCGTGCAGGTGGGCGAGCGCATCGCGCAGATGGTCTTCGTGCCGGTGGTGCAGGCCCGCTTCGAGGTGGTAGCCGAATTTGAAGAGAGCGCGCGTGGCGAGGGTGGTTTCGGCCATACCGGTCACCATTGAATCAAGAGATCCAATTGTTAGGGGAGCAGCAGCTTGGCCATTCCATCCTCCATCTTTCGTACCTATGACATTCGCGGCGTGGTCACCAAGGGCTTCGATGCCGAGGCGGTCCACGCCGTCGGTCGCGCCCTGGGCAGCGAAGCCCTCAAGCGCGGCCAGCGCCGCATCGCCATCGCCCGTGACGGACGCCTTTCCGGTCCGTCGCTGCTCGCCGCATTGCGCGATGGCCTGCTCGCCACCGGCATCGATGTGATCGAGATCGGCTGCGTGCCGACCCCGGTGCTCTACTACGCGGCCCACACCCGCGCCGATGGCAATGGCGTGATGCTCACCGGCAGCCACAATCCGCCCGATTACAATGGCCTGAAGATGATGCTGGGCGGCGAGACGCTTGCTTCCGAGGCGATCCAGGCATTGCGCCAGCGCATCGAAGCGAACGATTACGCATCAGGCAAAGGTCAGCTTTCCCATGCGGATCTGGGCGAGGGCTACATCACGCGTATCGTCGGTGACGTGAAGCTCAAGCGGCCGCTCAAGCTGGTGGTCGATTGCGGCAACGGTGCCGCCGGCGAGCTGGCGCCCAAGCTGTTTCGTGCGCTGGGCTGCGAGGTGATCGAACTGTTCTGCGACATCGACGGCAACTTCCCCAACCACCATCCTGATC
>DASWUD010000165.1:0-2685 GCA_036401755.1 Gammaproteobacteria bacterium
AGCGGTGTGTCCATCTGTCGCGTCCAGCTGTGAGAAGTGCCCCCTTGTTACTCCACGCGAGACTCACGATGCGTTACTCCACGGTACCGCTGAGAAGCGCCGCCAGTAGTGCCAACCCAGGCTCACTGCGGCAATAATACCCGCGGCGATCAGCCAGGGGAGGGTCCAATCTGACGATATCTTGAAGCCCATCCAGCTGCGCAGCTCCGTGTAAATCAGCCGTCCATCTGTCAGTTCTATGGCCATTCCTGGCACCAGCTCGCTGCGTGACTCACCAACACGTACTATCAGCTGGTGGTGTTTGGGCGGATGAAAGCTTGAGCTTTTATTCAGATCGAGGATCACCTCGTCAAACTGCAGCTGCGTCCACAAATGGTGGTCCGTTCCGGGCAGGCTCCAGCTGAGAGCCTGAGTATGTTCGTTCGCAGGATAGGAGGGCAGGTGTATCGAACCTTGTTGTGCCTTGCCTCTTTTTGGCTGCCAGAGGAACACCGGCGCGAAGCCTTTGTTGTGCGTGGTGTAAAAGCGGTAGCCGTGAAGGATCAATGGGAGATGATCACCGATGGTCCCCTGCATCGTCTCGCCCCGGTTATTGACCCAGCTTACCCGGCAATGGGTGGCGCCGCGGCTGAGCCCGTCACGATCCGGCTCATACTGAATGGTGAATTCATTCAACATGAATTTGACGCTATCCAATGCCGAGCGGTGTAGCGGACCGCTGCGCACACTGCTACCCCGCGCCGAAAATTCCTCGCCTACCGTAATCTCGGTCTCCCCTTCCAGAGCGCTCAATCGGCCAATCGCCGTCAGCAGCACCAGCAGCAGTAACGAGAGATGAAACATCAATAGCGGTAGCTGATGGCGAAACTGGGCAGAGGTAATGCTCGCCGCGAGCAGGTTAGCCGCGAGCAGAAAAAGAGGTATCGCGATCAGAAGAGGATTGCGGTTTTCTTGAAAAGAGTAGATCAGCACCAACCCTATAAAGAGGGGAAGGAGCAACAGCGTCACCTTGAGCGAGCCACCCCAGCGGAGTCCTTGCCACAACAGCCTCACCGCCCTCCCCCCTTATCTGCCTCACATCCTTGTGCGATCGTGGCAATGTCGACCTGCATCACAACGGAGCCAGACAGCTATTGTTGGGATTCAACACACCGTTCATCCAGTTTCTGCCACCACAGTTGGTCGAGGCCCAGGCACCGCTGGCGGCCCACGTCACCGCCGTACCGCCGGCAAACTGCCCAGCCCCCAGATACCCCTCGCGGATATAGGGGCCGGAAGTGGTGCTGTTGCAGCCGGTAAAGGCAGCCGCGCCCGGGTTACATTCGGGGGCATCGGCAAAGACATTAATGAGGAGGGCCTTGTTCTTCCAGCCGTGTGGCACCGCGGCATGGCACCAGGTGCACTCCAGGTTCTGCCCAATACGTGCCGCATGGCCCACATGCAAATTGACCGTATCGAAATTGACTCGGCATTGTGCGGTGGCCGCCGCCGCCCTGAAGCCACTGATTTTGGGCGCTGCGTTATTGGGGTTGGCGTACTCATTCCAGTCGTGGCACTTGAAGCAGATCCCGGTAGTATCAGGCGATCCTGCCAATTGCGTCGCGTTGCCGGTTTCGTTATCCCAGGTCCCTTTCAAAACAAAATTGTTGTTGGAACCGTGCGGGCCCCACGGGTTGCCCGTATCGGGTATCGAGGTGCTACCGGCATAGGGAGGCGGAGTAGCCGGGAGGGGGGCGCCATTGAGCGTGCCCGTCCCGGTGGCGGCAGTCCCATGGCAATCGGAACAGTACATAGTCTGGTTGCCCACGTTCCCCGCCACGCTGTCGGCCCACGGATCGAGCAAGGGCTGCAGGGTCACCGTGGGGCTGAAACCGCGGATTGCCGCCGTGCGCCCCGTCTTGTCGATTACCGGATGCCAGGAGCGATTGGTTGCGGTGCCATTCTGCTGCGCAACGGGTGCCTGGAACTCCATCGCCTGGTTGGTATACATGGTGACCCCGTTGACACCAATAGAGGGGCCAACATTGGGGCGCGTCGGTTCATTCCAGGCATAGTCGGAATGGCACTTGAGGCACACCTGGTATTCGCGTGTGATGTAGCTGCTGCTCACTGCAGTGCTGGCACCGGTGCCGCCATTGCCTTTTTTCAGCGTGTAGCTGGTGGGGAGCGAACCCCAGGTGGCGGCACCATAAACTGGTTCGACACCGGTAGTGCCGGCCAATACGCCTGAGGCGACATTGGTGTGCATGGTGGTATAGGTGTGGGTATGGGTGCCTCCCGCATCAGGAGTGGCCGGGTTGGCGTTGAACAGGCGGTTTTTGATCACGCGGTGCGGATTGTGGCAGTCGGTGCAATACATGGTTTGGTTACCAACGCTGACAACAGAACTGTCGTTCCAAGGATCGGTAAAGAGTGTCGACACCATCGCCACCCCACCGACCGTGGCATCGCCACGGATATCGGCCGTCCGCCCCGTGCTGTCAAAAACCGGGTGCCAAGAACGGTGATTGGCTGCCGCCCCAACGGCTGTGGCAACCGCCTCCCCTTTATCCCCGCCCGGTGCCTGGAACTCCATCGCCTGGTTGGTATACATGGTGACCCCGTTGACACCAATAGAGGGGCCAACATTGGGGCGCGTCGGTTCATTCCAGGCATAGTCGGAATGGCACTTGAGGCACACCTGGT
>DASWUD010000166.1:0-2719 GCA_036401755.1 Gammaproteobacteria bacterium
CGCATCGAAACCGGTGTCCCCGGCCGCCTGGTGTTCGACAGCGTGCCGGAGAATCTGCGTGACCGTCCCACCCTGTCGCTGCTGCTGGAAAATAGCCGCAAGGGGAAGCAGGAGCTGGAGCTCAGCTATCTGACGCGCGGCCTCTCCTGGCGCGCCGACTATGTGGCGGAGCTCAATGCCAAGGATGATCGGCTCGACCTGGCGGGCCTCATCACCCTCACCAACGCCAGCGGCACCGCCTATCCCAATGCCAAACTGCAGCTGGTGGCGGGGGACGTTCATCAGGTGCAGCCCATGCTGCGCGAGGCGGTGAGGTTCGAAGCCAAGGCGATGCCAGCGGCCCCGATGGTGAGCGAGGAGGCGCTGTTCGAGTATCACCTCTATACCCTCGACCGCCCCACCACCCTCGCCGACAACCAGACCAAGCAGGTGTCGCTGCTCAATGCTTCCGGGGTGCCGGCACGCAAGCAGTTAATCCTCGACGGCGGCAACTACTACTACCTGCAGAGTTACGGCGACATCGGCCAGAAGATGAAGCTCGATGTGATGCTGGAGTATGACAACACCAGCGCAGCGCACCTCGGCATGCCTCTGCCCAAGGGGATCGTGCGTGTCTACAAACGCGATGCGGCAGGCAATGCGCAGTTCGTCGGCGAGGATGAGATCGACCATACCCCGAAAAATGAGACGGTGCGCCTCAAGCTCGGCCAGTCGTTTGACGTGACGGCCGACAAGACCCAGACCGATTTCCGCAGCCAGAAGGGGGCAGGACGCAAGAGCGAATATGAGAGCGCCTACCGCATCGTGCTGAAGAATGCCAAAAACAGTCCGGCTGTGGTGACGGTGCGCGAGCCGATCCCCGGCGACTGGAAGATGGTGGAGGAGAGTCATCCCCATCAGAAGGTAGCGGCGGGGACTGCGCAGTGGCAACTGACCATCCCGGCCGAGGGGCAGTTGACCCTCACTTACCGGGTGCGCACCCACTATTGAGCAGATTGAGGTGGGCGCTTGTGTTGCGCCCGCCGCCCGTGTGGTAGGGTAGCGCTCAGCGCGCGCCCATTTGCTTGCGGGCCATGATTTACCCATCACGAAATTGATTCAGTCGATAGCGAGCCGATGCCAGCCGATGAACTACCCACTATGGAGCACCTGCGGTGAGTGACACCTCGCGCCCCTGGCGCCCCACGCCGCTCATCTCCGCCTCGCTCCTTTGGCACGCCAGCGCGGCAGGCTATCTGGCACTCGAGCCCTCCAGCTGGCCGCTGGTCGCTGGCTCCCTCGCCTTCAACCAGCTGCTGTTGACCGGTGCCGGCATGTGGCCACGCAGTACCATGCTCGGTTCCAACTGGCGGCGCCTGCCGCAGCACGCAGCGGCGCGTCGCGAGGTAGCAGTGACCATCGACGATGGGCCCGATCCTGCCGTTACCCCGCAGGTGCTCGACATTCTCGATGCATACCATGCCAAGGCGACCTTCTTCTGCATCGGCACGCGCGCCCAAGAGCAACGTGCACTCTGCCAGGAGATCGTGCGGCGTGGCCATGCGGTGGAGAACCACAGCCAGAACCACCTCCATCACTTTGCGCTGCTGGGGATGCGAGGGATCGACCGCGAGCTGCGCGAGGCGCAGGCGACACTCAGTGATATCACCGGCCAGCAGCCGCTCTTTTTCCGCGCCCCGGCCGGGCTGCGCAGTCCGCTGCTGGAGCCACTGCTGGCGCGCCATAACCTGCAGCTGGCAAGCTGGACGCGACGCGGCTTCGATACCCGTGAAAGGTGCGCCAGCAAGGTGGCCAACCGCTTGCTGCATGGTATCGAGGCGGGTGACATCCTGTTGCTGCATGACGGCAACGCCGCGCGCGACAAACGCGATACTCCGATCGTTATCGAGGTGCTGCCTCAGCTGCTTGAGGCCATCAGCAACGCCAGACTCCATCCCGTAACCTTGCGCACTGCACTCACATGAAACCGTTCTTGAAGAGACTCCTGGACCGTGCCACGCAACCCTACCGTGCCGGCGGTCGTTTCGCCTGGTATTTCGCACGGGGCAAGCTGAGCGGCGATCCGGTCTTCGCCGGATTGCTGGAGCTGGCGGCGATCCCCGACGGGGCGCGGCTGCTCGATCTCGGTTGCGGCCAGGGATTGCTCGCCAGCTGGCTAGGCGCCGCCCGCCAGCTCTACGAGGCGGGTCAGTGGCACGACGGCTGGCCTGCACCGCCGCGGCTGAGCGCCTATCGCGGCGTCGAACTGATGGCGAGCGATGTGGCGCGGGCGCGCGCCATTGTCGGGGAGAGTGCGGAGGTGGTGCAGGGGGATATCCGCAGCGCCCCCTTCGGCAAGGCGGACGTGGTGGTGATCCTCGATGTGCTGCACTACATCCCGCCCGAGGAGCAGGAGCAGGTACTGCTGCGGGTGCGTGAGGCGCTGTTACCGACGGGGAAACTGGTGCTGCGCATTGGTGACGCCGCTGGCGGGCTGCGCTTTCTCTACAGCAATCTGGTCGACCACGTGGTCTTTTTCCTGCGCGGCCATCGCGTCGCCAAGCTGCACACCCGCACCCTCGCCGAGTGGCGCGGGCTGCTCAGCGGCATGGGCTTTCGCGTCGAGTCGTTGCCGATGTACAAGGGGACGCCGTTTGCCAGCACCCTGCTAATAGCTACGCTTGGCGAGGAGCGCTAGTCAGAAGGGGTGACCTGGCGCTTTTCGCGAAAATAGCGCGAG
>DASWUD010000167.1:0-1839 GCA_036401755.1 Gammaproteobacteria bacterium
CGCAAGGCCGATCCCGACGCGGTGTGGCAGGGCACCTACCACGAGGAGGGGGCCTACCTCTATGACGAGTGGGACTATCAGCGCCAGCACTACCACAAACACTGGTGCGCAGTGCGGGAGAAGGAGCTGGCGCCGGTCGAGGATGGGTTCATCGCCACCACCATGGTGCGTTACGGGCGGCAGATCCGTCAGCTGCGGCGCAGTTTCGAGGCGATGCGCGACGAGGATCGCTTGTTGAAGAAACAGAGCAGCGGCGACGGCGTCGATATCGACGCGCTGATCGAGGCGCTGGCCGACGCACGGCGCGGTCGCGAACTGCCCGAACAGCTCTTCACTCGCATGCACCGCGCCGAGCGCAACATCGCCGTACTGTTCATGGTCGACATGAGCGGCTCCACCAAGGGGTGGATCAACAATGCCGAGCGTGAGGCGCTGTTGCTGCTGTGTGAAGCGCTGGAGAGCCTGGGCGATCGCTACGCCATCTATGGTTTCTCCGGCATGACGCGCAAGCGCTGCGAGATCTACCGCATCAAGGCGTTTACCGACCATTACGACGCCACCGTGCGTGGCCGCATCAGCGCCATCCGTCCCCAGGACTATACCCGCATGGGTTTTGCCATCCGCCACCTCAGCCGCGTGTTGATGGAGGTGAATGCCCGCACCCGCCTGCTCATCACCCTCTCCGACGGCAAGCCCGACGACTACCACGACTATCGTGGCGCGTATGGCATCGAGGACACGCGCCGTGCCCTCATCGAGGCGAAGCGCGGTGGCATCCACCCCTACTGCATTACCATCGACGAAACCGCCCGCGACTATCTGCCCCATATGTATGGTCCCGCCGCCTTCACCGTGGTGAGTGACGTGCGCGAGTTGCCGCGCAAGGTGGCGGATATCTATCGGCGGCTGACGCGGTGAAAAGGCGACCGCTCAAATATACAGACGAAAAAAACCGCCGGGCCTTGCGGCACCGGCGGTAGCTCCTCGTCAGGGGGGGGGTGAGGAACGTTCGTTATGAAGCCTTGGCGTACAGCGCCTTGGCTTCCTGGGCGGCCTTCGCCTCTTCGGCGTTGTAGGCGGCGCCCGACCAGAGCATCTCGTAGGCGATCTCCTCATTGCCGTTTTCGCACAGCTCCAGCGCCTGCTTGAAGAGCGGCTGGAAGGTGGGTGACCTGTGCGACGCCTCATGTTCGGCGAAGGAGCGCCAGAAGGTGATAATGAGCGCTTCCTTACCCTTCAGCGGGCTCTCCACCGCCTGGCCGATGGTCGACCCCTCGTTGGAGATGGCCCCCGAGTTGAGCGTCACGAAGCCGCCGACGAAGCCGGTGGTGGAGTGGAAGGTCTTCACGTTCTCGCACAACATCGCCACCCGCTCCTGCAGATCATCGACCGAGTAGCCGGGCTTGAGGATGACGCGGTTGATGGTGACAACGCCGTCGTGGGGAAAACCGTTGATGAGACTGCCAGCCATGGTGAACCTCCTATCTATAGTGCGGTTAATTCAGTTGCCAGGTCTATTTAATAACCTAGTGAAATACTAATATATAATCCTGATAAAAATAATCAAGTAATAGATAGAAAGTTTTTTGGCCAGGGATGGCCTTATGCCGCGAAGGCTTTATCTCCGTAGGGGGCATGGATGGTCGGGAGTAACCCGAAGGAGCGAGAGGACGTCACTCTCGGCACCTGTGTCGCTGCCGCGACCGATTGAATTTTGATGCGGGGGGCTGCCCCGCGCGCAGGTCACTTTTACGAAGTCCATCCCTGGACTTCGCCCTGCGGGCCAGCCTTCGGCTGTTCCAATTCGCTCCCGGCGAATTGGTCTTGCGCGGCCAAGAG
>DASWUD010000168.1:0-5454 GCA_036401755.1 Gammaproteobacteria bacterium
AATTCATAATCGAGCGTGTTGATGGCCATCAGCCGCGCGCCCTTGAGCGAGGCTTTGCGCAGGCGGTGGGCGATGAGCGGCTGCTCCTTGCGCACATTGGAGCCGATGAGCAGCACCGCATCGCGCGTCTCGAGTTCCGGGAGGGTATGCCCCAGGGAGGGGAAGGCCGGTGTCGCTGGGTCGTCACGGAAATCGAGCTGGCGCAGCCGGTGATCGACGTTATTGCAGCCGAGACCGCGCAGCACCTTCTGCAGCAGGTAGTGCTCCTCGGTAGTCGCGCCATAGGCGGCCAAAGCGCCGAGTTGCGCCGCACCGTGCTGACTCAGCACCGCCTTGAGCCCTTCCGCGGCGAAGGCCAAGGCACTGTTCCAGTCCACCTCCTGCCACTGGCCGTCGCGTTTGACCATCGGCTTGAGCAGGCGATCGGCATGATTGAGGCCCAGATAGCTGAAGCGGTCACGATCGGCGATCCAGCTTTCATTGATGGCGTCGTTTTCGCGAGCCACCACGCGCATCACCTTTTGGCCGCGCACATCGATATCGATATGGCTGCCGACACAATCGTGGGGCGAGACACTCGCTTGGCGGCGCAGCTCCCAGGGGCGTGCGGTGAAACGATAGGGTTTGGAGGTCAGCGCACCGACCGGGCAGAGATCGATGATGTTGCCGGAGAGCTCGGAATCAACGCTCTTGGCGACATAGGTACCGATGGTCATGTGCTCGCCACGGCCGGTGGCGCCCATTTCGCGGATGCCGGCGATCTCCTCACCGAAACGCACGCAGCGCGTGCAGTGGATGCAGCGCGTCATCTCGGTGGCGATGAGCGGACCGATATCGCGATCGGCCACCACTCGCTTCTCTTCGCTGTAGCGCGAGAAGTCGTTGCCGTAACCGACCGCCATCTCCTGCAGATCACACTCGCCACCCTGATCGCAAATCGGACAGTCGAGCGGATGGTTGATGAGCAGGAACTCCATGACGTTGCGCTGTGCAGCAATCGCCTTCGGTGAGCGGGTATAGATCTTCATGCCCGGGGCCACCGGAGTGGCGCAGGCGGGCAGCGGCTTGGCCACCTTTTCCACCTCCACCAGGCACATGCGGCAGTTGGCGGCAATCGACAGCCGGTTGTGATAGCAGAAGCGTGGAATGGTCACGCCGGCCTCGTCGGCGGCCTGGAGCACCATGGCTCCGTCGCGAGCCTGGACCGGTGTACCGTTGATCTCGATCTCTACCATCATGCGTCCCGTTGTTATCTATTTGGCCGCTAGACCATGCAGCGCTTGTGGTCGATGTGATACTGGAATTCGTCGCGATAGTGCTTGAGGAAACCACGCACCGGCATGGCCGCGGCGTCGCCGAGGGCACAGATGGTGTGCCCCTCGATACGGCGTGCCACGTCATTGAGCCTGTCGAGGTCCTCAGGGACCCCTTCACCATGTTCAATGCGGTGCACCATGCGCGACAGCCAGCCGGTTCCTTCACGGCACGGGGTGCACTGACCACACGACTCTTCAAAATAGAAATGGGAGAGGCGTGCCAGTACCTTCACCATGCAGGTGGTCTCGTCCATCACGATCACCGAGCCGGCGCCGAGCATCGAACCCGCCTTGGCGATGGAGTCGTAGTCCATGGTGACATCCATCATGATGTCGCCCGGAATCACTGGCGTGGAACTGCCCCCCGGGATCACCGCCTTGAGCTTGTGACCGCTACGCACGCCACCCGCCATTTCCAGCAGTTCGGCGAACGGCGTGCCCATCGGCACCTCGTAGTTGCCCGGCTTGTTCACATGGCCCGACACGCAGAACAGCTTGCTGCCACCATTATTGGGCTTGCCGAGGTTGAGAAACCACTCGCCGCCGTTCTTGAGGATCACCGGCACCGAGGCGAGGCTTTCGGTGTTGTTGATAGTGGTGGGACGGCCGTAGAGACCGAAGCTAGCGGGGAAGGGCGGCTTGAAGCGCGGCTGTCCCTTTTTGCCTTCGATCGATTCGAGCAGCGCAGTCTCTTCACCGCAGACATAGGCACCGGCACCGAGGTGACTGTGCAGGTCGAAATCATAGCCGGTGCCAAGAATGTTCTTGCCGAGCAGACCGGCAGCACGCGCCTCTTCGAGGGCAGCCTCGAAACGCTCGTAGGGCTCCCAGAACTCACCGCGTATGTAGTTGTAACCGGCGGTCGCGCCGATGGCGTAACCGGCGATGAGCATCCCTTCGATCAACTGATGCGGGTTGTAGCGCAGAATGTCGCGATCCTTGCAGGTGCCCGGCTCACCCTCATCGGAGTTGCAGACGATATATTTGGCGCCGGCGACATTGCGCGGCATAAAGCTCCACTTCAGGCCGGTGGGAAAACCAGCACCACCGCGACCACGCAGCACCGAGGCCTTCATCTGGGCGATGATCTCGTCGGGCGAGATCTTCTCGCGCAGGATCTTTTCCCACACCTCATAGCCGCCGGCGCTGCGATAGGTCGCCAGGGTCCACGGCTTGTCGAGGTGCAGGGTGCGGAAACAGACTTCGTTGGCCATTGTTATAGTTCCCGTCGCGTCCGTCAGTTGAGCCCGTCGAGGATGGTATCGATCAGTTCGGGGGTCAGCCGCTCATGATAATCACGGGCGATCTGCATCACCGGTGCGTTGACGCAGGCCCCGAGGCACTCCACCTCTTTGAGGGTGAAGCGGCCATCGGCGGTGGTCTCGCCGAGTTTGATGCCGAGGCGCTTCTGCAGATGTTCCACCACCTGATCGGAGCCGCACAGCATGCAGGAGATGTTGGTGCAGACGCAGATCTTGTGACGCCCCACCGGATCCAGTTCATACATGGAGTAGAAGCTCGCCACCTCATAGACGGCGATGGACGGCATCTCAAGATAGTCGGCGACCGCATTCATCAGTTGCGGGGTCAGCCAGCCGCCATTCTGATCCTGGGCGATGCGCAGTGCCGCCATTACCGCCGACTGCTTGCGATCGGCGGGATACTTGGCGATCCAGTGGTCGATCTCGGCACGGGATTCGGCACTTAACAACTCGATTATTGAAGAGCTCATCAGCGGTCGATCTCCCCGAACACGATATCCTGTGTGCCAATCACCGCCACCACGTCAGCGAGCATGTGGCCACGCACCATCTCGTCGAGCGCCGCCAGATGGGCGAAACCGGGGGCGCGAATCTTCATACGGTAGGGTTTGTTGGCGCCATCCGAGAGCAGATAGATGCCGAACTCCCCCTTCGGATGCTCCACCGCCGCATAGGCCTCACCTTCCGGTACCGACATCCCTTCGCTGAACAGTTTGAAGTGATGGATGAGCGCCTCCATGTCGGCCTTCATGGTCTCACGCGCAGGCGGTGCAATCTTATGATTGTCGGTGATCACGGGGCCTGGGTTGTTGCGCAACCACTCAACACACTGGCGGATGATGCGGTTGGACTGGCGAAACTCCTCGATGCGCACCAGATAGCGGTCGTAACAGTCGCCGTTGGTACCGACCGGTATGTCGAAATCGAGTTGGTCGTAGACCTCATACGGCTGCTTCTTGCGCAGGTCCCATGCAATACCGGAACCGCGCAACATTGGGCCGGTCAATCCCAGTTGCAGGGCACGCTCCGGTGGGACGACACCGATATTGACCGTGCGTTGTTTCCAGATGCGGTTGTCGGTAA
This sequence comes from Gammaproteobacteria bacterium, assembly GCA_036401755.1. GTDB lineage: Bacteria > Pseudomonadota > Gammaproteobacteria > Thiohalomonadales > Thiohalomonadaceae > DASWUD01. The sequence continues at coordinate 3,662 of DASWUD010000168.1, forward strand.
GCAGTGTTTCGTACTCATCCACATAGGTGGGGAAACGATTGGTGAAATCTTCGATGAAGTCGAGCAGCGAGCCCTGGCGGTTGGCATTGATACGTGCCACCTCTTTCTCGTTATGCCAGCGCGAGGCCTGCTGTTTGGGCATACTGTCCGGCAGGTCGCGATAGACACCCCCTGGACGATAGTAAGCCGCGTGCAGACGTGCCCCCGATACCGCCTCATAGCAGTCCATCAGATCTTCGCGTTCACGGAAGGCGTAGAGGAAGACTGCCATCGCCCCCACGTCAAGGGCATGGGAACCGAGCCAGAGCAGATGATTGAGAATGCGGGTGATCTCGTCGAACATCACGCGAATGTACTGGGCACGCAGCGGTACCTCGATGCCGGCCAGCTTTTCGATGGCCATGCAATAGGCGTGCTCGTTACTCATCATGGAGACATAGTCGAGTCGATCCATGTAGGGCAGCGTCTGCAGGTAGCTCCTGGTCTCGGCCAGTTTTTCCGTGGCGCGATGCAACAGACCGATGTGCGGATCGGCACGCTCGATCACTTCACCATCCATCTCCAAAATGAGGCGCAGCACACCATGGGCCGCCGGATGTTGCGGACCAAAGTTGAGGGTAAAGTTACGAATCTCAGCCACGCTTGTTACCCTCGCTTTCGTTACCACTGGCATAACGGTGATCGTCGCGGATCACACGCGGTACCATCATGCGCGGCTCGATCGACACCGGCTGATAAATAACACGCCCCTGCTCAGGGTCGTAGCGCATCTCCACGTTGCCGCTGATCGGGAAATCCTTGCGGAACGGATGGCCGATGAAACCGTAATCGGTGAGGATACGGCGCAGGTCAGTGTGTCCTTCAAAAACGATACCATACAGGTCAAACGCCTCGCGCTCATACCAGTTGGCACCATTCCAGATATCGATCACTGATTCGACCAGTGGTGGCTCGCCATCGACAAAGCAGCGCACGCGGATTCGGTGGTTATTACGTATCGAAAGGAGATGATAAACGACGGCAAACCGCTTTCCGCTCCAGTTACCGTTGCCATAGTACAGATAGTCGATACCGCACAGGTCGATCAACTCTTCACAACCGAAAGGCTCTTCGTCGCGCAACGCGCTGCACAGCTCGTGCAAATGTGCTGGTGCCACTTCAATGGTCAGCTCACCCACGGCAACCTTGGTGCCCGATATCAATCCCTTGAAACGATCTTCGATCCGAGCGGCGAGATTTTGATAGTAGTCAGACATACGCTCTATTCCGCCGGTTAACGGGCAATGGTGCTGGTTCTGCGGATCTTGTTCTGCAGTTGCAAAATACCGTAGAGCAGTGCCTCCGCAGTCGGAGGGCAGCCCGGGACATAGACATCCACCGGCACAATGCGATCACAGCCGCGCACCACAGCATAGGAGTAGTGATAGTAGCCTCCACCATTGGCGCAAGAGCCCATGGAGATCACCCAGCGCGGTTCAGCCATCTGGTCATAGACCTTGCGCAGTGCGGGTGCCATCTTGTTGCAAAGGGTACCCGCCACGATCATCACGTCCGATTGACGTGGACTGGGGCGGAACATGATACCGAAGCGATCCAGGTCGTAGCGAGAGGCACCGGCATGCATCATTTCCACTGCACAGCAGGCCAGACCAAAGGTCATCGGCCACATGGAGCCAGTACGCGCCCAGTTGATCAGGCCATCCAGGCTGGTGGTTGCGAAGCCTTTTTCGAAGACGCCCTCTATTCCCACTGCAACGCCCCCTTCTTCCACTCATAGATGAAGCCAATCACCA
>DASWUD010000169.1:0-9140 GCA_036401755.1 Gammaproteobacteria bacterium
CACCTCGGACGGCTCGCCAATGGTGTAGCCGCTGACGCGATCGGAGAGTTCGCGCGCGAAATGGAAATCCGATTTGTACTCGGCAGGCACCCGGTAGAGGGACTCGCCCTTGCTCACCGGTTCACCCAATTTCTTCAACAGGTCGACACCGGCGCCCTTGTCCATTGGCGCCCCCGCCAGACGCGCCACTTTGGCGACCAGGTAGTTGTCGATGGCGGTGACGACGCCATCGTGGGTGGCAACCACCTCATAGGTGAGCTGGCCAGGCTGATAGATATTCGTCTGACGCCCCTGCGCCTCGATGATCGCCTCCATCTTCGCCAGCGCCCGCCCGGAGTCGAGGATGTCGCGGGCGATGGCGTAACCATAGCCGCCGCGTACATCCGGATCGAATTCCAGCATGCGGCCGGCGAGGCGCAGCGACTTCTGCCGCAGATCCTGTGGGGCGTCGGGGTCGTTGCGCAGCACCTGCATCACATCGCGCGCCTCCAGCACCGGGCCGATGCCGCGGCCCACTGGTTGGCTACCATCGGTGATGATCACCTCCAGATGGATCCCCATGCGATCGCCGGTGTACTCGAACAGCTTGCGCAGCTGCAGCGCCTCGCGCATGTGGCGTACCTTGGCACTTGGCCCCACCGGAATATCGATGAGCAGGTGGGTTGAGCCGGCGGCAAGTTTTTTGGAGAGAATCGAGGCGATCATCTGCCCCTGCGAATCGATACCGAGCGGGCGCTCCACCGAGATGAGAATGTCATCGGCGGGGGCGAGACGCGCGGTACCGCCCCAGGCAAGACAGGCGCGGTGTTTGCGTACCACATGGTGCAGTTCGTCGGGTGTCAGCTCGACGCGCGTCAAAACTTCCATGGTATCGGCCGTCCCGGCAGGCGAGGTGATGGCGCGGCTCGAAGTCTTCGGCATCATCATGCCGTGGGCAGCGACGATCGGCACCACCAGCATCGAGGTGCGGTTGCCAGGAATACCGCCGATGCAATGTTTGTCCACCACCAATGGGTCGTGCCAGTCGAGGCGATCGCCCGATTCGGTCATGGCACGGGTGAGATAGAGGATCTCTTCGCGATCGAGACCGGATTGCCCGGAGGCGACCAGGAAGGCGGCCATCTCCATCTTCGAATAGCGGTTGGCGGTGATGTCGGCGGTGATCTCCTGAAAATCCGCCAGGGTCAACCGCTCGCCGCCGATCTTGCGGCGCACCGCATCCATGGAGGGTGGCGTTTCCGCCTGGGCAACCCGCACCTCCCCCCCTTCCTCCAGACCGATCTGTTCAAAGGCCTGCTCCGACAGTCCCAGCTCACAGAGGCCGACAATCTTTTCGTCGTCCACCACATTGAGCACGGCGAAGATGCGGTTACCGTTGGCGCGAACCTCGACCTTGGTCAGCGCCTGGAAGCCTTCGGCGCGATAAAACTCGCAGTCACGGTGCATATAGGCGACATTTTCGCGGTATGTGTCGACGGCGACACGGCGTAACTTGAGGGTTTCGTTATGGGGGGGCTTTTGTTCACTCATGGAGTCACGTTACCACAACATGGCTGGGTTGAGAGGCATTGCCTTAATGGAGGGTTACGGAGCGGGGGATAGGTTGCTGCTGGTCTCGCTCCTCCTGTTGCAGCGCCCACATTTTTGCATAGTGCCCCTCCTGAGCCAGTAGTGCGCGATGGGTGCCGCGCTCGATGATGCGCCCCTGATCGAGCACGATGATCTCGTCGGCATCGATGATGGTGGAGAGGCGATGGGCGATCACCAGCGTAGTGTGCTCGGCGGCGACACGGCGCAACGCTTCGAGGATGGTCTGTTCCGACTGCGAATCGAGCGACGAGGTCGCCTCGTCGAACACCAATATCTTTGGCCTTTTGAGGATGGCGCGGGCGATGGCGATGCGCTGCTTCTCGCCACCGGAGAGCTTGAGGCCGCGCTCACCCACCACCGTATCGTAACCCTGCGGCAGCGAGACGATGAAGTCGTGGATGTTGGCCAGCTGCGCGGCATCAAAGATCTCCGCCTCGCTGGCATCGCAGCGGCCGTAGGAGATGTTGTAGCGGATGGTGTCGTTGAACAGCACGGTATCCTGCGGCACGATGCCGATGGCCTCGCGCAGCGACTGCTGGGTCACCTCGCGCACCTCATGACCGTTGATCAGGATGCGCCCCGCGCTGACGTCGTAGAAGCGGAACAGCAGGCGTGCCAGGGTCGACTTACCTGCGCCGCTATGGCCTACCACGGCCACCTTGCGACCGGGTGCGATGGTGAAGCTCACCTCGTTAAGAATGGGGCGCTCGGGCTGATAGCGAAAGCTCACCCGTTCGAAGCGTACCTCTCCTTCGCCGACCTCCAGCTGCCGGGCGTCGGGGCGATCCCGGATCTCTGGCTGTTCGCTGAGCAGCTGGAACATGCGCTCCATGTCGGAGAGGGCATGCTTTACCTGGCTGTAGACCACGCCGAGAAAGTTGAGCGGAATGAAGACCTGCAACATAAAGGCGTTGACCAACACCAGATCACCGAGGGTCATGCTCTTGTTCACCACCCCCTGCGCGGCGAGGATCATCACCAGCGTCACACCGACGGCGATGATCGAACCCTGGGTGATGTTGAGTCCCGACATGGAGGTCTGGCTCTTTACCGCCGCATCCTGCCACTCGGCGAGAGTCTTGCCATAGCGCTGCTGTTCGAACTGCTCGTTGTTGAAGTATTTGACCGTTTCGTAATTGAGCAGGCTGTCGATGGCCTGGGAGTTGGCCTCCGAGTCCTTGGTGTTCATCAACTGGCGGTACTTCATGCGCCAGTTGGTGATGAGGAAGGTGAGCACGATGTAGACCACGACGGTGACCACCGTGATCACGGTGAACCAGACGTCGTACTTGGTGAGCAGGATGCCGGCCACCAGCCCCAGCTCCACCAGTGTCGGCAGGATGGAGAAGAGCATGTAGTTGAGCAGTGACGAGGCGCTGCGCGTGCCGCGCTCCATGTCGCGCGACAGGGCGCCAGTCTTGCGCTCCAGATGGTAGCGCAGCGAGAGGCGGTGCAGATGTTCCAGCGCCTTGAGCGACAGTTCGCGCGCGGTGCCGTGGCGCACCTTGGCGAACACCACATCGCGCAGTTCGTTGAAGGCGGCGCCGGCCAGGCGCAGCGCGCCGTAGCCGAGCAGCAGCACGATGGGCAGTGCCAGCGCGCGCTGTTGCGGATTATCGAGATAGTCGACGAGCTCCTTGAGGGCGAGTGGCACAGCAACGATGGCCAGCTTCGATAACACCAGAAAGGCCAACGCCAGCCCGGCGCGGCCACGATAGTTCCACAGGTAGGGAAATAGCGAGCGGATGGTCTGCCAGTCATTGCGTTTGGCGCTGGCTGGCTCGGTATATTGCATGTGCATGGAAGGTCCGGAGTGCGATCAAGTGGCATCATTGTAGCTTGGAGTGCGGTGGGGGTGCCTGTTCTCCTGGCATGGCGGCGGTTATACTCGAAGACAAATTTCAGATGCGGGGAGCAAATCATGGGGATGTTGAGCGATAGCGAGCTGAAGGAGGCGTTGACCGCGGCCGCCCAAATGCGCGAAAGCGGTCAGGATCCCCAGCGGGTGGCCCATGCCCTGCTCAATCTCCACTATCAGAACGTCCACTACCACCATCTGCTGGAGGCGCTCGAACACTACATGCACTCCGGCATGGCCACCCTCGAACTGCAGCGGCTGCGCATCGCCATCGACAAGACCAAGGAGGCCATCAGCCGCACCGGCCATATCGAGGAGGAGACTTTTGGTCTGGAGTAGGGCCTTAGGTCGCAGGGGCCAACAAAACGCCTTCTCCCTCTTGAAACGCAAGGTTTTATCCCTATTTTTCCCGCTGGTTCAATCCGTTCTTTTTTACGAGGTATCGTTTCATGCCGATCTATGAGTATGCCTGTAACGCTTGTGGTCACCGTTTGGAGGCGATGCAGAAGATGAGTGATCCCCTGCTGAGCGAATGCCCGGCCTGCGGCAAGGCGGCACTGGTCAAGCAGATGTCGGCGGCTGGCGCCTTCGTAGTCAAGGAGGGGCGCAAGGGCTCCTCGCCTGCCCCGGCGTGCGGAGCGGGCGGCTGCGGCGGTGGCGCGTGTGCGCTGAACCGATGAGGCATGCCTTGTTCGGCCCCTTGCGCAGATATCTGATCGCAGGATTGTTGGTCTGGCTACCGCTGGCGGCCACCATCCTGGTGGTGCGTGGGTTGGTGGGATTTCTCGACAACACCCTGTTGCTGCTGCCCAAGCGGCTCCATCCCGATGTGCTGCTCGGCTTCCATATCCCCGGTCTGGGGGTGGTGCTGACGGTGGCGGTGGTACTGCTCACCGGCGTCATCGCCGCCAACCTGTTCGGCAAACGGCTGGTACGTGGCTGGGAGGCACTGCTGGACCGTATCCCGCTGGTCCGCTCCATCTACTCTGCGGTGAAGCAGCTGGCCGAGACGATGTTTTCCAACGGCCAGTCGTTTCGCAAGGTGCTGCTCATCGAATATCCGCGCCAGGGCACCTGGACGCTGGCCTTCCAGACCAGTGCCGAGACGGGCGAGGCACAGCTCAAGACAGGGCGGGACGTCATCAATGTCTACGTCCCCACCACCCCTAACCCCACCTCCGGCTTCTTTCTGATGGTGCCGAAGGAGGATGTGGTGGAGCTGGAGATGAGTGTCGATGAGGGGTTGAAGATGCTGATCTCCATGGGAGCGGTGGTGCCGCAACCGACCGCCGCCCAGCTGGCCACCCGCCAAGAGGGCACCTAGTCCGCGGTTGCGCGGAACGGCGCCGATCCGTAACATTCCCGCCTTTACTTTTACCGTTTCTCGACAGGAAGACTCTCATGCGCAGCCACTATTGCGGGCTCATCAACGAATCGCATATCGACCAGGAAATCGAGTTGGCCGGCTGGGTGCACCGCCGCCGCGACCATGGCGGCGTCATCTTCATCGACCTGCGCGACCGCGAGGGGCTGGTGCAGGTGGTCTTCGACCCCGACCGCCAGGAGGCCTTCCAGAATGCCGAATCCGTACGCAGTGAGTACGTGCTCAAGGTGCGCGGCAAGGTGCGCCGCCGTCCCGCCGGCACCGAGAATGCCGATCTGCCCACTGGCATGGTCGAGGTGCTCGGCCTGGAGCTGACCATTCTCAACCGCTCCGATACCCCGCCGTTCATGATCGACAGCCGCGACGAGGAGGTCTCCGAGGAGCTGCGCCTGCGCTACCGCTACCTCGACCTGCGCCGCGAGGATATGCTGAAACGCCTGCTGTTCCGCTCCAAAATCACCAAGGCGCTGCGCCACTACCTGGATGACAACGGCTTCCTCGACATCGAGACGCCGATGCTCACCAAGGCGACCCCAGAGGGGGCACGCGACTACCTGGTGCCGAGCCGCACCCACCAGGGCAAGTTCTTCGCCCTGCCGCAGTCGCCGCAGTTGTTCAAGCAGCTGCTGATGGTCTCGGGCCTCGACCGCTACTACCAGATCGTGCGCTGCTTCCGTGACGAGGACCTGCGCGCCGACCGCCAGCCCGAGTTCACCCAGCTCGACATCGAGACCTCCTTCCTGAGCGAAGAGCAGATCATGAACCTGATGGAGGGGATGATCCGCGACCTGTTCGCCAACGTGCTGGAGGTGGCTTTACCCAACCCGTTCCCGCGCATGACCTACGCCGAGGCGATCGGCCGCTACGGCTCCGACAAGCCCGACCTGCGCATTCCCCTGGAACTGGTGGAGATCGCCGACCTGATGAAGGATGTGGACTTCAAGGTCTTCGCCGGCGCCGCCAACGATCCCAAATGCCGCGTCACCGCGCTGCGCGTGCCGCAGGGTGGCGAGAAGCTGACCCGCTCGCAGATCGACGACTACACCAAGTTCGTCGGCATCTACGGCGCCAAGGGGCTTGCCTATATCAAGGTCAACGAAAAGGCGAAGGGGCGCGACGGCCTGCAGTCACCCATCGTCAAGAATATCCACGATGCCGCGCTGGCCGGCGTGGTCGAGCGTACCAGCGCCCAGGACGGCGACCTGATCTTCTTCGGCGCCGACAAGGCGAAGGTGGTCACCGAGGCGCTCGGCGCCCTGCGCATCCGCCTCGGCCACGACATGGGCATGATCACCGAGCCGTGGCGTCCGCTGTGGGTGGTCGACTTCCCCATGTTCGAGTGGGACGAGGGCGAAAACCGCTGGGTCTCGCTGCACCACCCCTTCACCTCTCCCAAGGAAGAGCATCTCGACAAGCTGGCTCACGACCCGGGCAATTGCCTGTCGCGCGCCTACGATATGGTGTTGAACGGCACCGAACTGGGCGGCGGCTCCATGCGTATCTACAGCAAGGAGGTGCAGCAGGAGGTGTTCCACCAGCTCGGCATCGACGAGATGGAGGCGCAGGAGAAGTTCGGCTTCCTGCTCGACGCGCTCAAGTACGGCTGCCCGCCCCACGGCGGTCTCGCCTTCGGCCTCGATCGCCTGACCATGCTGATGACCGGTGCCAAGTCGATCCGCGACGTGATGGCCTTCCCCAAGACCCAGTCGGCCGCCTGCCTGCTCACCGATGCTCCCTCCGACGTGGGGCTGAAGCAGCTGATGGAGCTGGGCATTCGTGTGGCCAAGCCGGCCAAGGCCGAAGGCAAGGCTGAGTGAGACGAATTTCACCGGGGCCTTACCCCGGGGATTCATGGCTAGCCTGATTTTTTCAGAGGACAAGAGATGGCCGGACCGTTGCCCATCGAAGACTACGCGCTGCTGAGCGATGCCGAATGTGAACGGCGCATCGAGGCGGCCAAGCATGCTCTCGGTGAGCGGCTGGTGATCCTCGGCCATCACTACCAGCGCGAAGAGGTGTTCCGCCATGCCGACTTTGCTGGCGACTCATTAAAGCTGTCGCGCGAGGCGGCCAAGTCGAAGGCGCAGTACATCGTCTTCTGCGGCGTGCACTTCATGGCCGAGGTGGCCGACATCCTGTCGCGTCCCGAGCAGGTCGCCATCCTGCCCGACATGGCGGCCGGCTGTTCCATGGCCGATATGGCTAGCCTTGCCGACGTGGAGCGTGCCTGGCGCGAACTCTCATCGGTACTCAATCCCGATGAGAGCGTCACTCCGGTTACCTACATCAACTCCGCAGCCGATCTGAAGGCGTTTTGCGGTAACCACGGCGGCATCGTCTGCACCTCCTCCAACGCGGGTAAGGTGCTGGAGTGGTCGTTCGGCCAGCGCGACAAGGTGCTGTTCTTCCCCGACCAGCACCTGGGGCGCAACACCGGCTACCACATGGGCATCCCGCTCGAACAGATGGTGGTGTGGGATTTCGACCAGCCGCTGGGTGGTCTCACTCCGGAGCAGATCCGCAATGCGAAGATGATCCTGTGGAAAGGCTACTGCTCGGTGCATCAGATGTTCCGCCCCGAACAGATCGATGCCTTCAAGGCCAAATACCCTGAGGCGAAGATCATCTCCCACCCCGAAGCCCCCTTCGAGGTGTGCCAGAAGTCGGATTACGTCGGCTCCACCGAATACATCATCAACACCATTCGCGATGCCGCCCCCAACACCCGCTGGCTGGTGGGCACCGAACTCAACCTGGTCAACCGCCTGCACGAGCAGTTCAAGCATGAAGGGAAACACATTCACTTCATGTCGCCGACGGTCTGCATGTGCTCGACCATGTTCCGCATCGATCCGCAACACCTGGCCTGGACGCTGGAGAATCTGGTGGCCGGCCACGTGGTGAACCGCGTCACCGTTCCCGCCGAGGTGGCCGCCAAGGCCCGGCTCGCCCTGGAGCGGATGCTCGACGTCTCGGCCTGATCAATCATGAAAGGGACGGTGGTGCTGGTCCACGGTCTCTGGATGAGCGGCGCCGAGATGGCGCTGTTGCGCCATCGTCTGCGCCGCTGCGGCTATCGGGTATTTCAGTTCCGCTATCGCACCGTGGGCTGCAGTGTCTCCGAAAATGCCCGACGTCTAAATAAATTTCTTGATCGCGTACCGGGCCATCGGCTCCACTTTGTCGCCCATAGCCTCGGCGGACTGGTGGTGCGCCAGCTGTTCCACGATTTTCCCCGTCAGCGCCCCGGTCGCATCGTCACCCTCGGTTCGCCCCACACTGGCAGCGACACGGCCCGCTATCTGGCGCGCAACGGCCACTTGCGCCGTGCCTTTGGCAAAGCACTCCCCCCACTCGCTGGCAAGCTCCCTGAATGGCACAGTGAGCGTGAGCTCGGCTCCATCGCGGGCACGCTAAGTATCGGCATCGCCTGGTTTATTGAAGGGCTGCCAAAACCCAATGACGGCACCGTTGCCACTGTAGAAACACACCTGCCGGGTATGAGCGATTATCTCGAATTGCCGGTAACCCATACCGGTCTGCTCTTCTCGCGTCGCGTGGCACAACAGGTGTGTCAGTTTATAAAAACAGGTCACTTCAAGGCCGTCGAATAACAATATGCAGGATCGAGATCCGCAGTAGGGAGCTGCAATATGTGACGGAGGGTGTCATGCAAATGACAAAATTCGTCACCTACACGCATCTGTCTATTAAATCCTTCAGAGAGAGCTGGCCGAAATTGGAGCTGGTTGGAACGCTTAGTGTGACCTAGTGCTTGTTTTGGCATTCATTCTCAGCACGAAAACTTGGCATGAACCGTGCGTTCAACAATTTCAGACTGGCATCACAGAATAAACTTGTGTGCTGAACGAAAGTGAAGTCTAGCGGTCCCGTCAAAAATTTAACAACGAGACTTGGCAACCAAGAACATGGGAGAGAAGGCCATGAAGAAGAATCAGAAAAGATTAGTTGCACTTGCTGTGATGATGATGGCATCACCTTTGTGCTCTGCCAGCTCCGAGAGTGAAGATAACGGCGCAGTAGGCGCCGCGAATTATGTTGGTAGTGCCAATCCTGGACAGGTTTCAGCTGCACTCGGTGATCCTAATGCAACTACAGCCGGGTTATTCGGGACCATGGTGGCACCCACCAATGATATCGATTATTACAGTTTCTATGCCAATGCAGGTGATGTGATCAAGTTGGATATCGATAACGGTTTCAATGACTCGACTTGGACCGGTGTCGATACAGAAGTGGGATTGTTTGACGATAGTCCGCAACACCTGTTGCTGGATGCCAATGACG
>DASWUD010000170.1:0-12297 GCA_036401755.1 Gammaproteobacteria bacterium
GTAGTGGCGGAGCAGGTGATTCGCAGTGAGGCGCGCGATCATGTGGTGTTCGGTTCGTTTAACAATCTGATCAAGGTAACCGGGAAGACGGTCGAACTGTGGGCCTCGATACTCAGACGGATTGCCAACAGTCGCCTGTTGATGAAGACCCCCTCCTTTTTTGATCAGGCGACGCGCGCGCTCTATCTGGAACAGTTCGTCGCAAGAGGCATTGAGGCAGAACGTATCGAACTGAGGGGCCCATCGGAGCTCGGGCAGATGATGGCCGAGTACAACGAGGTGGATATCGGGCTCGACCCGATCCCGTTTAATGGCGGCACCACCACCTACCAGGCGCTTTGGATGGGGGTACCGGTGCTCACGCTGATGGGCGACAATTTTTGCAGCCGTATGGGTGCCAGCATAATGCGGTGTATTGGGCTTGAGGAGTTCGTCGCCGCCAACGAAGAGGAGTATCTCGCGCGCGCGGTGACCCTGGCCGCGGAGCCCGCGCGGCTGCGCGCATTAAAGGCCACACTTCGCGAGCGAATGGTAAGCTCTCCGCTCTGTGACAACGTAACCTATACCCGTGATCTGGAGCTGCTTTATGAGCGGATCTACCACGAGCTGCAACAGCGTCAGCAACCGGTGTCGGGACGTAATGATAAAGAAGTTGATTAATTACACCGCTCGCGCCGAAGCGGCCTGAAAAGTGCGAAGCTATAATTTTCGTGAAAACTGGCTGCGTGCTTCGATCTTGATCTTTTGGAGATCGATCTCTTCCTCTTCGTTGGCTCCCTTCTTGATCCCCATCGCGGTGTCGAAATCGACCGGTTTCTGTATCTGTTTGCGGCGTCGTTCGAGATCGCGCCGTTCGACGCCATGCCATGGCTTATCACGCCAGCCGACGGCACGACGTTCATTGCCATAATTGCGATGGAGGAATTCGCGCAGCACGACGGCACTGCCGTTGAGGAACTGGCCATTGAGCTTCTTGATGGCCTTTTCGGCCAGCTTGTCAGATTCGATGGTGGCGATGGCGAAACGAGTTCGCGAGCCATCCTCGAACTCTTTGTCGAGGATCTGGAAACGGGTGTCGCTGGCGAAGCTTTTGAAGAATGCCACCAGATCACTCAGGCTGGTGCGCGGGGAGAGATGACCGATAAAGACGTCCATGTTTCCTCCGGTGTTGGCGTCACTGTTCCAGACATTTTTTTACATGCCCATATTGCCCACTATAGGTCACGACCGTGGTGAATGCCAACCGGGTTCAGTACCGATAATTTTCTGCAAGGCGGGCATAGTGTTGCGCCGAGTAGGTAAACCATTCACGCTCGGCCTCACTGAGGGGGCGGATCTTCCTGGCCGGGTTGCCGAGCCAGAGATAGCCGCCCTCCAGCACCTTGTTGGGGGGCACCAGGCTGCCGGCACCGAGCAGCACTTCATCTTCCAGCCGCGCGCCGTCCAGTACGGTCGAGCCCATGCCGATCAAACAGCGGTTGCCGATGGTGCAGCCGTGCAGCGTGACATTGTGCCCCACCGTCACTTCGTTGCCGATGAGTATTGGATAGCCCCCTTCGGGCGCCGCCGGGTGGGCGTGGGTGACGTGTAGCACCGAGCCGTCCTGGATGTTGGTGAGGGCGCCGATGCGGATGTGATTGACGTCGCCGCGCACCACCGCCATCGGCCAGACGGAGCTCTGTTCGCCGAGCAGCACATCACCGATCACAGCCGCCTGTTCGTCGACATAGGCGGTGGCGGCGATAGTCGGGGCGATCTCTTTATACGGACGAATTGCCATCGTGGTTGCCTCCCTTAACGCATCGTCACCAGCTCTTCGGCGCTGGAGGGGTGGATGGCGACGGTGTCGTCGAACTGCTTTTTGGTGGCGCCCATCTTCACCGCCACCGCAAACCCCTGCAGCATCTCGTCGGCGCCGTGTCCGATGATGTGCACACCGACTACTTTCTCCTGCGCGCCGACACACACCAGCTTCATGGCGGTGCGCGTCTTGTGCGGGGTGACGGCGTGGTACATGGGGGTGAAGCGGGTCTGGTAGATCTTCACCGCATCGCCATGCTGCTCGCGCGCCTCGTCTTCGCTGAGGCCGACAGTGCCGATCGGCGGGTGGCTGAAGACCACGGTAGGGACATTTTCATAATCGAGGTGGCGTTCGCCCTGGCCGTTGAAAAGGCGATCGCCGAGGCGGCGTGCTGCGGCGATGGCCACCGGGGTGAGCTGCAAGCGGCCGGTGACATCGCCCACCGCGTAGATACCCGGCACGTTGCTGTTCTGAAACTTGTCGGTGGGGATGTAGCCGTTGCCGTCCATGTTCACGCCGGCCGCTGCCAGGTTGAGTTCGCCAGTGTTGGGGGTACGGCCGATGGCCCAGATCAGGCAGTCGAAACCGGTGAGCTCGTGGCCCCCCTGGCCGTGCAGGGTGAGCAGGCCGTCACTCCCTTTCTCCACCCGCTCGATGTTGATGTTGGGCAGGATGTTGATGCCGTCGTTGACCATCTCCTCCATCAGCGTTTCGCGCAACATGGCGTCGAAACTGGCCAAAAAGTGCTGGCGGCGCAGCAACAGATCCACCTCGCTGCCGAGCGCGCGTAAAAGGCCCGCCAGTTCCACCGCGATATAGCCGGCACCGACGATGGCGACGCGCTTGGGCTGGTTCCTGAGGGCGAAGAAGCCGTCGGAGGTGATGCCGTGCTCGGCGCCGGGAATAGTCGGCACCAGCGGCACCCCGCCGGGGGAGATGACGATATGGTCGGCGCTGTAGCGCTCGCCGTTCACCTCCAGGGTGTGGGCATCGACGAAACGCGCCTTGCCGCTGATCGCTTCGATGTTGGAGTCCTGCAGGTAGGTGTGATACCAGTCGTTGATCCCCTGGATATACGATTCGCGCCCGCGCACCAAATCACCCCAGCTGAAGTCGTTGACCAGCACATCGAAGCCGTAGCCGCGTGCATCGCGCAGCGCGTGGGCGATGGAGGCGGCGTTCCACATCACCTTCTTCGGCACGCAGCCGACGTTGACACAGGTGCCGCCCATGCGCCCCATCTCGATCACGGCGGCCTTCTTGCCGTACATGGCGGCCCGCTCCGCCGCCGATAGCCCACCGCTGCCGCCGCCGATGGCGAGAAGATCGTAATGTTTGGGCATGAAATGGCTCCGCAGTTGGCAATTGTTGATGAATTCATTCTAACAACTTGTCTGCAACGCTGCTTGGGACGTACTCTGTTGCTCCGGGTCGGGTATCAATCCCAAAAACCTAACTCCACAGAATGAGCAAGGAAAAGATGGAGCCGATAGAGTACCGCTATACCTTCCTGTTCCCCAGCGGACGCAAAGAGGAGTTTGTCATCAAGCTGCATGGTTCCACGCTGGAGCCGGCGGCGCTGGAGCCTGCACCGCTGCCTGACTGGACCAAGCTCGATTTCAAGCAGTGCCCCAACTGCACCCTCTCCCTCAAGATCACCCACTGCCCGCTCGCGGCGCGGCTGGCACCGGTGGTGGAGCGGATGGGTGATGTCACCTCCTATGAAGATGTCGAAGTACGCGTGACACTGGACGAGCGGTCGGTGACGCGCAGCCTCACCGCCCAGGAGGGGATCTCGGCAATGATGGGGGTGATCACCGCCACCAGTGGTTGTCCGCACATGGTCTTCTTCAAGCCGATGGCGCGTTTCCACCTCCCCTTTGCCAACATCGAGGAGACCTACTACCGCGCCGCTTCCATGTACATGCTGGCTCAGTACTACCGCTGGCAGAGCGAGCTCGGCGTCGACCTCGATCTAAAAGGGTTGCACCACTTCTACGGCGAGGTGGCCAAGGTCAACAAGGGGATCGCCGAGCGGCTGCGCTCCGAACGGCGCGAGGATGGCACCATCAACGCCCTGGTGCTGCTCGACATGTTTGTAAAGAGTCTGCCGCTGACCATCGATGATGTCCTGGCGCAGCTCAAACCGCTCTTCGAACCCTACCTGAAGTTGAGCCAGAACCAGATTTTGTGATCTCCTACCGATTTTCTAGGAAAAGTTGTCGACTGATATGGTCGGGATCTTTATAGTCGCCTGCAACCCGCTTAACGACCTCTGTTGAGTTGGTTACACCCCATAGTAAGTATTCGGGAAGGCGCCCCCCGCCTTCCCGTTTTTTTTGCACCTCTGCTTAGCCCTTACGCGTTTCCTTACGCAACACCATGTGCAGCAGCGCAACGCGTGTGCCCTGCGGATCACGTCGTTCCTCAACCGAGTCGGGACGAAAGCCGAGAGTGGCGTAGAGCAGCAGAGCGGGGGTGTTGTCGCTGAACACCGAGATCCTCACCTCGGGCAGCCGGTATTTGTCGAAGGCCACCCCAACCATATGGTGCAGCAGCGCCCGGCCGAGCCCCTTGCCACGGCGTTGGCGTGAGACGATGACGTTGCCGATGAAGGCCCGCTGGTCCGGCACCAGATCGTAGAGATTGGCAAAACCCGCCACCGCGCCGTCGACGAGCGCCACGGTGAGGTCGCTGCGTACCTTGGCCAACGCGCGCAACTGCGCCGGCGTGAGCGGATAGCTGCCGCGCGGATAGACCCGGAACAGCTCCTCTGCCCCCTGCACCAAAGCGGCCACCGCCGGGAAATCCTCTTCTTCGGCCGCGCGGAAAACCACTCTGTTCATCGGTTGTGCACCAGACTCTTCCATGGCAACGACTTACCTCATGGTTTTGCGCAGCATCGCTCAATACAAAGAGAGCGGCGCCTCGGCGAGCCGTTGCAGCTGCTCGCGCAACACAAGAACATGCTCTTCCCAGTAGCGGGGGGTGTTGAACCAGGGAAAGGCCATGGGAAAGGCGGGGTCATCCCAGCGCCGCGCCAGCCACGCCGCGTAGTGCATCAGGCGCAGGGTGCGCAGCGCCTCGATGAGGCGCAGCTCGCGCCGGTCGAAGTCGCGAAACTCTTCATAACCGGCCAGCAGCTCATCGAGTTGCAGCAGCTGCTCGTGGCGATCGCCCGAGAGCAGCATCCAGAGGTCCTGCACCGCGGGGCCGGTGGCGGCGTCGTCGAGATCGACGATGTGTGCCCCCCGGTCGGTCCAGAGGATGTTGCCGGGATGAAAATCACCGTGCAGGCGCAACAACTTAGGCACGCTGCCGCTGGCGAAGATCTCCTCGATGCGCTGCAGTAGCGCGGCGCTGAGTTGTTGATACTCCGGCCGGTAGTGCTCACTGATGAAATTGCCGTGCAGCAGGAAGTGGCGCGGTTCGTGGCCGAGGCGCTCGCAATCAATGGCCGGACGGTGGTGAAACGACAGGCGTTCGCCGACGAGATGGAGCCGACCGAGAAAGTGGCCGAGGCGCAGCAGCGTGTCGGGCACCTCCAGGTCGGGATAGCGCCCGCCACGGCGGGGGTAGAGGGCATAGCGAAAGCCGCTAAACTGATGGAGTGTCGCACCGTCTGCGCCGCGCAGCGGCGCCACCACCGGGATCTCCGCCTCGATGAGCTCTTGGGCAAAGGCGTGTTCCTCCAGGAGCGCGGCATCGCTCCAGCGGCCGGGTCGATAGAACTTCGCAACCAGGAAGGTGCCGTCGTTGAGGCCGATCTGGTAGACGCGGTTTTCGTAGCTGTTGAGGGCGAGCAGCGCACCGCTGGCACTGAAGCCCTGCGCCTCCACCGCGTCGAGCACGGTGTCGGGGAGCAGCGCATCGTAGGGGTGGCCTTTAGGCGAGTCGTCGGTCATGGCACCATTGTGCGCTATTTTGCTCCCCGCGGCAGAGAGGATTGATTGCAACGTGTTCCGTTGCCACTGCACAAGCGTGCAGAGTACGCAAAACAATAACAGGATCACCCACAGCGCCGATGGGATCTCGGCCAGTTCATGAAGCGTTTCGCGACGTGGTGAGTGATGGCCAATGGCTCTTAAATAACTTCAGGTATCAACCATGCCCAACCCGCTGTTAGAGATGACCGACCTGCCGCCGTTCCAGGCGATCCGCCCCGAACACGTGGAACCGGCCATCGACGAGCTGCTTGCCACCAACCGCGCCGCGATCGCCCGGCTGCTCGACGGCCTCGACCATTTCAGCTGGGAGAATCTGGTGGCGCCCATCGAGGAGCTGGATGATCGCCTCAACCGCACCTGGTCGCCGGTCAGCCATCTGAATGCGGTGGTCAACAGCGAAGCGCTGCGCGCCGCCTACAACGCCTGCCTGCCCAAGCTCTCCGACTACGCCACCGAGATGGGGCAGAATGAACCGCTGTTTCGCGCCTACAAGGCGATCGCCGACGGTGCCGAATACAAAACGCTCGATACAGCCCAGCGCAAGGTGATCGACAACGCGCTACGCGACTTCCGTCTCTCCGGCATCGATCTGCCCCCGGAAAAACGCGCGCGCTTTAAGGTGCTCAAGCAAAAACTGTCGCAGCTCACCAGCAAGTTCGACGAAAACCTGCTCGATGCCACCAACGCCTGGAAAAAATTGATCACGGATGAAGCGCAGCTGGCGGGGTTGCCCGAATCGAGCAAGGCGATGCTCAGGCAGGCGGCGCAACGCGACGCAAAGGAGGGGTGGCTGCTCAGCCTGGAGTTCCCCAGCTACTACGCGGTGATGACCCACGCCGACAACCGCGCGCTGCGCGCAGAGGTTTACCAAGCCTACACCACGCGTGCCTCCGATCGGGGGCCGCATGCGGGACAATGGGACAACAGCGCGGTGATGGAGGAGATCCTCGCGGCGCGCCACGAGCTTTCGCAACTGCTCGGTTTCGCCAACTACGCCGAGCGCTCGCTCGCCACCAAGATGGCCAAGTCGCCCCATGAGGTGATGAATTTTCTCAGCGACCTGGCGAGTCGTTCGCTGCAACTGGCGCGCAGCGAGCTGGAGGAGCTCCGTCACTTCGCCCAGCAAGCACATGGGCTCACCGAGTTGCAGGCGTGGGACATCAGCTACTACGGCGAGAAGCTGCGCGAGCAGAAGTACGCCATCTCCCAGGAGGAGCTGAAGCCCTACTTCCCGGCCCAGCGGGTGGTGCAGGGGATGTTCGAGGTGGTGCGCCGTCTCTATGGTCTCGACATTCGCGAGATCACAGCCGTGCCGCGCTGGCACGACGACGTCACCTTCTACGAAATCCGCGATGCGCAGGGCGAGCTGCGTGGCCGTTTCTATCTCGACCTCTACGCCCGCCCCCACAAGCGCGGTGGCGCCTGGATGGACGACTGCAAGACGCGGCGCCGCCTGCCCGACGGCACGGTGCAAACGCCGGTCGCCTACCTCACCTGCAACTTCTCGCCGCCGGTGGGCGACACTCCCGCGCTCTTCACCCACGACGAGGTGCAGACGCTGTTCCACGAATTCGGCCACGGCCTGCACCACCTGCTGACACGCATCGACTACGCGCCGGTCTCCGGCATCAGCGGCGTGCCGTGGGATGCAGTGGAACTGCCCAGCCAATTCATGGAGAACTGGTGCTGGGAGCGCGAGGCACTCGACCTCATCGCCGGCCACTGGCAGAGCGGCGCAAATCTCCCGGAACTGCTCTATCACAAAATGCTCGCCGCGAAAAATTTCCAGGCGGGCATGCAGATGGTACGCCAGCTCGAATTTGCATTGTTCGATTTCCGCCTTCATCGCGAATACGACCCCGCCAAAGGGGCGCGTATTCAACAGATCCTCAACGAGGTGCGCGAGGCAGTAGCGGTGGTGCAGCCGCCCGAAGAGAACCGCTTCCAGCACGGCTTCTCCCACATCTTCGCCGGCGGTTATGCCGCGGGCTACTACAGCTACAAGTGGGCCGAAGTGCTCTCCGCCGATGCCTTCTCCCGCTTCGAGGAAGAGGGGATCTTCAATCGCGCCACCGGACTGTCGTTTATGGAAAATGTGCTGGAGCAGGGCGGCGCACGCGAACCGATGGAGCTGTTCGTCGCCTTTCGCGGCCGCAAACCGACCATCGATGCCTTGCTGCGCCATAGCGGGTTTAATGCATGAAGGAAAGTTAACCGCTAAGAACGTGAAGTGACGATCATCTGTAGCCTGGATGGAGCGTAGCGGAATCCGGGAAGGCCTTGAACCCGGATTGCGTTACAATTCACTTGGCGGTTGAGATGTTTTCCATGAAAATCGCCAGCTGGAACGTCAACTCGCTCAATGTGCGGCTGCCGCAGCTGCTGCAATGGCTGAACGAAGCAGCGCCAGACATCATGGCGCTGCAGGAAACCAAACTTACCGATGACAAATTCCCGCGTCGGGAGTTGGAGGCAGCCGGTTATCACGTAGTCTTCGCCGGACAGAAGGGTTACAACGGCGTGGCTCTGCTGAGTCGTACACCACTCACCGAGGCCATTGCCGATCTTGCCGGCCTCACAGATCCCGAACGGCGCCTAATCGCCGCCACTACAAACGGCATTCGCCTGCTCAACCTCTATGTGGTCAACGGCCAGGCGCCGGGGTCGGAGAGATACCAGTGGAAATTGCAGTGGCTCGCGAAGGTGCGCGACTGGCTCGCTGCTGAGTTGCTGCGCTACCCACAACTCGTCGTACTGGGCGACTTCAACATCACCCCCGACGATCGTGATGTCTACGATCCGGATGCCTTGAGAGAGAGCATACTGTGCAGTAGACCCGAGCGCGCCGCACTGCAGCGGCTGTTCGACCTGGGGATGCACGACACCTTCCGCCTCTTTCCTCAGGAGCCTGGTCTCTTCACTTGGTGGGACTACCAGCAGCGTGCGTTCCAGGGTAATCGCGGACTGCGCATCGATCTAATCCTCGCCAGCACAGCATTGGCAGCACACTGCAACGCCGCCTGGATCGACAAGGGGCCACGCAGCTGGGTACGCCCCTCCGATCATGCGCCGGTACTGGCGGAATTCCTGACCAGATAAAAACGACGCACTTGCGGCGCTTTTGTTAGCGGTTAGGCCGCGTTCTCAACACCTGCCAGATGGTGATGCGAGGCGTGCTTGTTGGCAATCGCCTGCGGTCCGAGTGAACCGATCAGCATGCCGAGCAGTGCCATCAGCACCCCGGCCAGTTGTGCCGGGAAGACTTCTCCCGCCGGTGTCACCATGAACAGAATCCAGGTGAGCATCCCCAGCACGATGGCGAAGATTGCCCCCTGTGTAGTGGCGCGTTTCCAGTAGAGTCCAAACACCAGCGGCACAAACGCACCCACCAGCGTGACCTGATAGGCGCTGGAGACCATTTCGTAGATCGGTGTACCGCGCAGCAGAATGGCGTAGATGCAGACCAGTGTGCTGAAGATGAGCACGGTGATACGCATGGTGCGTAGCTCCTGCTTGTCACCCAGGCGCGGCCGGAACTGGCGCCAGATGTTTTCCACGAAGGTCACCGAGGGCGCGAGCAGTGTCGCCGAGGCGGTCGATTTGATGGCCGAAAGCAGCGCGCCGAAGAAGAGCACCTGCATGATGAACGGCATCTGATCCTTAACCAGGGTCGGCAGCACCATTTGCGCCATCTGCGAGCCTCCGCCAAGCAGCGTTTGGGCCTTTTCGGGCATGATGATCAGCGCGCTGGTCACCAGGAACATCGGCACGAAGGCGAACAGGATATAGAACATACCGCCGATCACCGGACCGCGCGTGGCGGCCTTCACATCGCGCGCCGACATGACGCGCTGAAAGACATCCTGCTGAGGAATCGAGCCGAGCATCATGGTGATCGCCGCCGCGAAGAAGAAGACGATGTCGGTGAAGGTCGGCTCCGGCAAGAAGCGGAACATCTCCTTGCTTACCGCCAGCTCGACCACCTTATCGACACCCCCTGCCATATTTCCCGCAAATACCGCGAGAATGAACAGGCCGGTGACCAGGATGATCATCTGGATAAAATCGGTCACCGCCACCGACCACATTCCGCCGAACAGCGTGTAGGCCAGGATGGAGACTGTACCGATCACCATGCCCACCGGGATCGGGATCTGTTCGTTGGAGAGGATGTTGAAGACGAGCCCGAGTGCCGTCACCTGCGCGGCTACCCAACCCAGATAGCTGAGCATGATGATGAGTGAACAAGTCACCTCCACGGTGCGCCCGAAGCGCTCACGGTAGTAGTCGCTGATGGTGAGCAGTGTCATCTTGTAGAGCTTTCCGGCAAAGAAGAGTCCCACCAGAATCAGACAGGTGCCGGCGCCGAACGGGTCTTCCACCACGCTGTTAAGTCCGCCCTCCACGAACTTGGCGGGGATGCCCAGCACCGTCTCGGAACCGAACCAGGTGGCGAAGGTGGTGGTGACGATCATGATCAGCGGCAGGTGGCGGCCGGCGATGGCAAAGTCTGCCGTGTTCTTGACCCGCTTCGCCGCCCACAGGCCGATGGCGATGGTTCCGAGCAGATAGAGCATTACCAGTGTCAGCAGCATGGCAGACAGACTCCGTGGTCAAGCGTAAGAAGAAAACGCGCAAATTAGCAAAAAGAGCAGAAGGGGGCCAGCCATTCTTTTGCTCTGTCATGGGGCAAATTAACCGGGCGCTACGCTAGTGTTTCGTGCGCCTGATGTATCATGTAACGATATCGAACAGATAAAGAACGCCTTAGCTATCGCGTGCCCAAAGGATTCAAATCGTGAAATATCGTGACCTGCGTGACTTCATCGACCTGCTGGAAAAGCAGGGCGAACTCAAACGGATCAAGGTAGAGGTCGATCCCTTTCTGGAGATGACCGAGATCGCCGACCGCACCCTGCGCAAGGGCGGTCCCGCGCTGCTGTTTGAAAATCCCAGGGGCCACACCGTGCCGGTGCTCGCCAACCTGTTTGGCACGCCGCGCCGCGTGGCACTCGGCATGGGCGAAGAGTCGGTGGAGGCGTTGCGCGAAGTGGGCAAGCTGCTCGCCTTTTTGAAAGAGCCCGAGCCGCCGAAAGGAATGAAAGACGCCTGGGAGAAGCTGCCCATCTTCAAGCAGGTGCTCAACATGGCGCCCAAGGTAGTGAGCGGCGCGCCGTGTCAGGAAGTTATTCTCGAAGGTGATGCTGTCGATCTGAGCAAACTGCCGATCCAGACCTGCTGGCCCGGCGATGCCGGACCGCTCATCACCTGGGGGCTGGTGATCACCAAGGGCCCCAACAAGGAGCGGCAGAACCTCGGCATCTACCGCCAGCAGGTGATCGGCAAGAACAAGGTGATCATGCGCTGGCTCTCCCATCGCGGTGGCGCCCTCGATTTTCGCGACTGGCAGCAGAAGCATCCCGGCGAGCCGTTCCCCATCGCCGTCGCGCTCGGCGCCGATCCCGCCACCATCCTCGGCGCGGTCACGCCGGTGCCCGATACGCTGAGCGAATACGCCTTCGCCGGATTATTGCGCGGCGGCAAGACAGAAGTAACAAAATGCATCGGCAGCGATCTGCAGGCCCCTGCCTCGGCGGAGTTTGTATTGGAAGGATATTTGTATCCGGACGAGATGGCCGACGAAGGGCCGTTCGGCGACCACACCGGCTACTACAACGAAGTGGATCGCTTCCCGGTCTTCACCATCGAGCGCATCACCCACCGCAAGAACCCCATCTACCACTCCACCTACACCGGCCGGCCGCCCGACGAACCGGCGGTGCTCGGCGTCGCCCTCAACGAAGTGTTCGTGCCGATCCTGCAAAAGCAGTTCCCCGAGATCGTCGACTTCTACCTGCCGCCCGAAGGGTGCTCCTACCGCATGGCCGTGGTGAGCATGAAGAAGCAGTACCCCGGCCACGCCAAGCGCGTCATGCTCGGCGTCTGGTCGTTCCTGCGCCAGTTCATGTACACCAAGTTCGTCATCGTCACCGACGACGACGTCAACGTGCGCGACTGGAACGACGTCATCTGGGCCATCACCACCCGCATGGACCCGGCGCGCGACACCACCCTCATCGAAAACACCCCCATCGACTATCTCGACTTCGCCTCACCGGTATCGGGATTGGGATCGAAGATGGGGCTCGACGCCACCAACAAGTGGCCCGGCGAAACCACACGCGAGTGGGGGGAGCCGATTGTGCAAAGCGAGGAGGTCAAGAAAAAGGTGGATGAGATGTGGAAGGACCTGGGGATCGACGAATAACGTGTAGGGCGCAACCCTGTTGCGCCGCATGGATCAGATTTCATGACCAAACTAAAGGCTCACCTTAACCGCGATCTAGCGGGCTCAATACCCCGCGCCCACCACGATTGAGCACATGGGTGTAGATCTGTGTGGTCTTGACATCTTTGTGGCCCAACAGCTCCTGCACCGTGCGAATGTCATAACCCTTCTCCAACAGATGGGTGGCAAAGGAGTGACGCAGCGAATGGCTCGTCGCCGGCTTGGTCAACCCAGCGCGACGCACCGCCTCCTTGATAGCC
>DASWUD010000171.1:0-4597 GCA_036401755.1 Gammaproteobacteria bacterium
AAACAGCACCGGATAGAACCACTCTGTCAGGAAAAGCAGAATGAGAATCAGACCGCCGCCGAGTTGGCCAAACGGAATCAATGCGAGTGAGACAATAAACAGCGCCGTGTAGCGGATCAGCGCGTCGATGACCCAGGCCAGGGCGCGGGGCAACGGCCCCGCGACCCGTAGTCCGAGCTCCACACCCTCCGGTGTTTCGACGGTGTGGACAGTATCGAGCCGCAGCATCTCTAGCTGGAAATCAGTGGGATACAAACGCCGGAATGGCGATGGCCGCAACGATGCCCACCAGGGCCAGAATCAGGAACACGATGCCGAGGTAACCCAATCCCTTTTCCCAGCCACGCGTGATGCGGGGTGGAGCGAAGCGATTGGCTCCTTCGGTGCCACGGCGCAGCAGCAATACCAGCGCGAAGATGACATTGGCAAGCGGCACGATGGTCAGCAATGCCCACCAGCCTGAAGCGTCGAAATCGTGCAGGCGGCGAATGGCAAAGATCACCATCGGGATGAGAATGATGATTTGCAGTATCTGCATGACACCGACAAGCGGCATCATGGCAGAGGGATCGCCTGCCCCCATCGCGGCTGCGCCGATGCCCATCAACATGGCGATGACCACGATCGGCAGGCTCAAGAGCATGCCCCAGGCCATGTAACTCAGACGTCCAAAGCGGCCGCTGGGCGAGAAGGGATTGCTCTGGTCGTAACCGCTGTCGAGCGGTGCAGTGACGTCTGCGCTGGGGGTTTGGTAGGGATTGCTGGTTTGCATCACGGAACTCCTCATTGTCGTTATCTAGTTCTGTCGAGCGCACATTTTCTCTGTTGCGTTAAGTTCGATGCCACCTCCCCTGGTTAACGGGTGGCTGCGCACTCGGGAACTGGAATATACCTCAAGTGGCGTGGTAGTGAGTATTCTCGACAAAGAGATAGAGTTCCCAATTTGCAGATGTGGCGGGGGAGGACGGCAGAGGAGAGTGCCGTCGCCTCTCGCTGTGGAGGGGCACTGCGCGATATGCTTGGTCTTTGTCTTTTGGCGGTGGGGAGAGCCATGAAGAGAGTGTGGCGGCAGTGGATTGTAATCATGGTGGTGGCGGGATTGCTGCTCCTCGCCTATGAGGGAACGGCCGACGACTATGGCCACCACTATACCCAGGAGGCGTTGAAGCGGGCCTTGGTGACCTTTGCCATCGCGCGCGGGCTAAATGCGGTGATCTCGGTGGCACAGGGGACCGAGGTGGCGATCCAGCCGGCGGGGGTAGGGGTCAACTTCACCCCGGGCCAGATCCTCGATCCGCTCAATGACCTCATCGAGTGGTTCTCCTGGGTGATGTTGATGGCGGCAACCTCGCTCGGCATTCAGGAGCTGATGTTGACTATCCTTTCGGCGAAGAGCTTCACCTGGCTGCTGCTGGCGGTTTCGCTGGTGGTGGCGGTGCTGGCCCTGAAGCGCCAGGAACACTCGGCGGCGCGACAGTGGTCGCTGCGTCTGTTGACGCTGCTGCTGGTGGTGCGGTTTGCCGTGCCGTTGATGGCGCTCACCAGTGAAGGGCTGTATGCAGCCTTCATGGAGGAGCGCTACAACGCATCGGCGCAGCGTGTGCAGTCGGTGACGGAGCGGATCGGCGAGATCAACCGCTCCACTGAAAGTGGTGCGCAGGTGCCGCAGGATGATTCACTGCTTGGCAGCGCCAAGCGGCTCTATCAGTCGACGGTCGCCACCCTCGACGTGAGCAGTTATGTGGAGCGTTATCAGACCGCTGCCGCCGATGTCAGCGAGCAGGTGATCAATCTCATCGTGGTGTTCGTGGTGCAGACGGTGGTGCTGCCCCTGCTGTTTCTGTGGGGCGTGGTGCAGGTGGCGCGGCGTGTGGTGCAGTTCGATCTGCGACGGTGCTAGAGGTTCAGCGCGCCGAGCAATATTTGATAGGCCTGCTCCAGTTTACGTTGTCCGCTGCTGTCGCAGAGTTGTCGCGCCTGCTGGTGGTAGCGCTCGATGGCCGCGCGCACGCGGGCCGCATCGAGCATGGCGGCGGGGCCAGGTGGCTGCTGTGTGGGTAGCTCCCCGGTCACCTGCACCAAAGCGGCGCGAGGCATGAACTTCTGCCCGCCCTCTGGCTCGCTGGCGAGAAGCGGCGTGGTTTTGACGTAACGTTTTCCTTCCCACTCAAAGTGCTGACCGATCGCCAACAGATGAAATTTTGTCTCCATCCGAGTTACTCCTGCACCGTAGAACGGTTACGGTAGCGCATCTTCAACAGAATGATGGTCAGCGCCAGCAACAGGGTGATGGCGTTGGCGATGATGATCGGCGCCGCGTCGAGCGCTACTCCATAGAGCAGCCAGAGCAACACGCCGCTGGAGAAGAGCAGAAACATGCCGGTGGAGATGTCCTCGCCCGAACGGGTGCGCCAGGTCTTGAGCACCTGCGGCACGAAGGCGACGGTGGTAAGTGTGCCGGCGGCAATGCCGAGAAGATTGACGAAATCCATGGTGGTGAATCCGACGGGTAGAGAGGGGGCGGATGGTAGCATGGTCCGGCAGCGGGAGCAGCCACTCGTATACTGCCCCTGGAGAGTGCGGTTTTTAGCGGAAGCGAGCAAATGCAGGCAATACTTTTCGATCTGGACGGTGTCCTCTATCAAGACGGAGCCGCCATCCCCGGCGCGGCGGAGGTGGTGGCGTGGGTGCGTGAACATGCCATCCCCCATCTGTTTCTCACCAATACGACCTCGCGACCGCGCACGACTATCGTTGCGCAACTGGAAGCAATGGGCATTGCGGTGGCGGAGGATGAGGTGCTGACCCCTCCGCTGGCGGCGGCGCGCTGGTTGCGGGCCTCGGGCAGGCAGCGCCTCGCGCTGTTTGTCACGGAGGCCGCTGCGCGCGATTTCGCAGGGTTTACGCTGGGCGAAGAGGCGGAGGAGGTGGATGCAGTGGTGGTGGGCGATCTGGGTGAGCAGTGGGACTTCGCGGTGATGAATCGCGCCTTTCGCCTGCTGATGAGTGAGGCGGCTCCGCCCCTGCTGGCCTTGGCGATGACCCGCTACTGGCAGAGCGGCGAGGGGTTGCGGCTCGATGCCGGCCCCTTTATCCGTGCACTGGAGTACGCCACGGGACGCGAGGCGGTGGTCATGGGCAAACCGGCGGCGCACTATTTCCAGACCGCCCTCGCCAAGCTAGGCATCGCCCCGAAACAGACGGTGATGATCGGCGATGACATTCGCGGTGACATCGACGGTGCGCAACGGCTCGGCATGAAGGGGCTGCTGGTGCGTACCGGCAAGTTTCGCCCGACCGACCTCGCACAGGGCATTCAGCCCGCGGGCGTGCTCGACTCCATTGCCGATCTGCCGCGCTGGTGGCGCGACTATTCCGGCAACGGTTCCTCGCCGGCCCAGGCGTTGTAGAACTGCCGTGCGGTACGGCCGCTGCGTCCCCCTTTTGCCTGGGCGAACTGGCGGGCCGCCAAGTGGAGTTGCTCGCGATCACCACGATAGTCACTGAAATAGCTATCGACGATCTTCAGGTACTCCTGCTGATCGATGCTGTAGAAGGAGAGCGTGAGACCGAAGCGATCGGCCAGCGAGATCTTCTCTTCTACCGCATCGGCATAGTGCAGTTCACCGTTGATGATGCCGCTGTCGCGATTCTCCTGCATCGTTTCCGGCACCAGATGGCGCCGGTTGGAGGTGGCGTAGATGCGCACATTGTCGGGCGGCAGTTCGACCGAGCCCTCCAGGATGCTCTTCAGCGCACGGTAGGCACGCTCGCCGTTGTCGAAGGAGAGGTCATCACAGAAGAGAATGAAGCGCCAGGCCGTATCGCGTATTTCGTCGACGATCTCCGGCAGATGGGTGAGCTCGTCACGATCCACCTCCACCAGCCGCAGACCGCGCGGCTGCAGCTCGTTGAGGAGCGCCTTGATCAGCGACGACTTGCCGGTGCCGCGTGCCCCCCACAATAGCGCATGGTTGGCGGGCAGCCCCGCCACGAAGCGTTCGGTGTTGCGCAGCAGTGCCAATTTCTGTCTTTCGATACCCAGCAGGGTGTCGAGCTGCACCGGGTCGAGGTGGCGCACGGCGCGCAACGCTGCACGGTGACCGCGCCAGAGTGCGGCGGGTGTCGTATTCCAATCGATGCTCATCGGCTCTTCTCCATCAGCCCGTCATTCCCCCACCAACCACTCGATGCGGTGGCTGCCGTGACCGTTCTCCTGCAGCGCCTGCTGCAAGAAGGCGAGGGCAGGTTCCAGCTGGCTCTCCAGTTGCCACGGCGGATTGATGATCAGCATGCCAGAGCCGTTGAGGCTGTTGCGCCGATCGGCCGGGCGAATGGTCAGCTCGGCGCAGAGGATCTTGCGGATACCACTGCGGCGCATGGCCTCGTGCAGGCGTGTTACCAGTCCCTCGCTCTGGATCGGATACCAGATGGCGTAGATCCCGGTGGGCCAGCGCTGCCACGCCGCTGTGACCCCCTGCACCAGCCGCTGGTACTCATCACGCAGTTCAAAGGCAGGATCGATCAGCACCAGACCGCGTTTTTCCCGGGGCGGCAGAAACGCCTTCAACCCCTGATAGGCATCCTGTAGATGGAT
>DASWUD010000172.1:0-22298 GCA_036401755.1 Gammaproteobacteria bacterium
TCAGTAACGACAAACGACTCCTTTCCCCTCAGCAATTGAGTGCCGAACTGGACGACATCTTCATCAAGGGGTTTGTCGGTGCCGACCGCATCGATCTCGCCCGGTTGCGCGTCTATGACACGCAACTGGTACCGTTCGCGCAGAGCACGCTCGGCCTGCCGCAGCTGTTGCCGACCGCCCCATCGTTTCTGCTGGAGCGCGCCCGGCCGCGCCAGGGGGCGGAGCGCTTCAAGGCGATCGACGGCCTGTGGCAGGGCCCGGGGCGGCCGCTCTACTCTCTGCTGGTCCCCATCGGGGGGTTGCACCTGAGCGGCTATCTTGAAGTGGTGCTCGACCCGCTCTACAACCTCGGCGCGATCAGCGAGATGACCAAATTACCGATCCGCATCGGCATGGCCGATGGCAAGGAGCTCTTTACCTCGCCCACCCTTGCCGAGCAGAACCAAAAGGATCTGCTGCCGGTGGAGTACCAACTTCGCGCCGAAAGCGGACAGCCGCTGTATCGGATAACGGCTTATGAAAACAACAGCCTCTTCTACGCCGATCTCCACTCCACCCAACTCGGTGCCACCATCATCCTCATCATGCTCACCGTGGCGATGGTGCTGCTTACCCTCTATCTGCTCAACCGCCTGCTGTTTAATCCCATCGGCAACCTGATCAGCAACGTTCAGCACAGCATGGAGGGGGGGCTCGATAACACCATCGATGAGCGGGGGGTAAAGGAGGTCCATCTGCTTGCCCAGGCGTTCAACCTGATGGCGCACACGCTGCACCACAACATGAGCGAGCTGCAACGCATCTCCTCGCTTGACGGCCTGACCGGTATCGCCAATCGGCGTGCCTTCGACATTCGCCTCGAAGAGGAGTGGGCGCGCGCGCTGCGCAATCGCACCCCCCTCGCCTTGCTGATCATCGACATCGACTTCTTCAAGGCCTACAACGATTCACTGGGGCATCAGGCGGGCGATCACTGTCTGCGTGAGGTGGCGCAGACGCTGCAAAATGAGATGAAGCGGCCCGGTGATCTGCTCGCGCGCTACGGTGGGGAGGAGTTCGCCGTGATCCTGCCCGATACCGATATTTTCGGCGCGGGCGTAGTGGCACTCAATCTCCACAATGCCCTGCAGCAGCGGGCGATCCCCCACCCCGCCTCGACGATCGCGGCGGAGCTCACGCTGAGCATCGGGGTCAATGCCCTCATTCCCGAGTCGAAGAATTCACCGGAGGAGTTCATCGGGGAGGCCGATCGCGCCCTCTATGAGGTCAAGCGCAACGGCCGCAACAGCATCGGCTTCGCGCACAGCGAGAAGCAGGTGGTAGCGGCCGGCGACGCACGTCATCTGCAGCCACAGTAGCTGTCAAGAAGGGCGGCAGCCGCCGCCCCTTTCACCCTAAAAGCGGTAACCGATATTCATCCCGGCCGAGCGCTCGGAAAGGGCGATCTTCGCACCGGGCATCAGTGCATCATTCTGCGGCGCCCGCATGGTCACCTCGGGTGCATACATGTAGTGGAACGCCAGCTGCCAACGGTTGTTGAGCTGCACGTCCCCTCCCACGGTGTAGTGGGTTTCGACGATGGCCGGCAGGAGCAGATTGTGGCTCACCTGCGCCGCACCGAAGGGCGCCTTGGCATAGTTGTAACCGACGCGCAGACTCACCCGGTGACTCACCTTATAGTCAACGCCCAGGGCGTAGACGGTCTGATCGCTCCAACCCGGGTCCATCGGCACCACGATGCCATCCGGCCCCTCCACCGCCAGTCTGTTCATGGTGGCGGACCATTCGATCCACTTCACATCGGCCGCCAGGGTAAGGGCCGGCGTGGCGCGCAGCGCCATGCCGATGGCTGCCTGCTGCGGAAAATCAAGATCGAGTTGGTAGGTGCCACCGGGCAACGGTGTGCCATTAGCGGTGATGTCGCCGGAAGCAAGTTGGTATTCGAGGGGCGCGAACTGCTGCTTGCTCTTGTAGCTGGCACCGATGGTGAACGCGCGGCTGATGTCGTAGAGCAGACCCAGGCCGATGCCATAACCGAACTCTGAGGCGCTGCGCGACAGATCGAAGTTGTTGATGACGTTATTCGAGCCATCGACGACACGTTGCTTGAAAGAGGCCGACTGATAATCGATGTTAAGGGTAGCACCGACACTGAGCCGCTCACTCACATTCCACGCCAGCACCGGCGCCATCTGCCAGAAAGAGACGTTGCTGTAGCCATCCCAGTACAGCGGTGGAATGGTCGAACCATTGCCCGGGGTGACCAGGGTCGAGGCATAATCGACCCCCATGCCCGAGGTGCCGTACATGCCACCGCCAAAATAGAGGTCACTGCCATCGCTGGTGGGCGCCGTCCAGCCAATGGCCGGAACGCCATAGATGTCCACGGCGCTGTCGGCACTGCCTCCACCCATACTGGAGAAATCCACATCGCGTGACGGCATGAACGCCTCCATGGAAAAGTCGGCGCGGCTGCCGACCCGCGCGGCGCCCGCCGGGTTGCTGACGGCGGTCATCGCCGAGCCGGGCAGCGCGGTGATCGCCCCACCCATCCCCTTCTGGTAGGCACCGATACCGATGAGCTGGTAACCATTGGTGGCAAGGACGCTTGCAGGTATGGCCAACGCTGCCACACCCATAAGTGGAGCAAGATAATTTCTGGTCATGATAGGGCGAATCCTCTGTTGACGGTCCACTGAAGATTGGCGAACGAAGCCGCAGGCATGCCCATCGGCCATCAGGGGCAGTGGAACTGAAGAGGTGAGTGTGATCGCTGCGCGCAAAAAATCCACCCGCGTATGCGGGTGGAGATTGCAGGGAAGACTAGGAGGACTTCTTGACGAACTTGGTCAAAATGACGATTTGCTGGCCTTCGACCCGTCCTTCGATCTGTTCGGGATTATCTGGCACCAGCGAGATATTGCGCACAGCGGTGCCGCGCTTGGCGGTGAAGTTGGCGCCCTTGACGGTGAGGTCTTTGATCAGCGTGACGGTGTCACCCGCCTCGAGCACAGCGCCATGGCAGTCCTTGTGCACAGTCACCGCCTCCTCGCTGCCGCTGACCATGCCCGACTCGGCCCAGGCACGGGTCTCGTCGTCCAGATAGAGCACATCGAGCAGCGCCTGCGGCCACCCTTCGCCGCTCAGCCGCGTCAGCATGCGCCACGCCATCACCTGCACCGCAGGTACCTGACTCCACATGCTGTCGTTGAGGCAGCGCCAGTGGTTGACATCGGTCTTGTCCGGCGCCTCGATCTGCTCGCGGCAGGTGTGGCACAACAACACACTCTGCTCGGCGCTGCCGTCCGAGGCCGGCGGCACTTCATAGACACCCAAACCGTCCGTGGCACCGCACAGTTCGCATTTGGAACCGCTGCGCTCATGCAATGCTTGTTCAGTGGTCATGCTCATCTCCAGTTGGGGGGCGCTATTATGCCGCATCCGTTCCCTCGGGATGAAAAAGAAAAGCACTAGCCGCCAGATAGGGACGCAGGCACGACTCAGTCGCTAGCAATCACCCAGTGCTGGCGCGAGAAATTTTCCAGGGTATGGCGCATGCGCCGCACATGACTCCCTTCCCAATAAAGCTTGTTGCAGCACGGGCAGAACCACGCCGTCGGCGAGAGGCGCAGCGCCCCCTCCGGCAACTGTTGCCGTTGCGCTTCGCTGGCAGGGACCAGGAGGGTGTTGCACTCCAGACAGCGGGTAAAGGGACGCAATGACCAGTCGATGGCACAGCGCCCGCTGAGTTCAGCCACCTCATCAGTGAGGCTGTTGCTCGCCAGCAGCACCACCCGCCCCTGGCCATTGCGAAAGCGCGCCAGGTGACGATCGCGGGTAAGCAGCAAGCGCTCATCGGCGTTGGCCTGGTTCACCAACTCGCGGTCATCCTCACCGGCCTGCGCGATGGCGGTGTCATAACCGGCAGCGCGCAACCAGCGTCCCAGCCGCTGCAGCATCTCGTCGCAGAGAAAACGCGGCTCACTCATTCCTGGGCCAGGCGGTGATGAACATCCGCCGCCCCCTCATGCCTGCGCTCACTTGCCCTGCTGCTGCGCCTGTTGTTGCTTTGCCCGCTCCACGTACATCTGGTATTGCGGAATGGCGATGGCCGCGAGCACGCCGATGACAAACACCATGACGATGGGAGCGCCGATCGCCAGCACCTTGACGCCGGTGCTGTTGGGCGGCGTCTTGAGACCGTAACGGTTCTCGCCATTGGTACCGGGCACGAACCAGAGCGCCAGGCCGAACAGAATGTTGACATAGGGCACCAACAGCAACAGCGCCAGCCAGCCGGTGGCGTTGAAATCGTGGATGCGTTGCACCGCCAGCATGAGCGAAAGGAGCAGCATCACCCCATAAAGAATAACCACCAGCCCGATGGCCAGCGCCCCGCCGAACGCCTCGCCACCGCTTGCGGCGCCGATGCCCGCCACGACTACCGAAAACAGCATCACCGCCAGCCAGGTCAACACAAACATGGCGAATGCGTAGGCCAGGTAGCGCAATCGTCCGAGCCGCCCACTGAACGAGAAGAACTTGACCGTGCCGTACTCCTCGCCTCCGCCTCCCGTCATGCGCACATCGCTTACCGGCGCCGAATATGGATTTGCTGCCTCCATCATCTCTCCCCTTATTTATTATCGTGATCAGCGCTTTTATCCTCTGCCAGCGGGCGGAGAATTGCAAGGCAGGCGGGGGAACGACTTATCGCACAGATAGACTGTGAGCACAGGCTGTCCGGCAATAGCAGGGCCGTCATCGGATGATTGGGTGTGAGAGCCAATGTTGGGCGGGGCACGCGAGGTAAATAACAATCAGTGGCGAGTCACGCCCCTGACGGGCTTAGCCCGTCAGGGGGGCAAGGCATTTGGCCATCGGGACAAAATTAGCGCGGGCGTTCAGCCGAACATTCGCTTCATTACACCGGCCATCCAGGTCTGTCCCCCCTCCTCTGCGATAACCTTGCGCAGCGAGGCGGCATACGCCTTGTCTTCCTGCTTGATGTGGATCTCCACCCAGTTTTTGAGCATGGTATGCAGCTCATCGCAGACGTTCTCGCCATTGGCGAATCGGCCACGAAAAGCCGCGAGCCGTTTGGCGAAAATCTCGTGGATCTTTTCATGGGCCGCACGGAACTCGTAGCCGGCCTCCTCCATCAGATGCTCTTCGAACATAAAGTGGTTGCACACAAAATCGAGTAACTGATCGAGCACCTCGCCTACCAATGCGCGATCACCACTCTCGCGTGCTGTCCTGAGGCTGTTGATGAATTCCGCGAGCCGGCGGTTCTGAGTGTCGATCTCGGGGATACCTGTATTCAGGTCGTCGGTCCAGGTCATGTGCATGGATTTTCCCCCTAAATTTCAAGGTGTTATTGTTTGAGTATGCGCATCTCAAACCAACCCTGTTCGCGAGAAACGATCCCTGCTTTGATGGGTGCATGCCCTCGCCGGCGATGGTGCGTTGTTATTTCACCGACTGAAATAACTATTGCACGGGAATCTCTCTCCCGCCAGTGCTGTACCACCCCGCAATAGATAAATTTGTTACGGTTCGAAGCATCGATGAAACTGGCAGCTCAGAACAGTGATAACCTAGGAGACCCATGAACGATCCAAAAAAGTTGATAGTAGATTGGTGGCCGCCGCTGGCGCTGGCGCTGGTGTGTATCGCAGCGCAGGCTTTGAATGGGGTCGAGGCGTTGCGTTATGAACGAATGCTGGTGGGCGAGCAACCCTGGCGGCTGGTGAGCGGACAGCTGGTCCACCTGGGCTGGAATCACCTGCTGCTGAATCTGGCCGGTTTGCTGATGATCTGGCTGCTCTTTGGCCACACGATTCAACCGTGGGCCTGGGGGGCGGCATTCGTGATGTGCTCGCTGGCGGTAAGTGGCGGGCTCTATCTGCGCGACACCGACCTCATCTGGTACGTAGGTCTCTCCGGCGTGCTGCACGGCATGCTGGTGATCGGGGCACTGGCGACCCTGAGCAGCGAGCGTTATCGGGCACTCCTGCTGCTGACCGTGGTCGCCGCCAAACTGACCATGGAGCAGCTCTCCGGCGCCAGTTCCGCCACGGCCGAACTGGTGGGTGGCGCCGTGATCGTCAATGCTCACCTCTATGGTGCGCTGGGGGGGCTGGCCTGTGCGCCACTCGTCCTGCTCGGGCGCCGCTTCCTCCAGCAGGGGTTTCGTGAACTTCGCTGACGCCGGTACGCCTCAGACCGAACCACCATTTCTCAACGCAGCTGATTGAGGCGCGAGATTAGCTCGCTCTGCCGATGCACATTCAGTTTGGCGTAGATGGCACGGATCTGGGCACGCACCGTACCGACACTGGCACGGCGTGCCGCAGCAATCATTTCGGGGGGCTGGCCTGCGGCAAGGCGCTGCGCCACGTCCGCTTCGGCTGCTGTCAGCCTATAGGCCGTTTCTAGCAGCCCTTTGAGGCGGTTAGGCGCAGGCCGGGCTCCGCGCACCACCACCAGGACGCGCGGCTCGAAGCCAAAGGTATAGTCCCGGCGCGGCAGGGGAAGGATTTGTACTATCAGGGGAGAGAGCAATTGACCATGGATCAGCAGCGTGCTGGACAACGGTGCCCCGGGGTGTGTCATTCCGCCAGCAGCCGCTGCGATGGCGTCGGTAAGGGGGCGTGTCTCGGCGTGACGCGTGCCCTGTAGCCACCCGCGGCGCAGTCTCAGAGCATCCGCCCGGCTCACCAGTGCCTCGGCACCGGGGGTCATCGCCTTCACCGCCCCATGACGATCGCAGATGAAAATGTCCAGCGCCAACGCCTCCAGGGCACCCGCCATGAGCTGCGCGCCCTGGTGTTCCAGGGCCATTTGGGTTTTTACCGCCGCCCGCACATGGGGGGCGAGGGAGGCGAAGAGCGCCCGTTGCCGGGCCTCGATCTCGCCCTGCCGTCCGGAGCGAATCACCGCCAGCCCCACCAGCATGTTGCTCTCCTTGATGAGTGGCGTAAGACAGATATGCGGAATGTCATATCGTGGCATTTGCTCGACAAGAAAGGGGTTGGTGCGGCGCTCTTCGGGGGTAATAAAGTCGCCGCTCACCATGATTTTCAGAGCCGGGATTTGCGAGCCAACACGGACGACGGGATTTACGGCCGGATCGGCACCGCCCGCGGCAGCAAACTCAGCGAGATAGTCCTGCCCGAGATCGGTGACCCAGTTGAAGGGGATGCTCGTTTCTGAGCCAAGACCAATCAGCTGGCCGCAGCGCGAACCGGTCAGCGCGGCAAGCCCGGCCAGCGCCTCCAGCCACTCCCCGGCCCCCAGCGCGGCTGCATTGAAGGCATCCACCGTCGCCAGCCACTCCTCATCACCCTGATGCATGGTCTCTCCCGGCGCGGCTATCCAGTTATTGTCGGTATTGCGCTGGAGCCGCTTATCGTTTTGTATTTATTGTTTTTTTTCAGGCTCCGGCGATGATCATGATGGCTCATCGGAGGCTCGCCCTCTTTCTGGCCTGAGTCAGCTAACCAAAAGCTGGCCGGCCGGAAGAATATGTGCTGTGGTTCACGTTTTAGCCGTGCAGATCTCACAGTAACGAAGATCCGGCGCCAGCTCAACAGGAAATAACCGCAGGGCAGCAACCGCTAGTGAGTGAGGAGATCCCCCCTCCCTGACCACGCCCGGGGCACGATGATTACCTGCGCTTGCCACAGTGGGTAAGGGATTGGTGCGTTAGGGGGCAGTTATCCACATTTACTGTGGATGAGCTGGGATCAGCTCGCGCCAGAGCGCCACAGCTGGCGGCGGGTCAAACCGACGAGAGAATAATCATAAAATTTATTTTATAAAAAACAATCAGCTACAAAAACCACACAGCGCTCGACTTGCCAAGCCACAGAAAAGGTCAAGCTAGCTCAGGGGCCAGGGTACTCTCGCCGGTCGTTGCGCCCCGACAGGGCACAAAATAAGGAGGGGCCCGCCATCCCTGGCAGGCCCCTGGTGGCGTCACGAGCCGGGCGCTTTAGTTGGCCGTCAGCGTGAGGGTGTAGCTACTCGCCCCACTGGTCGAGTAGGCATACACATCCACGTAGTAACTCATCCCGGCCTGCAGGTAATAGGTAAGCGATTCGCTACCGCTGAAGTTGGTGCTGCTAGCCACTTCATAGCCGTTGCCATCGTAGAGATAGAGGTCGAGGTCACCAGTAAAACCGCCGAGGGCCAAGGCGTAGTAGCCGCTGCTCTGCGGAGTGAAGATGAAAATGTCGTCGCTATCGAGAGTTGAGTCGGCACTGCCGGTAACCGTCCCGGTTGAGATCGCATCGGCCTCGGCGGCGCCGTTGTTGGGCTCGGACTCGCTGCTGCCGCCGATCGGTGTGGTCGTTCCTGTCTCCAGGCAGCCGAGGGTGTACTCCCAGGCAGTGCCCGACTCGGGTGCCGAGACGCTGACAAAAACCAGCGGTTCATCTGCCAGGGCGATATCCACGCTCTGTGAACCGGAGACCAGGCCGCCGGTGGTGAATTTCTGGCCGCTGCTGGTCGAGACGGTGAACGCATCGGGGATCGAGTAGGCGTCATAGAAGAAATTGACGCTGCCTGATCCAGCGCCGACATAGTGGGCGAAGCTGAAGGTCCCCTGGCCACCTGAACCGGTACTGGAGTTGCAGCTGCCGATGGCGCTCACCGAACCATCCACCGTGCCGCTGTTGCCATCGGAGGAGACAAAGAGGCCGCTGATGTTGTTGCCGGCATCCTTGCTGGCACTGATGGTGAGGGTCTCGCCCGGGGTACCGGCCGTGGTGATCCCGGAGAGTTTGATGGTGCCATTGGCATCGATCTGCCCGCTCACCTGATAGACATCACCATCCTGCTGCACCGCCTGTCCCACCAGATTTGTGATCGCCTTGGTCGGGCCATCGACAGGCACTGGATTGTTCCAACTGGCGGGGTCGTAGGGGTAGTTGCCATCGAGTGCGTCGAGGCTATATTCCTCTTTGAACTTCGACTTCACCGTGTTGACGGTGCTGTCGGTGAAATTACCGACATTTTCCACAAGCTCACTGGAAAAATTCGCGATATCACGCTTGCTGTCGACCACATAGGCAAGGGCCGTGTCGAGCAGCGACTGCGACTGCACATCGGTCTCGTCAAAGCGTTGGGCGATCCAGTTGTCAAGCATTGCCGCGCCCTTGCCCGCGAAGATAAAGGCCATGCCTGCCAATCCCAGCGGCGCCAGGGCCGGCGACCCGGTGCCACCCGAGACGAGTGTGCCAGCCACTGCGGTTCCGACCAGGATACTGCCGATCTCCGGCAGGTTATCGGCCAGCACGCCCAGCGTACCGGTGAAGGATGAGGCATAGGAGGGGGTCACTGAACCGGCCAGCGGCTTGTAGCTCGCCTGCATGGCAACAAGGGCATTGAGCATATCGTACTGGGCTGCGGTCAGTTCGCGCTTCTGCTCCAGATCGTTACCCTGCTCGGCGATGACGGCATAACTGCCCGTGCGCAGAGAACCGTTCAACTGCCCATTGATCTGCCCTTCTAAGGCCGGGTAAGTGGTGATGTGGGCCACATAAACCCGCGAATTTTCCACCAGCACCGCATAGCCGTCCTGGTAGTGGTTGGTGGCATCATAAAACAGGTAGTCGACCCGGTCGGGGGTGCGCGGATTGACCACCACATAGGCACCACTACTCTCATCGACAACCTTGTTAAGGTGACCGGTGGTAGCGTCGGTAGTCATGCGGATAGTCTGGCCATCAGCCCCCTCGAAGAGTGCTGCATCAAGATCTCCGTAGTAGTCGGTCCAAAGAAAGAGTGAGGCAGCCGAGCTCACCAATGCGTAGCTGGGACCGGAGTAGGTTTTGTTCTGGACCACTTTCATGCTCACGGTGGAGCTGGTATTGGCCGGGGGATCATCAACCTTCTTGTTGTCATCACAACCGGCCAGGGCGAGCAGTAGCCAAACCAGCGCCAGGCATCTTCCCAGGATTTTGTTTCTCATTTTTCTTCTCCTCCCCTTGATTCAGTCTGCATCAGGTGCAGCCCCTCATTCAGGTAAACCAACTGATTTGGCGCAGAGAATAAAGAATCGAAGCTGACGGCGCATACCCAATTTTGTATAGGCGTGATGATTTCTGCAGAGAGAGTGTGGTGCGAAGGCTGGTGAAAAATGAGTCCCGCGGCACCGGGATCGCGATGATCCCGGTACCGCGTTGATTACATCAGGTGGCTATTGAGCAGGAGGTGCAGCCAAATACTGCCGGCATAGCCGAGAGCGATGGCCCAGCTCCACTTGAGGTGGGCAAAGAAGGTGTAGATACCTCGTGCCTGCCCCATCAACCCTACCCCGGCGGCGGAGCCGATGGAGAGCAGTGAGCCGCCGACACCGGCAGTGAGGGTGACCAGCAGCCACTGGCCGTGGGACATGTCGGGGTTCATGGTAAGCACCGCGAACATCACTGGGATGTTGTCGACAATGGCCGAGAGCAACCCCACCAGCACGTTGGCCGAGGTGGCGCCCAACCCCTCATACATCCAGTGAGAGGCCAGCGCCAGATAGCCCATGGTGCCGAGCCCGCCCACGCACAACACCACACCGTAGAAGAACATCAGCGTGTCCCACTCGGCGCGCTTCATACTGATGAAGATGTCGAACGGCTTGTATCTGGGCTTCACGTAGGCGGCGTATTCGCCAAGGTCGAGTGTCTCCGGGCCGCGGATCTCACTGCTGGGCAATTTGAGTTCGTGGCGGCGGATGAGATAGCCATACACCTTGAGCAGCCCCAGGCCCGTCATCATCCCCAACACCGGCGGCAGGTGCAGGTAGTTGTGCATGGCGACCGCCAGCGCGATGGTGGCGATGAACAGCACCACCACCGTGTAGCCGCCGAACTTGACCGCCACCTTCTCCTCGAGTGGATGCGGCCGCCCCTTGGGCACGGCGAAGGACATCAACAGCGCCGGGATCAACCAGTTGGCCAGCGACGGCAGGAACAGCGCAAAGAACTCCTCGAACTTCACCACCCCCTTCTGCCACACCATCAGGGTAGTGATGTCGCCAAACGGGCTGAAGGCGCCGCCGGCATTGGCCGCCACCACGATGCTGATACAGGAGAGGGCGATGAACTTGGTTTGCCCTTTCCCTACCGCCATCACCACCGCCGCCATCAGCAGTGCGGTAGTCAGGTTGTCTGCGATGGGTGAGATGAAGAAGGCGAGCAGGCCGGTGATCCAGAACACGGTGCGCAGCGAGAAGCCACGCGATACCAACCAGGCGCGCAGCGCATTGAACAGCTGACGCTCCTCCATGGTATTGATGAAGGTCATCGCCGCCAGCAGGAACAGCAGCAGCTCGGCGTATTCCAGAATATTGTGGCGTACCGCCTCGCCGGCGGTATGGGTATCGCCGCTCAGGGTATAGGCCACCCCCACCAGGATCCAGATGATGCCGGCGGCGATCAGCACCGGCTTGGACTTGCGCAGGTGGAGAAACTCCTCCGCCACCACCAGGGCATAGGCCAGCACGAACAGCACGACGGCCGTGATGCCGTACCAGCTGTTGGTCAAATCCAGCGCCGGACCGCCCTCAGCGGCGAACACCGCCTGCGGCAACGATAATGACAGCAACAATCCGAACAGCGAGATGAACTTGAGCATGGTGATATTCCAAACTTGTTGTTAGTAATGCACAGACCAAAGATGTGCATCCTATCATAAGAGTTGTCGCTGAAAACGTGTTGCACCTTTTGTGAACACATCCCTGAGTATTTAGCTGAAAGCCCTCTTTCCTGTAAGAGGATACCCTGCGAAGCGCAGCGACTAGCCTCGTCACTGGGATATAAGAGGCCACACTAATTCAGATCGCCAGGACAAACTCCCGCTCAACCACGAGGCAATGGACAAGCTCACAGTGGTAGCAGACCGGTCTGTGCAACATCCGTCCGGCCCATCCATACCCCCTTTCACGAGGGCTGACGGGCAGAGCATTTGCGCACTGGCAGACAGTTCAATTTTTGTGTCTATCTTGAATGGTGCTAGTTCAAATCCGAACTACGCTTTAATTGATGATTACGACAAACCCCATAAAGGAGAAGATCATGGCACATGCAACACAAGATGTTACCCGGGAACAGCTCATCAACGATTTCAAAGTCGTTATTGCCGATGCGGAGGCCCTGCTGAAGGCATCGGCCGACCAGGGGGGCGAGAAGGTGGCCGAACTGCGCTCAAAGGCTGCCCACTCTATCAGCGTGATGAAGGAACGACTCGGTGACGTGGAGCATAAGGTGGTCGAGAAAACCAAAGCGGCCGCCAAAGCCACCGACGTGTATGTCCACGAGAATCCGTGGAAGTCGATCGGCATTGCGACCGGCGTCGGTCTCGCTGTCGGCTTTCTGCTCGGACGGCGCTGATCCAGCCTCATGCCTGAACACACGCCCGGCGAGAGCAAAGGGCTGTTCGAGTCACTGTCGATGCTAGTGGCAACTCTGGTTGCCACTGCCCATACACGCCTCGAACTCCTGTCAGTGGATCTGGAAGAGGAGCGCGAGCATCTCTTCTCGATCATGCTTTTGGCAATAGCCGCCATGTTCCTGCTGGGGCTGGGCATTGTGTTGGCATCGATACTGCTCGTGGTGGTGCTCTGGGAGTCACACCGGTTACTGGTGCTGGGCCTGCTCACCGCGTTTTTCCTGTTGCTGGGCGCGGCCGTATGGGCCTATGCGCTGCACAAAATACGCACCAAACCCCGGCTCTTTACCTCGAGTCTTGATGAATTGAATAAAGACCACGAGCAGCTCTCCTCCCGGCCATGAACGCAAAATTATCGCGGCTGGCGCAGCGGCGCACCTTACTGATCGAGCAGGCCGCGCAACAACGCGCAGCACTGTCCCAGGCGAGCGAACCGTGGCGCAACCTGCTGGCACGGGCCGATCAGGGGATTGCCGTACTGCGTTACTTGAAAAACCATCCCGTCTGGCTGGCGAGTGCCGGCGGTGCCCTGCTTGCCGTGCTCGGCCCTGGCCGGCTCTGGAGATGGTTTGGGCGTGGCCTCTTCGCCTGGCGCATGGTGCAGCGATTACGCATCTGGTAGACATCGGACCGGAGGTTCCTGTGGCTGTCCACCTCATCCTTCGGGAGCGAAGCAATATATTCCATACCATTTCTGGCTCTTTCGCAGGAACCACCAACGGAGCACCACCCGTCATGGCAACCACGCTCGATTACTCGATCCTGCTCCAGGTCGCCCTTGATGAAGCACGTCTCGGTTTTGCCGAAGGCGGCGTGCCCGTCGGTGCGGCCCTGTTCGACGCCCAAGGCATCCTGCTCAGCCGCGGGCGCAATCGTCGGGTACAGGACAACGACCCCTCGCTCCACGGTGAAACCGACGCCTTCCGCAAGGCCGGTCGCCAGACCACCTATCGCGACAAGGTCCTGGTCACCACCCTGGCGCCCTGCTGGTATTGCTCGGGGCTGATCCGACAGTTCCACATCGGCACTGTCGTGGTGGGCGAGTCACAAAATTTTGCCGGCCATCTGGAGTGGCTGCGCGAAGCCGGCGTCAAGGTCATCGAGCTGCATGATGCAGAGTGCATGGAGCTGATGCGCCGCTTCATTGTGCAATCGCCCGAGATTTGGAATGAGGATATCGGTGAGCCTGCTGGCGGCGCGTGCTAGTCCGGAGCTCCTGTTACTTGATGTCGACTTATCATAGTCATGCACTATAGATTGCCTCCGCGTCTCATAAAACGCTTCCGGCCCTCCTGATAGCGGGGAAAGAGCTATGCAAAATCGATTCTTCCGTGGCGCTCTCCTTGTGTTGCTCTCGCTGGTGTCGTCGCAGGTATTTGGCGAGGCAGGGTGGACCAGCTACGCCTATGTTGCTGAGCTGACATCGACCAATCAGTTTCAGTATCTCGTTACTCTGAAAGTTGCCGAGAACCCGAGCGGATGCAGAAGCAAATCGGTCTTCTACCAGGATCACAGCGCCTATGGCTCTGAACAGATGTTTCAGCTTCTGTTAGAGGCGTTGTCCCGGGGAAAAAGGGTGCGGGTCTACGTCACTGGAAACTGCGAACTCAACGGCTACTCCGAGATATCTTCGGTCAGCATCATTCCCTAGGTGATTGTCGCAAGCTGATGCGCCACCCCTTGTCTAAAGAACTATATTAGCAGTTACGACGTCTTTATAGCGGCAGGTTAAACCCAACCGTGCAGTTGCAGATGTCGTGCCCCATGTCCCTTGATGCTGGTTCAACTACACCAACACGGGAGGAAAATCACTATGGCGATGACCCTCGAAATGGAGACGCTCAAGAGTCGTCTCAAAACGTCATGGATGGCCGGCGATTATGGCCACTTTGCCAAATTTTTGGAGCCTGGCGCCCTGGAGTTTCTGGCGCGGCTCAATATTGCGCCAGGCACACGGATGCTGGACGTAGCCTGCGGCGCAGGTCAACTCGCGATACCTGCCGCACGCACTGGCGTGAAGGTGACGGGCGTTGATATCGCCACCAATTGGATCGAGCAGGCCCGCGCCCGTGCCCAGGCCGAAGGACTCGATGTGCGCTTCGAAGAGGGCGATGCCGAGATGCTGCCATTCGGGGATGGCGAATTCGATTGGGTGTTAAGCCTGATCGGCGCGATGTTCGCGCCGCGTCCCGAGCGTGTCGCTGCCGAACTGGTGCGTGTGTGCCGACCGGGTGGCCGCATCGCCATGGCCAACTGGACGCCCGAAGGCTTCGTCGGCCAGATGTTCAAGATCATCGGCACGCATGTCCCGCCCTCACCGCTGATGATCCCTCCGGTGAAGTGGGGTGACGAGGCAACGGTGCGTGAACGACTGCGCACGGGTATTGCCATCCTGGAAGTTGCCAGACGCATCTATCCCATGCGCTATCCCTTTGCCCCGGCCGAAGTGGTCGAGTTTTTCCGTCTCTACTATGGTCCGGCCAATCGCGCCTTTGCCGTACTGGACGAGGTCAAGCAGGAGGCCTTGCGCAGTGATCTGGTGAATTTATGGTCGACCCACAACAGGACAAGCGGTGACCAAACCGTGGTCGAAGCCGAGTACCTTGAGGTGATTGCCA
Source organism: Gammaproteobacteria bacterium (assembly GCA_036401755.1). Classification (GTDB taxonomy): domain Bacteria; phylum Pseudomonadota; class Gammaproteobacteria; order Thiohalomonadales; family Thiohalomonadaceae; genus DASWUD01. The sequence continues at coordinate 15,066 of DASWUD010000172.1, forward strand.
CCCGGGCCTGATGCCGGTGCCCACAATGACGGGGGAATTGTTTCCTATCCTCCATTCGCACAATGGCTGCAGCTCAACCGCGCACCACATCCCTGGTCAGCAGCACAACCTTGCCGCGATAGGGGTGGCAGGGGTGTGCGACCACCGGACGGGTCGCGATGACCCGATAACCGATGCGCTCATAGAGTCTGAAGGCGGTGCGATTCTCTTCGAAGACTGCGACGCTGCTCAGCGTGCATCCTGCCTGCGTTGCCAGTCCATCTACCACGCCCATCAAGGCGGAACCGACACCGCGATTGCGAAATTTCGGGTAGGTGGCGAGCATGTTGACGTAATAGCTATTCGGGACGCACTGTTCCAGCTCCAGCAGGGGACGGATGAATTCGGGGAATAGGCTCAGCGCTTCCGCCGCGACGATGGAGGGGAGCCGATACGCCAGCATGATACCGGCGATCTCTCCATCCAGAAGAGCGAGCCGTGCATTGCGATAGGAGAAGTTTTCGGTTTCGGACAACGCACATCTCGCCCCGACGTCGACAATGGATTCCTCCGTGCGTTGTACCTGCGCCCAGAAATAGGCAGGGATTCCCTCACCCGCGAGCAGCGTCAGTTCGGCGATGGCGAGGGTATCCTGCCTGGTGGCAGGTCTGATACGCATGGTCCCTCCTGCGACCCAATCAATCGCGATCCCTGCCCCTGCCATGCCCCCTGCCCGGCTGCTGATACTGTTTCCGCACAACAGGATCTCGTGGCTGGTAGTGGTAGCGTTCCCGATTGAGCTCATACTGCCTCTCGATTTGATGGGGATAGCGCTCCCCTGAGTATCTCCGCTGGTAACTGGGCCGTGGCGCTGGTGGGGGCACATTGTGACGATCCCATCTGTCCCAGTCGATCCGCCGTCTCTCCCAATCATGGCCCCAGTGCTCACCCCAACGAGGGGGGCGGTCGGGTTGCCACCCTCGGAAGTAGACAGGCGGGTGATGATAGTAGCGGACCGGGATCCGCAAGATAAACGCGGGCAGGTCGACGCGCGCCACAGGCGACCACGGGCCATTGAACCAGGCGCTCACATACCAGTCATCGTCCTGAAATACCCAATACATGCCGTCGTAAAAAAAGTAGTTTGCCACCACGTGTGGTGCATAGTAGACCGGATAATCGGGAATGCGGACGAGCTGAGGGTAGACCGGTATGTTGATCCCGATGCTGACATTAGGCAGGCCGATGCCGACACTCACCTGTGCAAAGGAGAGCAGCGGAGCAATCGACAATATCAACGCAACGATTGCATGACGTAATTTCAACATGGCGACCTCCTGATTGATTGGGAGCCTTTGGAAGGTGGCGGCTTCAGGCGAACCACCACTTGCGCGCGAACCGCGCATCTAAAGGATCAGGGCTGCTTGATCAACATGTCATTCTTGATGGATGTCACGCCTTTAACTCCGCGTGTCAGCTCCACCGCTTTGTCTGCCTCCTCTTGCGAACTCACAAAGCCGCTTAGCTGAACCTCCCCCTTGTAGGTTTCCACCTTGATCTCCAATACCTTGGTCAACGGGTCATTGAGGATGGCGGCCTTCACCTTGGCGGTAATGGCGGTGTCGTCAATATACTGACCGGTGGAGCGGTGCGTCTCCGTCGATGCACAGCCGGCAAATGACACTGCTAAAAATACCGCAAGGAGCACTGCGAATAGATAGTTGGTGTGCTGTTTCATGGCTGGCCCCACGGTTCGGTGGCATTTCCATCAGGTCAAGCGCGGGTGAAGTTGACTCAGAGGAGTGCAGGATTTTCTACTGAGGGCAATAAGATTAGTACAAATCTCTGGCCTGTACAGAGCCTCTTTTTGTGCCGGCTAAGATACGGTCCGGTATCACCAGGAGCTAACGCGGAAATCCCTGCGCCGGATGTTCTATATTGCATCGATGGAGATCGTGAATTATGTAAGTTAGTGGTGTTTGTGCGAGCAGGTTTGTGATAACCGGAGATGCCATGGCGGAAAATTTCAGTGTGCGCAGCCCGCAACTCAGAGAGGGTGCCCGCATCGCCGATGAACAGCTATTCAACAAGTACGGGTGTCACGGTGCTAACCTGTCACCCGCCCTCGAATGGCGGAATCCGCCGGGGGGAACCCGAAGTTTTGCCGTGACTGTCTATGATCTGGACGTTCCGTCCGGCGCCGACTTCTGGCACTGGCTCATCTTCAATATCCCCGCCAACACGACGCACCTGGCAAAGGGGGCCGGAGATCCTCAGGCCCATCTGGCGCCACCCGGTGCAATCCAGAGCCGCAACGATTTCGGTGCTATCGGCTATGGTGGGCCTTGTCCACCGCCGGGCGACAAGCCGCACCGTTACGAATTTACCGTCTATGCGCTGAGGTGCGACAAGCTTGATGAGCTGGATGAACATGCGCAAGCAGCAACAGTGAGTTTCTATCTGCAGGAGAATATGCTCAGCAAGGCAGTGCTGAGGGCGACATACAGCCGCTGAGTATTGCGCTTGAGACTCCTTGCCGCAGTGCAGCACCTCTGCCGGAAGCGCTGCGTATTGCCCAATGCGCCCTTACTCCGGACCGAGTGTGAAATAGAAGGTGGCCCCCTGCTCCGGCTCACTCTCCGCCCAAACCGCGCCACCATGGCGCTGGACGATACGCTGCACGATAGCAAGACCGACCCCGCTGCCTTCATATCCATCGGCGCCCTGCAGCCGGTGAAAGGGCTTGAACAGTTCAGGGGTGTTTCTCATCGCAAAGCCAATACCGTTGTCGCGCACGAAATAGGCAGATTTTCCAGCATGCGGAGTGACCCCGAACTCGATTACCGCCTCCTCCTTGCCCCGGGTAAATTTCCAGGCATTGCCCAACAAGTTCTGCAAGAGCGAGCGGCACAAGGTGGGATCGCCATGGGCGGTCACCCCCTTGGCGATCTCAAAGCGGGCTTTGCGCTGGGTTTCACTGGCAAACAACTCCAACAGAATCTCAGAGGCCAACGTGCTGAGTGCCACGCTTTCGCGATGCATCTCGGTGCGGGTGGCAGCCGACAGGTGGAGCAGGTCATCAATGAGTCTGCCCATGCGTTCGGTAGCGGAGGTGATGCGCTGCAGGTAATCGCGTCCAGTGGCGTCCAACTGCGCGCCATAGTCGTCTCTGAGCGCTGCGCTGAAGCCGTTGATGGCGCGCAACGGCGCGCGCAGATCGTGGGAAACCGAATAGCTGAAGGCCTCCAGTTCACCATTGACGGCCCGCAATTGCGCGGTACGTTGCTCTACCAGCTGTTCAAGGTTGTGGCGATGTTGGTTCAGTTCCGCCTCGATGCGCTTGCGCTCCCGGATATCACGAAAGACGCCGAGAGCGACCTGCTGATTGTCGAAGGTGATAAGTGTCCCGGCCACCTCCACCGGCGTGGTGGTGCCATCTTTACGCAGCAGGAGATGCTCAAACAACGAAGAGCCGTGCTCGCGCATTCTGACAAAGGCGATGCGCAGTTTTTCGGCATCCTCAGCGGGATGGAGCTGGTTAACGTGAAGGGAGAGCAACTCGTCGCGACTGTAACCGAGCAGGGTCTGCATGCGCCGATTGATATCGAGCACCTGTCCTTCGGTGCTGGCGACGACGATACCGTCACTGGCATTCTCCATCACTGCCCGGTATTTTTGTTCCGACTCTTCCAGCGCTTTGAGGGCGAGTTTATGGTCGGTGATGTCCTGCACCGTGCCGACAATGCGCAACGGCCTGCCCTCGGTGTCGCATTCGACGATGCCGGAGGCGTGCATATGTCGAATGGTACCCTGTGGCAGAATGATGCGGTATTCCGTCTCGTAAGGCGCTTTGCGTTCCTTGGCCTCGGTAACACTCCGCAGCAGAGTGTCACGATCCTCCGGATGGATCCTCGCCATAAAATCCTCGAAGGTAGGCTCAAACTCCCGGGGAGTAAAACCAAAGATGTGGTAAAGCTCGTCCGACCAGAGGATGCGGTTATCGGAGAAGCGCCGCTCCCAGTTACCTATGTGGGCAATCTGCTGGGCCTCGCGCAGCCGCTGCTCACTTTTGCGTACCTTGCCCTCTGCGCACTGGCGTTGCAGAATTTCTCGCTCCAACTCCTCATTTCGCAGGCGCAGTTCGCGGGTGGTGTCAGTCACCTCGGCCTTGAGCGCAAGGCGCAGGCGGTAATCGCTACGCACCCCCCACATGCTGAATAGCAGCACGAGGCTGCCGACTCCCCAGATGAGAGCCAGCACCGCGCCATTGATCTCGGGGGGCTTGGCCCGCCCCACCAACAGGGTCCAGGTGCCGCTACCAACCACCAGCTCGCGACTTTGCGTCGACCCCGTAAGCGCTCCCTCTTCTCCCCAGAAGAGTCTGCCGCTCGCGTCACGGAGCTGGAGGGTGAAGGCACTTTCACTTCCGCCCCCCCGGTCACCGAGCTCGTATTGAACAATGTCAGGAATATTGAGAATGGCCTGGGCGAGTCCAACCAGCTTCTCGCCCCTGAATAACGGCAGCCGCGCAACCACCGCCAGCTGACCATTGGACAGGGTGTGGGGGGGATCGACGATGAGCCTGCGCTCGCGGATCGCCTGTTCGATGTAGGGCGCGGCAGGCCGTTTGCTCAAATCCAGGCCGATGGCACGCTCGTTACCCTGCAGCGGGTAAATCTCACGAATGATGCGCTCCGGCCCGACATAGATCAGTGCATCGAGCGCGGGATAGTGGTTGTGCAGGGTTTTGGCAAAACCGGTGAATGCGCGGCTATCGGGCGGGTCGGGCTGCGTAAGCAAAAAGGCACGCAAATCGGCGACGACCAGAATCAGGTTATTGAGATCTAGCGACAGATGGCGCTGCATGGTGGAGGCCGCTTCGGTCAACCGACGGTCGCTTTCACGCTCCACCGCTGCGCGGTAGGCACGATCCACCAGGAGCAGGAAAATGAAACCCGCTATCACCACGAACAGCAACGTCAGGTGATAGGCGGTGACCTTGTTATCGATTTTTATCACGGTCATATCGAGGGCTGACTAATTGGCGCTCAACCTGCGCATGCCCTTACTCTACCCCAAAACCGCTCGCTGCAACGCTTCGTTTCTTTCGACGGGAATGATTTTGCACCGCTTATTGTGAACGATACGGCAATCAATATTATTTATTGATCTCTGATTATTCGAGAAGCCCGTCAAAATATAAGTCATCTCAAAATCAGGGATCGTGCTTCGAGAGTACCGGTGCAGGGTTCGCATAGGGCACACGCACGTATTGGGCCCGAGGACATTTTTGAGATGGCTGCTCGATCATGCCGATGTTACACCTATAGTTACCTCAGCCATTACCGTCCTCTCTATTCCCAACCTCGGAGTAGCGCAAAATGAAACAGTTGCTGGTTATTTCCCTGATCGCCACCCTGGCTCTGGCGGGATGCGCGACCACCCCCCAAGAGGGAACCGAGTCCGATCGTAGCCGCACCGCTGCCGGCGCGGTCATCGGCGGGCTCATCGGCGGCATCCTCGCCAACAATACCGGTGGTCGCTCCACCGGGCGCACGGCGGCCGGTGTTATCGGCGGGGCCGTGGTGGGCGGGGCCATCGGCAATGCGATGGACAAGAAGGAAGAGAAGATCCGCCAAATCTCCTCCGAAAGCGCCAGCAAGGATATGGAGGTGGAGCGACTGCGCGAAGACCTGTTGCGCGTAAGCGTCTCGTCGGAGGCCTCCTTCGCCTTCGACCGAGCCGAGATCAGGCCGGAGTTCAAACCGACCCTGGACAAGGTGGCCACAGTGTTGCGCGATGATCCCAATGTCCGGATCACCATCATCGGCTTCACCGACAGCACCGGCAGCGAAAGCTACAACCAGCGCCTCTCCGAGCGCCGCGCCCAGGCGACCGCCGACTACCTCATCAGCAAAGGAGTTGGCGCCAGCCAGATTTTGACCCGTGGCCTGGGTGAATCCGAACCGCGCGCCAGCAATGCCACCGAGGAAGGGCGTGCCCAGAATCGCCGGGTAGAGATCTATCTGCAGCAGACCTGACCACTCGCCGGTCAGCGGGGGGAGGGATTGGAGTCCCTCCCCCTCTTTTTTTCTCAGCCTGCTCAACCACAAACATATTGTAAAGCACGCTTGACACCACCTTTGGCTTCGCTATCATGTAAAGCGTGTTTTACATTGGACGAGGCCCACATGAACAAGGAATTACTGCACCTTTATCCCCAACCCCTCTATCTTCTCAAGGTACTCACCGCCCTGGCGGTGTTAGCCACGATCGTGTCGGCGTCTTTTTGGCTTCCGCTTTCGGGCCTGTCGCCCGTTCTGCGCGGCATGGGGATTGTGGCGCTGCTGGCATTGGCCCTGGCAATGGTTCCCCTGGTGCGATGGGTTTATCACCGCATGGATGAGTTGCAGTGGCTTTTGCACCAGCAATCGAGCATGGCCAGCTTATCCATGCTTGCCTCCGTTTCGTGCCTGCTCGGCATTTTGCAAGCCAACCAGCTCGTGCCGCTGTTCAATCAATTCTGGACCCTCGCCCTTTTGGTCGCGGTGTGGGGCATCAACCTCATGCTGGCCGACCAGCGCTTCAAATAACCTGGATACCACCATGTCGCAGCCGAAAACTCTTCTGGTAACAGGTGCCGCAGGTTATATGGCCTCCTGGGTCGTTGCACAGTTGTTGAGCGAGGGCCACAAGGTGCATGGCACCGTGCGCCAACTTCGGGACAAACACAAAATCCAGCATCTGCTGGATCTGGCCCAGCGCTATCCAGGCAGGCTGGAACTATTCGAGGCCGAGCTGACGCAACAGGGGAGTTTTGATAGGGCCATGGCCGGCTGCTCGGTGGTTATTCATACCGCCTCCCCCTATTTTCTGGATAAACCTCAAGACCCGCAAAAGCAGTTGATGCATCCGGCTCGGGACGGAACACTTAACGTATTGGCCAGCGTAGAGCGCACCCCTGGCGTGACGCGCGTTGTGCTGACCAGTAGTGTGGCCGCGCTCTACAACGATGCCTGTGACGTGGGTGCCGCTGCCGGGCATACGGTGCAGGAGAGCGACGTCAATCCCAATAAAGACCTCCATCACAACAGCTACGCCTATTCCAAGACCATCGCCGAACAGGCCGCCTGGGAGGCGCATGGCAAGCAGAACCGGTGGGAGCTCGTGACCATACATCCTGGCGCGATATTTGGCCCGTCACTCTCCAAGCGCGTCGATGCCACCAGCGTCACCCTGATGATGCAGTTCCTG
>DASWUD010000173.1:0-34118 GCA_036401755.1 Gammaproteobacteria bacterium
ACACCTGCAAGGAGGAGGCGCACGAGATCGACGGCAAGAAACGCCACCTCTTCGTCCACCGCAAAGGGGCGACGCGCGCCTTCGGCCCGGGTCATGCCGATCTTCCCGATCTCTGCAAGCCGGTCGGCCAGCCGGTGATCATCGGCGGCTCCATGGGCACCGCCTCCTACATTCTGGTTGGCACCGCGGAAGGGGAGGCGCGCGCCTTCAGCTCCGCCTGTCACGGCGCGGGGCGCTCCATGAGCCGCCACGCCGCGCTGCACCAGTGGCGCGGCACCCGCGTGGTGGAGGAGCTGGCGCAGCGCGGCATCCTGATCCGTAGCCCCTCCATGCGCGGCGTCGCCGAAGAGGCGCCCGGCGCCTACAAGGATGTGAACGATGTGGTGCGTGCCGCGGATCTGGCCGGCTTGGCGCACACCGTGGCGCGGCTAGAGCCGATGGTCTGTATCAAGGGTTAGGCGCTATACTCCGGCTCCATCAGCAGACGTGATGCCGCTGCGCATCGCGGAACAACAATAATCAAGTCCTTATGAACCTCATCTTTTTCGTTATCGTGGTGATCGCGTTTCTCGCGGGAGCTTTGCGTCAGTTGCGCTGGGATGGCACCGGCAGTGCGCCGATGGACGAGCTGTCGAAGGCGATGATCGACTCGGCCTCCGGTTCGGTGACGCTCGCCCTGGGCCTGGTCGGAGTGATGACGCTCTTTCTCGGCCTGATGAAGGTGGCCGAGGCGGGCGGTCTGCTCACCATCATCGCGCGCCTCATCCGGCCGCTGATGGTGCGGCTCTTTCCCCAGGTGCCGGCTGACCACCCGGCGATGGGGGCGATGATCCTCAACATGTCGGCCAATGCGCTCGGCCTGGGTAATGCCGCGACACCGTTCGGCATTCGCGCCATGCAGGAGCTCGACAAACTCAACACGCGCCCCGGCACCGCCACCGATGCCATGGTGCTGTTTCTCGCTATCAACACCTCCAGCGTGACCCTGCTGCCCACCGGCGTGATCGCGTTACGTGCCGCGGCGGGCTCGGCCGATCCCGCCGGCATTCTGCCGACCACACTGTTTGCTACCCTCTGCTCGACTACTGTGGCGATCCTCGCTGCCTTTGCACTGCGCCGCTTCTTTCCGGTGGGGCAGGGGAGTGGTGGTGAGCCTGCTGCGGCAGTACAGGAGACAGTAGAAGCACTGCCACACGAGGCGCACGAGGCCTATCCTCTGTGGGTATCGCTGCTGGCCATCACCCTGCTGGTGACCGCCATTCCGCTCACCGTGCTCTATGGCCAGGCGATTTCGCCGTGGATCCTGCCCGGGTTGATGGTGGGGTTTCTCGCCTTCGGCATGGCACGTGGTGTACGCATCTATGAAGTTTTTGTTGAGGGGGCCAAGGAGGGTTTCCAGGTGGCGCTGCGTATCATTCCCTACCTCGTGGCGATTCTGGTCGCGGTAGGACTGTTTCGCGCCAGCGGCGCGCTCGCCGCGCTGGTGGAGATGTTGGGGCCCTGGACGGCGCGACTGGGGCTGCCCGCCGAAGCTTTGCCGATGGCACTGCTGCGACCGCTTTCCGGCTCTGGTGCCTATGGTGTGATGGCGTCACTCATCAACGATCCCGCCATCGGCCCCGACAGCTATACGGGTTATCTGGTAACCACCCTGCAGGGTTCTACCGAAACTACCTTCTACGTGCTGGCCGTCTATTTCGGCGCGGTGCAGATCCGCCGCATGCGCCACGCCCTGGCCGCCGGTTTGCTGGCGGACCTGGCCGGCATCGCAGGCACTATCGTCGCCGTATCATTTCTTTTTACACATCGTTGATCTGTCGCGGGTCTACTATACTTCCTTGGTTGAGATATCAACGATGGGAGGTGATGACCATGAGAGACATAGGAAAATATATCTCCGATCAGGGCGCAATTTTTACCGACCCCGCCGGCTATATGGCGGAGCTTGAGCCGTGGGATGAGAGAATAGCCGAACAGCGTGCTTCTGAGTTGGGGATCACCATGACGGAGCAGCACTGGGAGGTGGTACGTTTTCTACGTCACCACTACCAATGCAACGGCCCGGTGCCCCATGCGCGCAATCTGGTGGAGGATATGGATACGCTCTATGCAGAGCAGGGGGGACGCCGCTACCTCTACACCCTCTTCCCAAGGGGACCGGTAGTGCAGGGTACCTATATTGCCGGGTTACCTGTGCCACCTGGCGCCATCGATCGCAACTTCGGCAGCGTGGAGTAGCTGCCATCGGCAAGTCGACGCGTATTTCACCGCGCAAAGACTGGCTTTTCATCCATCGATAGTGGAGACTGCTGTGCCTATGACGGGCAACAGCATCTCCACTCAGGCACCTCCCATCTCCCTCTATATCAGCGCATCGCATCTGCTCTCCCAGGCAGAGTTGATAGCGCAGCGCTGGGGATTTCACCTGGCAGAGGGGGCTGTTTCGCGCATGGGCGAATTTTTTCTGTTGCTCAGCGATGAACATCTGGCACTGTGTCAGAGTGGGGAGGATGCCCCGGGGCCGGTCTTTGTCGATTTTGTGTCTGGCGCCGCGGCGCACCGGCGCAAATTCGGCGGTGGCAAGGGGCAACCCATCGCCAAGGCGGCCGGTTTCGGCAAGGGTAAGGTCCCAGCCATCATCGATGCCACGGCAGGGCTGGGACGTGACGCCTTTGTCTTTGCCTCCCTCGGCAGCGAGGTGTGGATGATCGAGCGCTCACCCGTGGTCGCGGCGCTGCTCGAAGATGGCTTGCACCGGGCGCTCGCTGCTGATGAAACAGCTCCCATCGCCCAGCGCATGCATCTTCTCAGCGGCGATGCGGCAACCCTGCTGAGCGGGTTAGCGAGCACCGTGCGACCCGACGTGATCTATCTCGACCCTATGTTCCCGCCGCGGGAGAAGAGCGCGTTGGTCAAAAAAGAGATGCGCCTCTTCCAACAACTCATTGGTGCGGATCGGGATGCGGACTCCCTTTTGCCGCTTGCCTTGAAGGTCGCCCGTGACCGGGTCGTCGTCAAGCGGCCCGACTACGCCCCGTGGCTGGATGAACGCAAGCCAACCCTTAGCTTCGAGACCAAGAAGAATCGCTTTGATGTCTATGTAATCAGAGCACTGTAACCCTGTTCAACCACCTGAAACGTCCGGGCATGATGATGTAGTCGCGCACGGAGCGGGCCCCTTCCAATCACTGCACAAGACCGGTTTATTACTCTGGGAACCTCTGAATAAATGGCTGCGCGGGCGATCTGCTGGCGCATGGCACATCCTTATGCACCACCATTAACGTGGGGCCATGCCGCGTGCAAAAAAGGCATTGTTGCCGTTTGTCCTTAACGACGTCACGTTTATGACATTTCTTTGCACTGAATATTTGCAATTTATAGTTCGTTGTCTATAGCTCTAACATCGCCAAATGATTTTCATTCAGCGGACCTGAAAGAGCCGCTGAAAAAAATAGCTGACAAGGAATACCTCTGGAGAGTTAAGGGAAACAATGATGACGATGGCAAATCATTCGCAAAATTTTGCAGACTACACAACTACTACCAAACCCCTCAATAAAACCGATAATCAACACATTCAGATAACTAATGGTTCACATGAGAAACAAGCACTGACGAGCCCTGTTGGTCTGCTTGCTTCTAGGGTGGAGCTTGTCAACTTGTCTGATGTCACCCTCGAGCAGGTCTCGAACCAGACGATAATTGACCACCGACATGGCCGGCGGCGCAATTTGCTTGCTCTGGCCGAGATCCGGTGTCGAGACGAAAAGACCGCTGCGGGGGTGATAACCAACCTCGGCTGGAACGGTATGTTTGTTATGACAGAGGCCACACTCCCGGTGAACAGCTGCGTCGATGTCCGTCTTGTACTCCCCGACGTGGAACCCGTAATCAGTTTTCCTGGGTTGGTTGTCCATAACAATCCAAATGGATTTGGCATGATCTTCAGGGTTCTTGACGATGAGGCACAAAATCAGGTGCATGTGTGGATGTGCTAAAAGTGAGATTGCGTGGCCGGCGGTGAGAACCCAACCATCCCGTTTGATTGCCGCCAATCACCAATAATTTTACAAGAAACTACTATCCCCACTCGGAGCGACAAACAGTCGTTGGGTAGGGTAGGCAAACACGATATTTTCACGCTCAAACGCTTCATGGATTTCAAAGAAGATGGTCTGTTGTATATCCATATAGGTGTTGTAGTCGGATGTCAGCACGTAGAAAACCGTTTCGAATAATAAAGCGTAGTCGCCATACTTCATGAAGTGAGCGCGATCAAAACGGGTGTTGTTTTGTGTCTCGATGGATCTTCTGATGATATCCGGAATACGTTTCAGCTTTACCCTGGGCGTCTCATAAGTGACGCCCAGGGTAAAGAGCACGCGCCGCTCGAACATCCGGCCATAGTTTCGAATGCGGCTCTTGAGGAGGTCGGAATTGGAAAAGACCAGTTGTTCTCCGGAGAGACTGCGTATCCGCGTAGTTTTCAGCCCCACATATTCGACTCCCCCCATATAGTCATCGATGATGATGAAGTCCCCGACGACAAAGGGTTTGTCCAGCATGATCGACAACGACGAGAAGAGATCGCCGAGAATGTTTTGGACTGCCAATGCCACGGCGATGCCACCGACACCCAGACCGGCCACCAGGGCCGTTACGTTGATGCCGATGTTGTCGAGGATTAGCAGGAGAGCGATCGACCAGAGAGTCAGTCGGCTAAATATGCCGATAATGTTGAAGGTGGTGACAGCGGTGGGATCATTCTTTAACACCCGCTCCTGATAGGATTTCAGGAGCGAGACGATAAGAATGGTACTCCAGACCCCTGCCTGGAAAATCAACCCGACCACCAGCAGATTGTCCATGACTTGCTGCTGGCGTCCAGTCAATTTGAGTAGCATGGTGCCCACATAAAGTCCGACAATCAGCAGGAACAGCAACTTGGTATGGGTCAACACGTTGACCGCGATGTCATCCCACTGCGCCTCGGTAAGTTTTGCCAGGCGTGTCATCCGCCGGCCCACCAGGGCGAGCAACAGCCGAAGTGTACCCGTCACCATCATGAATACCGTGACCGAGCCTAGCCATGACAGCAGCGTATTTCCAAATAGTACGTGATTGAGCAGATCCATGTTGGCTATCAGCCGGTGAATGCTTCATTGGGCGTGATTCTAGTAAACGTTTCATCGCTGCGCCCTTCAGGGGCACTCACCAGTGCGATCGGGTATGACATGGACCATCTGCGAATCGACGCACGCGTCAATTCTGCGGCACCCGCTGACTCCGTACGCTATTGTTTTTGTGTGTCCCTCCGGGCAGGTGATTTCTCAATATACAGGGTGAGAGTGGGGCGGTGTCATGGCGGAAATTGATGCAAATCCACTTTGGTATAAGGATGCAGTTATCTATCAGTTACATATCAAGTCATTTTATGACGGCAATGATGACGGTATCGGTGATCTCAACGGACTTATAGAAAAGCTGGATTACATCAAGGAGCTTGGTGTCAACACCCTGTGGCTACTGCCCTTCTATCCCTCACCGATGCGTGATGATGGCTACGATATCTCCGATTATCGCAACATTCACTCCGACTACGGGACACTCAAAGAGTTTCATCGCTTCTTGCGCGAGGCGCACCGTCATGGCTTACGTGTGGTAACCGAACTGGTCATCAACCACACCTCGGATCAGCACCCCTGGTTTCAGGCGGCCCGCAAGGCACCAGCAGAGAGCAAAAAGCGTAATTTTTATGTATGGAGCCAGACTAACCAGAAATTTCCAGAGACTCGTATCATCTTCAGTGATACGGAGACTTCCAACTGGACCTGGGATGACGAGGCCCACGCCTATTACTGGCACCGTTTCTTTCACCATCAACCCGATCTCAACCATAACAACCCCGAAGTCGTGAAGGCGATGATCCGGGTGATGCGATTCTGGCTCGATATGGGCGTGGATGGACTACGACTCGATGCCATTCCCTATCTGTGTGTACGAGAGGGGACCAACAACGAAAACCTGCCAGAAACCCATGCAGTTCTCAAACATATGCGCTCGGTAGTGGATAGCCACTACCGGGATCGCATGCTCCTGGCCGAGGCCAATCAGTGGCCGGAGGATGCGCAGCACTATTTTGGCCAGGGAGACGAATGTCACATGGCCTTCCACTTTCCGCTGATGCCACGCATCTACATGGCCGTGGCCCAGGAGGATCGTCATCCTATTGTAGAGATCATGCAGCAAACGCCCGAAATTCCCGCTACCTGCCAGTGGGCGATCTTTCTGCGTAACCACGATGAGCTCACACTGGAGATGGTGACCGACCGGGAGCGTGACTACATGTATGAGCGTTACGCGGCAGACCAGCGAGCGCGCCTCAACGTCGGTATTCGCCGCCGGCTGGCACCTCTCATGGATAACGACCTCGACAAGATCAAACTGATGAATAGTTTGCTCATGTCGATGCCGGGCTCACCCGTCATCTATTACGGCGACGAGATCGGCATGGGTGACAACTTCTTTCTCGGTGATCGCAACGGGGTACGCACACCAATGCAGTGGAGCCCGGATCGTAACGCCGGTTTCTCCCGTGCCGACCCGCAAAAACTCTATCTACCGGCCATCATGGATCCGATCTACGGCTATGAGGCAGTGAATGTAGAGGCACAGAACCGTGAACCCTCGTCTCTCCTGAATTGGATGAAGCGCATTATCGCAGTGCGCAAGGCCTATCCCACCTTTGGCCAAGGAACGCTCTCATTCTTGCGTCCCGGTAATCGCAAAATCCTGGCCTACCTGCGTGAAGATAACGGCGATGTAATTTTGTGCGTCGCCAATCTCTCCCGTACCGCACAACCAGTAGAGCTCGATCTCTCGGCACACCGGGGTAAGGTTCCAGTGGAGATGTTGGGACGCACCGCCTTTCCGCCCATCGGCGATCTTCCCTACCTGCTCACCTTGCCCGGACACGACTTCTACTGGTTTCGCCTCACCACCTCTTCGGAAGAGCCGGCCTGGCACCAGGATCTGTTGCCGCCTCTGGAACTGCCCAGCTTGGTGCTGTTCGATAGCTGGCGCAGCTTCATGCCGGAGCGTGTCGAGCCCTTGCGCATGACCATGGCGGCGAAGCTGCGTGCCCAGCTGGAAAGCGAAATTATGCCGGCGTTTATGGCGGTACAACGCTGGTTTACCACACAAGGCGAGCCACTCGACCACCTGGAAATTGTCGATCTGGTGATATGGGCCGGTGAGCATGAGAGCTGGTTCTGGCTGTGGCCCAGGGTCTATTACAAATCGGGAATGCAGCGCGTCTACTCTTTGCCATTGGCCATCGGCTGGGGTGAGAGTGATGATCCCCATATCCGTCCACTGTTGCCGGTGGCCCTGGCCAGATTCCGCCAGCGGGCACGCGTGGGCATCATCTACGATGGCGTTATGGACGAGGCTTTTCTGCGTAGCCTGATCAAGGCAATGGCCAGCTCGGCCGAAGCTGCCACCGGATCGGGCAATCTTAAATTCGTTGCCTCCACCAGCTATTCCTCTCTCGTCGGTGAGGAAGTGCCGAGCGGCCTCTCCTACCCGCGCCTGGAAGGCACCAACTCCACCATCATTTTAGGTGATCGACTATTTATCAAGCTCTATCGTCATGTGGAGAAGGGGATCAACACAGAAGTGGAGATGTGCCGCTTCCTCACCGAGGTTTCACGCTTCGCCAATATTTCGCCGCTGGCGGGAACCGTCGATTTTGTTGCACACGATGGAACATCGGCGACACTGGTGCTGGTGCAGGGCTACGTGGCCAACCAGGGGGATGGCTGGAACTACACCCTCGACTACCTCGAACGCTTTCTGGAGGATTGCCTATTCCGGCCACAATCGATTCCGGACGTTCCGGCCGAACGCCATCTCGATTTCCGTTGGCTAATCCAGATCCTGGGGCAGCGCACCGGCGAACTCCACCGGGCATTGTGCAAGATGAGTGGTGATCCCGCCTTTGATCCCGAACCTATCCAGTCCAAAGATCTTCATCTGTGGAGCGAACAAGTCAGTCTGGACCTGCAGGCAACGATTGAAAAGCTGCAGGCCTTCCGCACAGCGATACCAGAAGCGCAGCTGCCCGCCATCGAGCGGTTCATGGCGGCGAAGGAGGCGTTTCTCGAACGCATTGCGGAGCTGACGCCCAATACCGTCCATGCGGTCAAAACGCGCTACCACGGTGACTATCATCTGGGGCAGGTTCTGCTCACACACAACGATTTTGTGATCATCGACTTTGAAGGGGAGCCGGAACGTTCTCTCAACGAGCGCAGGCTTAAGCACTCCCCCTTGCGGGATGTGGCCGGTATGTTGCGCTCTTTCAATTATGCCGGAGCCATCGCTCTCACCAACAGCACGCAGGAGCATCCCTCAGAGCGTGAGCGATTGCTGCACTATATACAGGAATGGGAAATGTCTGCTGCCGAGGCCTTCATGGCTGGCTATCGTGAGGGGGTAGGCCAAAGTCCTTCGTGTCCCCATGATCTAAAACAGGCGGGGCAATTGGTAGAGCTCTTTATCCTGGAAAAGGGGTTCTATGAGGTGCGTTACGAACTGGACCATCGTATCGAATGGGTCGGTATTGCGCTGGGTGGATTGCTGGAAAAGGTGAACCCTACAACGGCCAATCCGACGCCCTCGTCATGACCGTTCTCTTGAGGCGAGCGGCGACGCAACGCCGCCATGAGATGCCCTTTGGCACCGAGGTACGTGAGGATGGTGCGGTCCGTTTTGCCCTCTGGGCACCAGCGGTGAACAAGGTGAAGCTCGCCCTTGCCGAGACGACAGGGGAGCTCCTCTTGCCCATGGAGCGGAACGAAACAGGCTGGTTCACCTTGGTCACCCCTCGGGCAAATCCGGGCAGCCGCTATCGCTTTATCATCGAAGATGATTTACGGGTGCCGGATCCCGCTGCCCGGTTTCAACCGGAGGATGTGCATGGTCATAGTCAGGTAATCGACCCGCTCGCATGGCAGTGGCGTGACGAAGCATGGCGCGGACGCCCTTGGGAAGAGGCAGTCATCTATGAACTGCACGTGGGTACCTTTACCCCCGAGGGTACCTTTGCAGCACTCCAGGAGCGGCTCGATTATCTGGTGGAGCTGGGGATTACCGCGATCGAGTTGATGCCGGTTGCCGATTTTCCCGGGCATCGCAATTGGGGGTATGACGGTGTGTTACTGTTTGCGCCGGACAGCCGCTACGGTACCCCCGCTGATCTCAAGGCATTGATCGAGACAGCACACCACAAGGGCCTCATGGTGCTGCTCGATGTGGTGTACAACCACTTTGGTCCGGAAGGCAATTACCTGCATGCCTATGCACCGCTGTTTTTCACCGAACGCCATCACACCCCGTGGGGGACGGCGATCAATTTCGATGGCCCTGGTTGTGAAACGGTACGCCAGTTCTATATCCACAACGCCCTCTACTGGCTAGAGGAGTATCACCTCGATGGGCTGCGCCTCGATGCGGTCCACGCCATCATGGATGACTCCGCTCCCGATTTCCTGGAGGAGCTGGCTGCAGTGGTAAAACAACAGTTCGGAGAGACGCGCCATATCCATCTCATTCTGGAAAATGATCACAACGCCGCCCACTATCTGCAGCGTGATGCGCAAGGGAAGCCACGCCACTATGCGGCCCAGTGGAACGAAGATCTGCACCACGTCCTGCATCACCTGCTCACTGGCGAAACAGATGGCTACTATGCGGATTATGTCGATCGCCCCATTTGGTATCTGGGGCGATGCCTTGCCGAGGGCTTTGCCTATCAGGGGGAGCCATCGCCTTTTCGCCACGGGGCATTGCGCGGCGAACCGAGCGGCAGCTTGCCACCCACCGCCTTTGTCTCGTTCCTGCAAAACCATGATCAGGTAGGCAATCGTGCCTTTGGTGAACGCATCGCCTCCCTGGCGGAAGAGGCAGCGCTGCGCGCCGCTGTGGCTATTCTGCTACTGGCGCCGTCGCCGCCCTTGTTGTTCATGGGTGAAGAGTTCGGCGCCAGGCTGCCGTTTCTCTTCTTTTGTGATCTGGGTGCCGATCTGGCCGAGGCGGTCACTCAGGGACGACGCAACGAGTTTGCACACTTCAAACGCTTCTCCACACCCGAGGTCAGGGACACCATTCCCGCTCCGACGGACCAAACCACCTTCGAACGCAGCAAGTTGGCGTGGTGCGACCTGCAGCAAGCTCGTCACCTCGAGTGGTTCGTCCTCTACCAAACACTGTTAAGGATTCGTCAGGCGGAGATCGTTCCACGCCTGGCCAACATGAGTGGTGCCGCGGCAATCTTTCAGCTTTTGGGAAAGAGCGCATTAAAGGTGCAGTGGACGCTCGGTGATGGCTCGTCACTGACGCTGCTGGCCAACCTCAGTAAAGAAGCGGCACATGTTGCTGGTCGCTCTTTTCCCGCCGGTACGCCACTCCATCTCTATCCGTCCTCGCTCCTCCAGGAACTACCAGCCAACTGCATGCCACCATGGTCTGTGGCCTGGTTTATAAAGAGGAGAGAGAGACATGCACGGTAGTCTCCCCCTCGAGCGCCTGTGTGCGCACTACCACATCGCCACCTCCTATCAGGACAGCTGGGGCGGGCAGCACACCGTTTCACCCGAGATCCTGCGCGCATTGCTCACCGCGATGGGGGTGAAGAACGAACAGCCCGGGGATGAAGAGCGGGCGCTGCTTGATGCAGAGATCGATACCTGGTGCCGCCCTTTGCCACCGGTGCAAGTAGTTTGGGAAGGAGAGAAATTAGTCGCTGTCACGCTGGGGACGCGTGAAAGTCAATTGAGCCACCGTTTTCGCTGGACACTGCGCCATGAAGATGGCAGTTCGAAAAGCGCAGAATTTTGTCCTGCCGATCTGGATCTGCTCGGTGAGAACAATGTGCAAGGCGAGCGTTGGCAACAACGCCGGCTGATGGTGACTACCGTGCCCGCCCCTGGTTATCACCGTCTGGAATTGCACAATCTCGATCTGCCGGATGCACCGCGCGCTACTATGCCCCTGATTGTGGCGCCACGTCTTTGTTACCAGCCACAGGCGATAACCGACGGCCGACGAGTGTGGGGACCGACCATCCAACTCTATGCAGTACGTTCGGCGCGCAACTGGGGAATCGGCGACTATACAGACTTGCTCCATGTGGTGGAGATTTCGGCGCGGGCGGGCGCGGGTATGGTGGGGGTCAATCCGCTGCATGCCCTGTTTCCCCAGGATCCCGTCTATGCCAGTCCCTATAAACCATCGAGCCGGCTGTTCCTCAATATTCTCTATTTGGATGTGGAGTCGATAGCCGATTTTGCCGAATCGGCACAGGCGCAGCGATTGGTCTCCGATGGGGCTTTTCAAGCACGTCTGCGTGCCTTGCGCGCCACTGAACTGGTGGATTATGCCGGTGTCGCCACGACGAAGCTGGAGATACTGGAGACACTCTATCGCCATTTTCGCCAGCACCATCTGAGGCGGGACAGTGAGCGGGCCCGGGCCTTTGTCTCGTTCCAGAAGGAGCAGGGAGAGGCGCTGCATCAGCATGCTACCTACGAGGCGCTACGGGCGTGGCGGCATGACTTGTTTTTGAAAAAGGAGGAGGAGAGGGCATGGCCAAAACCCTATCAACATCCTGACACCGAGGCGGTAACAAAATTCATTGCCAGACACGAAGAGTGGATCACCTTCTTCGAGTATCTGCAGTGGCAGGCGCATCTACAACTGGGCACTGTGGGTCAACGCGCCTATGACCTGGGGCTGGGGGTAGGGCTCTATCAGGATCTCACGGTCGGTGTTGACCCATATGGCGCAGAGCTGTGGACTAACCAGCAACTCTTTGCCTCATCGTGTCATATTGGTGTGCCTCCGGACGATGACCATCCGCAAGGGCAGGACTGGAGGGTGCCACCCTGGTTACCGCATCCATTGCGAGAGCAGGGCTATGCACCCTTCATAAAACTGCTGCAAAAAAACATGCGCGTGGCCGGTGCATTGCGTTTCGATCACATCGTCTCACTGATGCGCCTCTTCTGCCTCCCGCCTGGCCGGCCACCGGCGGAAGGCACCTATGTGGACTATCCCTACCACGATCTACTGGCCATCCTGGCACTGGAGAGTCAACGCAATCGCTGTCTGGTGATCGGTGATGATTTGGGGAGTGTCCCCGCGGAGCTACGGGAACAGTTGCATCTGCGTGGTGTGCTCTCCTATCGGCTGCTCTATTACGAAAAGGCCTTCGATGGAAGTTTTAAAACGAGTAACGAGTATGAACCGCAGGCGCTGATTGCCATCAATAACCATGACCAAGCTACCCTGGCAGGTTACTGGCAGGGGCGTGACTTGGAGTTGCGCGGACAGTTGGGGCTGTTCCATACCCCAGAATCGCGTGAACTACAGCTTGTCACCCGCGCCGAAGAGCGTACCCGCCTGCTGGTGGCGCTGGAAAGAGAGGGACTCGTAAGCGAAGAGCTGACTATTCATCAGGTCGCTGCTCCCGAGATGTCGCTGGATCTTGCTGAAGCAATCCATCGTTATCTGGCCAGGACACCGGCGCAATTGATGGCGGTACCGATGGAGGATGTCCTTGGGCAATCGGAGCAGATCAACCTGCCGGGTAGCAGCCGCCAGCAGTATCCAAACTGGTGTCGCAAATTGCTGCTGGAGCTGGAGCTGTGGAGTGATGAGCCACGGGTACAGCGTATCTTCAATGCCTTACGGGATGAACGGGGCAGTTCAGTCATACCACCACAATCAGCGTCGGTGCCACCGCCAGAAATCAAGGAGGCAGAGATCCCTCTCAGTACCTATCGCCTGCAGTTGCATCGCGGTTTTACCTTTGACGACGCGGCTCAGATCGTACCCTACCTGCATAGTTTGGGGATCAGCCATTGTTATACCTCGCCCAGTCTGCAGGCACGCCCCGGCAGCAGCCACGGTTATGACATTATTGATCACGGTAAACTCAACGACGAACTCAACGGTGACGCGGCTTTCATACGCTTCAGCGATGCCATTAAAGAACGTGGCATGGGGCTCATCATGGATATCGTTCCCAACCACATGGGCGTCATGGGCAGTGACAACGGTTGGTGGCTGGATGTACTGGAAAATGGCCCGGCGTCGCTCTATGCGTCATTTTTTGATATTGACTGGGTCCCATTGAAGGATGAGTTACGTGCCAAGGTGTTGCTCCCGGTGCTGGGGGATCACTACGGTAAGGTACTAGATCGCGGTGAACTGGAGTTGCGATTCCACAGCGACAAAGGCGCATTCAGCGTTCACTATTTCAAACATGAATTCCCCATCGACCCGGGTGAATATCCCTCTCTACTGGGCCATGATATCGAACGGCTGGAGAAACGACTGGGCAGCCAGGATCTTCGTCTACTGGAGTTTCAAAGTCTTATTACCGCCTTAGGCAATCTTCCTCCGCGCTCGAAACGCAGTGAAATCGAGGTCGCCGAACGCAGTCGCGACAAGGAACTCCACAAAGTTAATCTCGCCCGGCAATGCCGTGATGCCGATATCGCCCATTACTTGGCTGAAAATATCGCGCTCTTCAATAGCAACAGCGGGGTGGAGCTGCTGCACGAACTACTGGAGCGCCAAGCCTGGCGTCTGGCCTACTGGCAAGTGGCATCCGATGAGATCAATTACCGCCGTTTTTTCGACATCAACGAACTGGCTGGTCTGCGTATGGAGAATGAGCAGGTCTTTGCTGCCACCCATAAACGGATCATCGAGTTGATTGGTGCAGGCCGGGTGCAAGGACTACGCATCGATCATCCGGATGGCCTGTTCGAACCCGCGAACTACTTTCGCCGGTTGCAAAGCAAGGTTGCCGCACCTCACTCACTGATGGTTTCGGGGCAGGACAACGCTCAACTTGACATGCCCCAGGCTCGCCCGCTCTATCTGCTGGTAGAAAAAATTCTGGCAAGGCATGAACGACTGCGTCAGGAGTGGGCTGTGCATGGCACTACCGGCTACGATTTTACCAACCAGGTAAATGGCTTGTTTGTCGATGCTGCCACCGAGGCCAAAATGGAACGCACCTATCGCGACTTCATTGGCGAGACTTCCACGCTGGAAGAACAGATCTATTCCTGCAAAAAGTTGATTATGCGTGTGGCAATGGCCAGTGAACTCAATGTTCTGGCCCATCAACTCAGCTTGATTTCTGAGCTGGATCGTCACACCCGCGATTTTACACTGAACAGCCTGCGTGGTGCCTTGAGTGAGGTTGTGGCGCTTTTTCCTGTCTATCGTACTTATGTCGCAAGTGACAGTGTCAGCGCCGAAGATCGCCACTATGTGGAGTGGGCGATCAAGCTGGCAAAGAAGCGCAGTACCGCCAGCGATATCACCATCTTTGATTTCGTGCACGAGGTATTGCTGACTAGTATCGGGGAGGGCAAGAGTGAAGAATATAAGCAACAGGTGACGGCCTTTGCCCTAAAATTCCAGCAATACACTGGACCGGTAATGGCCAAGGGTCTGGAGGATACCACCTTCTATCGTTACAACCGCCTCATCTCCCTCAACGAGGTCGGAGGCGAACCCAGCCGCTTTGCTAACTCGGTCAGTGCCTTTCATCACCAGAATCAGGAGCGTTGCCAAAGCTGGCCCCATACCATGCTCAGCACCTCCACTCACGACAGCAAGCGCAGCGAGGACGTGCGGGCACGCATTAATGTGCTGTCGGAACTGCCGGATGAGTGGCGCATGCGCGTGCGCCGCTGGGCACGCGTCAATCACAAGAAAACACAGCTTATCACCGATCAGCGTGCCCCTTCACGGGACGACGAATATCTGCTCTATCAGACCCTGGTGGGTTCCTGGCCGCTCGAAACACTCGACGCCACCGCATTGGATGCATTCCGGGAGCGTACTCAGGCTTACATGTTGAAGGCGGTTAAGGAGGCAAAGGTCCACACCTCGTGGATCAATCCCAACAGTGATTACGAGCAGGCGATGCACGACTTCATCAACTCCTTGTTGGGCGACCTCGACAACAATCGTTTTTTGGCGGATTTCCTGCCCTTTCAACAGTCAGTGAGCCGTATCGGCTTGTTCAACAGTCTTGCACAGACCTTGCTCAAACTTACCTCGCCCGGTGTCCCCGACATCTATCAGGGATGTGAACTCTGGAACTTCACCTTGGTAGATCCCGATAATCGCCGGCCGGTGGATTATCACCAGCGTCAGGCACTACTCACACAACTGCAAGAGAAACGAGCCTCTGCGGTGACGGTTACCACATTCGTTGATGAGCTCACGGCCAATCTCCAGGATGGTCGCACCAAATTATATCTGACCTGGCGTACCTTGCAGTTACGTCAAGACAATCCCGACCTATTTCGCGATGGCGATTACCTGCCGTTGCAAATCAGTGGGCCCCATGCAGAACATCTGTGCGTTTTTGCCCGTCGTCATGGTGATCAAACAGTGGTGGTGGCAGTACCACGCCTGATCTATCGTCTGGCGGGTGGCGCAATCCCGCTGGGTGATGTCATCTGGGGGGCGACGACCATCGAACTGCCTGGCGGCACTTGGCGTAACTGGCTGACGGATGAGCCACTCGAGGCCGACAATCTCGAAGGAAGTTGGCAGCTCAGTGCAGGCAGACTATTGCGTCACTTCCCGGTCGCACTGCTGGTGAGTGATGGGTGATGAATAACACAACGGAACAGGACGCTTCGATACAACCCAATACGGCGGTGTGCGAGGCACTTCGCCTACTGGAAAAAGACCGGCTGGCACTCGCCATCCATGACAGCAGCTTTCCCGGCACGTACGGCCAGGATATTGGCAGGGGATCGCCATACACTGAAGCTGCCGCTGCGTTTTTGGCCTTCGCACGACATCTTGGTTTCGATACTCTCCAGCTCGGCCCGCAGGGAGAGAGCGGTGTGGATAATCCGTCTCCCTATGATGGCACACTCTTTTCCAAAAGTTTTCTCAATCTCGATCTCCCATCGTTACTAATGGGCAATGGGAGGGAGCGGGCAGGGGCATGGCTAAGTACAGCAACATTGCAGCGCCTGGTCGAGGAGTGTCCGGCAAGCGATGGGCGGCACAGCAACCACGCCTACGCTTATCAGGCCGTCCACCACGCACTTGATGAAATTTACCTTAATTTCGTCACGGGGTGTGCATCCGGAGAGGCGGCCGCGTTACTGCTTCAAGAAGAGTTGAAGATATTTTCGGCGCACCAGCAGCAGTGGCTGCAGGCCGATGCCCTCTATCACACGCTGGCGGCAGAACATGGCTGGCTACATCAGGATGACTGGCCGCAAAGCAACGAGGCGTGTGCCGATCGCATGCTCTACCACCATGACGCCAAGCACGCTTCCCGTTGCGCCGCGCGACGTGGTGTGTTGTTGACACACTATCGTCATCGCATAGAGCGTTACTCCCTGGGACAGCTCCTCCTTCATCAGCAACACGCCCGTTTCCACTCCACCATGAAGCAGTGGGGCTTGCGGATTTATGGTGATCTGCAGGTGGGCATCTCGCCCTGTGATCTCTGGAGCCGTGGCGCACTCTATCTGCAACACTACCGCATGGGGGCACCACCGAGTCGCACCAACCCGGAGGGACAACCGTGGGGTTACGGCGTGCTCGATCCGGAACAATATCAGGGTCCAGACGGAGCAGCTGGCCCGGTACTGCGTTTTTTAGCAACACGGGTGCGCAAAATGATGGAGGAGTTCGATGGCCTGCGCATCGATCATCCCCATGGCCTGGTCTGTCCGTGGGTTTATCGCAGCACCGATCCCGATCCCTATCACGCGGTGCAACAGGGTGCACGCCTCTTTTCCTCGCCGCACCTGGCAGACCATCCCGAACTGACCCGCTATGCCATAGTCAATGGTGAGCAGTTGAATGAATCGTTACCGCGCTATGCGGATGGCTGGGTCGGCTCGCTCGATAGCAAACAACTGGATCGTTATGCCGTGTTGATCGATCAGCTCATGCAGGAAGTGCGGCTCCACGGTGCCACAAGCGACGACGTGCTCTGTGAAGTGTTGAGCACCCTGCCGTTCCCCCTGGCTCAGGTTATTGCGCGGCACGGACTGGGGCGTTTTCGCGTGACACAAAAGGCGGACCTTTCCAATCCAGCCGATGTCTATCGCAGCGAGAATGCCCATCCCGAAGATTGGATCATGGTAGGCAACCACGACACACCACCGCTTTGGCGACTGGCCAAACAGTGGGCGAGGGAGGGGCGGACGAAGGCCGAGGCGGAGTACCTGACGCAGAGATTGCGACCTGATGAAGAGAGCGCGGCATTCGCCGCGTTGCTCGCCGACGATTGGCGCAAGCTGGTCCACGCCAAGATGGCCGATCTGTTTGTCAGTCCGGCACGCCAGGTAATGATCTTCTTTCCCGATCTGTTGGGCATGGAGGCGATCTATAACCGTCCCGGTATCATCGATCCGGCCAACTGGACCCTGCGTGTCCCTCCCGATTATGCCGCCAGATACCCAGGGGCGGCGGCCAAGGGAGAAGCGCTCAATCTCCACTGTGTGCTGGCATTGGCCATGCGTGCGCGTGGCAAGAGCTTTGCGCAGCGCCATGCTGCGCTTATCCAGCAGCTGCTCAACGAGGCCGGGGAGTGGGCGAGAGACTGGATAGCCTAGTCGCCATGTTCACATAGCGCAGCCATGCGGCATCCTCAGGGAATTACGATGTCGGAGAGCCGTTTATTACTCCGTTCCAGCATGGCCTCATCGATTGTTCCATCCCGCTCGGCCTGGAGCAGTGAATACATCGCGGGATAGTACTGCTCCGGATCAAAGCTGATCAGGATCAGATCAACGCCGGCATTGAGTGCGTTAATAGTGGCGGCACCGATGCCCCCCTGGCGTTGACTAATGGCGGCCATGGAAAAATCATCGGTGATCAGTACTCCGTCGTAGCCCCATTGCTTGCGTAGCAGGTTGTCCACCACCGGTTTGGAGGTGGATACCGGCTCTGTTGCGTCGAGCGCCGCGAGCTGGACGTGACTCAACATAGTGAAAGGGGGTTGGCCACCTTGCATGAGCGCCTTGAAGGGGAGCCAATCGCTCTGCGCCAGTTCCGTTGGTGCAACGGTGAGTTTGGCCGAGTCGAGATGGGTATCGGTGGCCACCCTCCCCAGTCCCGGAAAGTGTTTGAGGGTACAGCGTACCCCACTGGCATACAAAGCTTCGCAATACCAGCCGGCCACATGTTCGACCATGCGGGGATCGCTGGAGATTGCACGCTGATAGATGCGGGTATAGCGATCGGCCTGATTGACGATGTGGTAGTTGATGTCGACAACTGGGGCGAAGTTGAGATTGATGCCGAGGGCGGCCAGTGCTGTGCCCTGCGTTTGACCATAGTTGCGGATGGCCGCCTCCAGAGAGCCATCGCTGGCGTGTTGCCCCACGACCTCACCCAGCGAAGGTTGTGCCGCCAAGGGCGGGGTCATGCGGGAGACACGTCCACCCTCCTGATCGGTGGCAATCCATAACGCTTGGCCGCCCTTGGTACGCTGTAGCGTCTGAAATTTTTCCAGCATGGCGCGGATGGTGGCGGCATCCTCTCCCTCTACGTTATGGGCGGTAATGAAAATACCGGCCACACCCTTTCGCGCGATCAGCTCTTCGGCAAAAGCGGGACTGCGAAAGCCGACCACTATGTGGCGCCCAAAGCGGGAGAGGGTTTCGGGTGCGACATTCAGAACCGTATAACGCATCCACTGAAACTGAAACTCCCTGCCCAGAAAGATGAGCAGCGCGGCGAGTGACAGGGCCGCACCTGCTTTTATCAGGCGCCTGAACCCGTCAGGTTTGGCCACAGTGTTGCGCAACAGAAGTGACGCAGCGCTAAGCAGTAGCAGGGTAACCAGCACGAAGAGGCTACCCACCAGCCAACGATACGCGGAAAATTGCGGGGTACGCCAAGTGAATGAAATGTAGAGCAGCCCGAAAAGGAGGGGCAGCATCAACAGGAGAACAAACCACTTAAGGTATCGGCGCATCTGACAAACAATCCATTTATTTATTTGATCGAGTGAACGGCAAGTATGTCGATGAATGGCATTTGTTAATTCTGAGATTGTGCCCTGATTCAGCCGCGTCATTCAAAGAACCATCAAAGGAAACCATCGGTGCGGTCGGCACCATTTGACACTGCCATTATCCCATTGCCTGGGCCACTCTTGCAGATTTAGTAAGCAATGCTTATTATGTCCACTCCTTACTATGAGCCAGGGTCTATGTCGCTACCGGAAGAGAGTCTCGGGTTTTTACTGGCCGATGTATCGCGGCTCATGAGGCGCGCCTTTCAGGAGTATCTGGAGGGCGAGGGCACCCTGACCTTGGCCCAGGCCCGGGCCCTGATCTATGTCTCCCGTCACCAGGGCATTCGCCAGGTGGAGCTCGCCGATTTGCTCGAAGTTCAGCCGATTACCCTCGCCCGGCTGCTCGATCAATTGGCGCAACACGGCTTGATCGAACGCCGTCCCGATCCCCACGACCGACGTGCCCATCTGATTTATCTCACCGATGCCGCCGCCCCCCAGCTTGCCTCCATCAAGGAGCGGGGTGCCGCAAACCGTGCCGCTGCACTGCGTGGCGTGAGCAAGGAGCAGGCAGCAACACTCACCCTCGTTCTTAAACAGATTCGCGACAACCTTACTGCACATTAACCCTTTTTCAGAATTCAAAAGCAGGTCTTCACCATGAGCAACGTCGAAACAAATGCCGCGCCAACGTCGATGGCATCGGTCCCTCCATCCCGGAAGCGGAGGCGCAGGGTGCTGTTGATTGGCGTTCCGTTCGCAGTGCTCTGTGTCAGCGCACTCGTCTACCTGCTCGGCGGCCGTTACGTTGAAACTGAAAATGCCTATGTAAAGGCCGACAAGATACCGGTGAGTGTGGAGGTTTCGGGCACCGTGCGTGACGTATTGGTGCGCGAGAACCAGTCCGTTGGGGCAGGAGAGGTGCTGTTCAGACTCGATCCCGAACCGTTTGAAGTGGCGGTAGCCAAGGCAGAGGCGAAACTCGCCCAGGCACGCACCGAAATTGCCGCGCTCAAGGCAAGCTACCGCGAAAAACAGGCCCAAATCACCCTGGCGCGGACCCGTGCCAGCTATGCCAAATCCGAGCAACAGCGCCAGACAGAACTGGTGGCCAACCAATTCGTCACGGCCTCCCATCTCGACGAAGCCCAGCAAAACGCCGACCTGGCAACGCAAC
Organism: Gammaproteobacteria bacterium; assembly: GCA_036401755.1. Lineage (GTDB taxonomy): Bacteria > Pseudomonadota > Gammaproteobacteria > Thiohalomonadales > Thiohalomonadaceae > DASWUD01. The sequence continues at coordinate 20,271 of DASWUD010000173.1, forward strand.
AGATCATCACCCAGCAGCAAGACCTGCGCCGCATTGCAGAGAGTCTGGGCGGCAGTGCCGACCTGCCGGTCGAACAACATCCAAGTTATCTGCTGGCACAGGCCGAGCTGCAGCAGGCGCGCCTCAACCTGGCCCATGCTGAGGTACGCGCCGCGCTGCCCGGTATCGTCAGCAAACCGCCCAAACCCGGCCAATACATCGCAACCGGCACCACGGCACTGGCATTGGTGGTGAACAATAGTCTCTGGATCGAGGCCAATTTTCCCGAAACCGAACTCACCTATGTGCAACCCGGCCAGCCGGTCACGATCCATGTGGATACCTACCCGGACTTCCGCTGGCAGGGCAGGGTAGAGAGCGTGAGTCCCGCCACGGGCGCGGAGTTCTCGCTCATCCCGGCGCAGAACGCCACCGGCAACTGGGTGAAGATCGCCCAGCGTGTGCCGGTGCGCATCAAGCTGGAGCATGCCACTGATGCACCGCAGTTGCTGGCCGGTCTCAGCACCACGGTGGAGATCGATACCGGCCATCGCCGCCGTTTGCTCGGGCTCTCACTGTAAGGTAACTCGATGAACACCTCCGATAAGGCGGCAGATAAACCTGTTGCCCACCGAGGCTTCATCACCCTCTCGGTGATGCTGGCCACCATCATGACGGCGCTGGATACCACCATCGCCAATGTTGCGCTGCCGCACATGCAGGGCTCCATGGGCGCCACCCAGGATCAGATCACCTGGGTGCTCACCTCCTACATTGTTGCCTCGGCCATATTTCTGCCGCTGACCGGTTTTCTCTCCACACGCTTTGGTCGCAAGCGTCTCTTTATCTGGGCGGTGGTGGGCTTTACCGTCACGTCGATGTTGTGCGGGGCGGCGCAATCTCTTCCCCAGATCGTGCTGTTCCGTCTGCTGCAAGGGGTGTTCGGCGCCAGCCTGGTGCCCCTCTCTCAATCGGTCTTGCTCGATAACTATCCCCGTGAGCAGCACGCTTCGGCCATGGCTATGTGGGGAGTAGGGGTGATGATCGGCCCCATCCTCGGCCCCTCGCTGGGTGGCTTGCTGACCGAGTATTACAACTGGCGCTGGGTGTTCTATATCAACATGCCGCTCGGCTTGCTGGCGTGGTATGGCATTGTGGCCTATGTGCAGGAGACGCCCGTCGATCGCACACGCCGTTTCGATCTGCTCGGCTTCGCCTTTCTCACCCTCGCCATCGGTGGATTGCAGATGATGCTCGATCGGGGGGAATCGCTCGATTGGTTTGCCAGCCGGGAGGTGGTCATCGAAGCAGTGCTGGCCGGCCTCTCTCTCTATCTCTTCATCGCCCACATCTTTACCCATGACCACCCCTTTCTCGAACCCGGCCTGTTCAAGGATCGCAACTTCAGTGTGGGGCTGCTCTTTATTTTTATCATCGGCATCATCCTGCTGGCGACCATGGCCCTATTGCCGCCCTTCATGCAGAGCTTGATGGGGTATCAGGTGTTGGATGTAGGCAACCTGCTAGCGCCGCGCGGACTCGGTACGATGGTAGCGATGTTCGCGGTGGGAAAACTCGCGGGCAAGGTGGATGCACGTCAACTGATCGTTGTCGGCCTTCTCACAACCAGTTATTCCCTGTGGGAGATGACGCGTTTCACCACGGAGATCACAGGCTGGCACATCGTGAGTACCGGTATCGTGCAGGGACTCGGCCTAGGCCTAATTTTTGTACCGCTCTCCACCCTTACTTTCTCCACACTCGCTGGGCGCTACCGCAACGAAGGAACGTCGTTGTTTACTCTGATGCGCAATCTCGGCAGCAGTATCGGCATCTCCTGGGTGATCACGAAACTGTCGCAAAATCTGCAGGCAAATCACGCCAGTTTTGCCGATTACATCAATCTGCATAGTCTGGCACTACAGCAGGCCGTCGAAGCGGGTGTCTACAACATAAGTTCGCCACAGGGGCTCGCCGCGCTCAACGGTGAAGTCACCCGCCAGGCAGCGACGCTCGCTTACCTGCAGGATTTCCGCCTGATGATGTGGGTTACGCTGGCAGCGATTCCGCTGATCCTCGTGTTGCGAGCCCCGGCTAGGAAAACTGCCCCCGCCTCGCAGACAGCGGCTGCGCTGGAGTGAGGGTAGGGCGTTAGCGGAAGGAGAGGAAACTATATGTTCCAGAACATCGTGTTCGCCTACGACGGCAGTGCCGAATGTCGCGATGCATTTGAAGAGGGGATCGCCCTCGCCAGTCGCTTCCAGGCCCGCTGTTTCCTGCTGGCGGTGATCTCACCACCTCCAGCGCTCAGCCTCGCCGAAGGCCACATCAACGATGAGCTGTTGCAACCGGATCGCGACACCCTGCATGCCATCCTCGACGAGGACATCGCGCGCCTGCGCCAGGCGGGGATCGCCGCCACCGGCCATCTGAAAACCGACGAGGCACCCGCCAAGGCGATCGGGGCATTTGCCACCGAAGTGGGGGCCGACCTCATCATTATCGGTCACCATCGCCGCGCCACCCTCGCTCGCTGGTGGCACGGCTCGGTAGGCCATGCACTGCTTGATCACGTCCCGTGTAGCGTTTTTGTTTCTATGCCGAGACGGTGAAGATAGGCAGCTGCCGCAGGTCCGGCATGCGCACAATAAAAAAACAGGTCATAGAGACGTATTAGAAAATGATGAAATATGGATATAACTAAAAAAATAGTTCAGCGCTTGACGCGCCTTTTTGAGGCATGTTATTCATAGTTCAACAATACAAATAACAGGGTTAGCTCCTACATGATTGGCGGGAGATAACCTACAAAAATAACAACCACAAAATAATCCATCACCAGATGGAGGGGGAGGAGAGAAGTGAACCACAACCACCGTAAGCTCATCACACTGCTGCTCGGGGCGGGTCTGCTCGGGTTGAGCGGCATTGCCTCGGCGGGTATCGTCGCCACCAAACACAACCTGGGTTCTGGCAGTACCGCCGGTAACAATATGGTCAGCGACACGGCCGATACCTGTGTCTTCTGCCATACCCCGCACAAGGCGGCATCCGCCACGGTACCGCTGTGGAACAAGGGGCTGACCAGCAGTGCTGGCTATACTGCCTACTCCAGCACCACCATGGACGGCACTACTAACTTCACCGGCAGCACTTCGATGGCCTGCCTCTCCTGCCACGACGGCACCCAGGCGATGGATAACATCGTCAATGCGCCCGGCTCGGGGGGGTATACCGCCGGTGGTCTTGATCAGCCCTACACCTGGTCGGGTGCTACCGTGGACACCAACGGCAAGCTGGTGTTGGGTGCTCTCACCAACATCGGTGACGGTACCGGTGCGCTGGGTGACGACCATCCGGTGGCCATTCCCTACGGTGGTGGCGGTGTGACGGTCGCTACACCCACGGGAGCCACCACCGACCCTGATTTTGTGCAGGTGGGCAGTGGCCTTACCCAAGCTGTCGTTGGTGGTCTGCAGAAGTGGTGGTTCGATACCGACGCCGATAGCAAGATGGACTCCGCCGAGATCCGCCTCTACACCGCCAATGCTCAGGCTCAGGTGGAGTGCGCCAGCTGCCACGATCCCCACAGCAGCACCAATCCGACCTTCCTGCGCATTGCCAATACCAATAGCGCGGTCTGCACCGCCTGTCACGTGAAGTAATAACAACAATAACCGGCCGCAAGACCGGAGTTAAGACCGTAGTCATCCCCCTCCTTTCCGGAGGGGGTGGCATTTTAACGGCACCACGCGCCTTGAACGGATAACACCATGGCTTCTAATAAGTTCGTATCCCGTATGTTGGGAGCAGCTGTGCTGCTCAGCGCCCTCCCCCTGAGCGCCGCGGAACTCGATCCTGCGCAGCCCATTGCCAGTGCGGGCACCGAGACCATCACCACTGGCGCCTTTGTGCAGCAGGTGCAGGTGGGAATGCGCCAGCGCTTTTACCACGGCAAGATCCCCGAAGGAGAACTGGAGAAGTTTGGCAACGAGGTGCTGCAGCAGATGATCGATCGCAGCTTGCTGCTGCAAGAGGCGAAACGGCGCAAGCTGCAACCCGACACCCAGGCGATCGAGGCCGAGATCGCCGGTTACGATAAACAGTACGCCAGCAGCGAGCGCTGGCAGAAGGAGCGCACCCAGCGCTTGCCGTTGCTGCGCGCCAACCTGGAACAACAGAGCCTGCTCAAGGTGCTGGAGGAGCAGGTACGCAAGGTGCCCGCGCCCAGCGAGAAGCAGGTGCGCGACTACTACAAACAGAATCCCGACAAGTTCACCACCCCTGAGAAGGTGCGCGTTTCACTGATCCTGCTCAAGGTGGAACCCTCATCGCCCGCCACCGCCTGGCAGGGGGCCATGGAGGAGGGGAAGGGGCTTGTGGAGAAGTTGCGCAAGGGTGACGATTTTGCCGCGCTCGCCAAGCTCCACTCGGGTGATGCTTCCGCCGAGAAAGGGGGCGACCTCGGTTACATCCACATGGGCATGCTGGCCCCCGAGGCACAGCAGGCCATTGACCAACTCAAGCCGGGCGAAATCAGCGAGCCGGTACGGCTGCTGCAGGGCGTGGCACTCTTGCGCCTCGACGATCGCACCGCCGCCAAGCTCAACCCCTTCGAGCAGGTGAAGGAGCGCGCCGCCGATCTGCAGGTTCGCGATAACGGCGATACCGCCTGGAAAAAAGTTATTGAGCAGCTGCGCAAGCAGACCACGATCATCATTGATCAGAAGGCGCTCAAGGCGCTGTTCACCCCCCGGGAAACAGCGGTGACAGCGCAGGGCAGTGGGGTACAGAAGTAGCGCGGGGCCATCGCAACCATGGGGCACGGAGCGGCAGCGGTACGGCTGATCGTGACGATCTCTCTGACCGGGGTCACAGCCACCCAGGCGGCGATCATTGTGCCGCGCGGTACTTCGGGCGATCTGGAGTACAGCTACCGCAACACACGCTATGAGAATAGCTATGCCACCATTAGCAACATGATTACCGAACGCATCACCAGTAACGCCTACCTGTGGCAGCCGTGGTTTGCCACTATGGGTTTTTCGCTCGCCCTGAGCCAGGACCGCAGCAGCACCAGCAACAATGTCGATACCAGCAACCATTTCACCACCGGTGAGGCCAACCTGAACGTACTGCCCAGCAGCAGTTTCCCCTTCACGGCGCGCTATGTGGTGAGCGACACCCGCCTCGACAACAACAGCACCAACGACAACCCCTTGCTGGCGCTGTCGACGGCGCGTCAGTTCACGCGCAATCAACTGCAGCTGGCCCAGGGAATGAACGGCCAGCTTTACCGGCTCACCCTGCGTTACAACCAGGATGAGGCGAAAAGTGATCTCGGCGAGGAGTACACGCAGGAGGGGTATGGGTTCGACTACTCATTGCGCGGCAACAAACAGAATCTCAACGCCAACGCACTGTTCCAGAGTCAGTCAAATAACCAGAGCAGCAACGAAAGCGACAATACCGTGGTCGCGATAAACCACGACTACTACCCGACCAGTTACACCACCGTCGATTCGTTGGCGAGCCATGTGAAGAGCAACAACTATTACACCACCTCACTGAGTGGCCTCACCCAGCAGGTGACAAGCACCATCGACCAGGCCTCCACCAATCTCGCCTGGCGCAGCAGCACCCAACCACTGCGCCTCTATGGTGGCTTGCGTGTGCATCAGATGGATTACCTGCTCGACAATGGCACCAGCAGCAACACCCTCAACAACGAAGGTTTCAACTCCTCCCTCGGTGCCAGCTACCAGTTCACCGAGCGGTTGCTGGGCTCGGTGAATGGCCAATATGGAGCCCTGCGCAGTGACAGCAGCGATCTTCGTACTCACAATGAAAACGCCACCCTGAGCTACAGCAGTGAAAGGCGCGCCCTTCGTGCATTCGACTATGGCTGGAACAGCGCTCTCTCTGGCACCAACCAGCAAAGTGGCGAGAGCCGCGCCCAGACCGGGGTGCTCTCCCTTGGCCACAGCGCGAGCCGCAGTTGGAGCCTGGAGCAGCGCAGCAGCGTGCGCCTCTCGCTCAGCCAGACTCTCGAAGAGGGTTATACCCACAGCTCCGGCCCTGTGGCGATCGGATATACCAGTGGCGTAAGCGGCGAAACGCGCCGCCTCAACCACAGCCTCAACGTCGGCTGGATGGGCATCGATATGAGCGGCAGCTCGATGGTACAACTGACCGTCTCCGACGCACGCGGCATCCTCGGTGACGAAAGCAACTCGCAGATGGTCAACGCCCAACTGTCGCGCAGCCAGATCCTCGACAACCGCAGCAGTCTGAACGGCAATCTGACCTGGCAGAGTTGGCACCACACCGTGCCGGGCGTCCCCGACTACGGTGTCGGGCAGACCACCAGTGCCAGCGCCGGTTATCGCTACGCGCGCCCTTTTACCCTGCAACGGGTCGCCTTTGTCTCAGACTTGCGCCTTAGCGATATCCAGCCCGCCATCGGTCCGAGCACCCAGGAGACCTACTGGGACAACCGCTTCACCCACGAGATCGGCCTGATGCGCTCCAGCCTGGGGCTCACCTTTCGCGACCACCTGGATGTCCAGAGCACCATGCTGATGCTGTCGGTGAAGCGAATGTTTTGAGGCGGTGATAAAACCGTTTCGAGGTGCCCTTTATCTTAGGGATGAGTAAGAGGTATCGTGTATGAAAAAACAACACCATAACAATAGAGGGGAGACATTCATGAAACAAAACAAGCTGCGCACTCTGCTGGCGGCGCTGATGATGCTGTTGGCATTGCCGCTGCTCACGTCCCACGAGGCCCGTGCCGAATATGGCGATGTGGTACTCAATAATTATGCCGAAGCAGCGGGAATGCGCCCGGCGGTCTTCCCTCACTGGTTTCATCGCGTTCGTTTCCGCTGCAAGGTGTGTCACGCCGACCTCGGCTTCAAGATGCAGGCCGGGGCCAACGAGATCAATATGGCGAAGATCATCGAGGGACAATATTGCGGCGCCTGCCACAACGGTGAGGTAGCCTGGTCGATCGAAAACTGCGATCTCTGCCACTCCGGCAAGCCCGGCACACCTACCCAGGTCCACGGCAATACGGTGCAGAATCTGCTGGGTGGCGCGAAGCCCGCGGCCACTCCCGCGCCGGCTGCGGCACAGGCCGCCACCACGGACAAGGCCAAGAAGTAGGAGGGCATCATGAAAAAGCGTATCGCCATTGCCGTATTCCTGCTGCTGACCACCATCAACGCCACCCAGGCCGCCGAGATAGCGCAACCGGCCGCACCCACGGCCAACAGTTTCAACCGGTTGATGAAGCCCAAACTGCAGAAGAATCCATCAGCCGCCGAAGATGGCATCCACGACCCGGCCAATCCGGGCACTTCGCTGTTGCAGTCGCCTGCCGAAGGCTTGGCTGGTCTGGTGGAGAGCAAGCAGGGCAACTACGTGGATTGGGTCAAGTCTCTGGAGGCGGGCAAGGTGGCGCCGCGCGCCGACCGCCTCGATCCCAACGCACAGCCGATCGTCTTCGACATGAACATAGTGCGTGAGGTGAAGGGCTCGATGCCCAACGTGGTCTATCCCCATAAGCAGCATACCGAGTGGCTCGACTGCTCCAACTGCCACCCCGATATTTTTATTCCGCAAAAGGGGGCCAACCAGATCAACATGGCCTCGATCCTGCTCGGTCAGAAGTGCGGCGTCTGTCATGGCAAGGTGGCCTTCCCGGTCACCGCCACCACTTGCCGTCTCTGCCACTCACAGCCGAAGGGCGGCTCAACCACTGCGAGTACGACACCATGAAACGTCTGCCTCTGCTCACCGCGCTGCTGCTCACCAGCCTGGCCTGGGGTGCCGATCCGCAGCAATTATTGATTAAGTTCGATTACGCCGAATCGGTGCTGATGAAATCGGAGGGTGCCAAGCGTGTCGACGCCAGCGCCAACGATGCCGCCAGGGCGAAACTCGCCCAGGCGCGTGAACTCTACCTGCAGGCCCGCAGGGCCCATGGCGAGGGGCGGATCGAGGAGGCCGAAAAGGGGCTCAATGAATCGCTGCGCCTCGCCACCGGCGCCACCCAGATGGTGCCGAGCCAGAACAATATCGATCAGCAGCTGCGTGAGCGCTATAACGATCTGCTGCGTCAGGTGAAGAGTTACCAGGACTGGCACGTCGATTACAAGGGGGTCGACCCCCACGAGAAAGAGGATCAGAGCAAGATGGAGGCGGAGCTGGCGCGCGCCCAGCTGCTGGCTGAGCAGGGGCAGTACCAGCAGGCCAACGAGCTGCTTAATAACATGCTAGGTATCCTCATCACCAAGACCAATGTCGCCATCGGCAGCAAGACGGTCACCTACGACCTCAACTTCACCTCGAAGGAAGAGGAGTATCGTTATGAGATAGATCGCAACCGCGAGTATGAACGACTGGTCCCTATCGCCCTCACGCAGAAACCGCCCGCAGAGGCGATGAAGGGGTTGATGGATAAGATGATCGACAAGGCACTATCGCTGCGCAAGGATTCGGAAGCGGCCTTCGCGGCGAACAAGGTAGACGATGCCATTGCGCGCATGCACGAGTCGACAGAACAGTTCCAGAATGCATTGAAGATTGTCGGTGTTCGATAATGGGGGCGAACCGTGGAGGAGGGGGTTGCTCCGCGGCTCGATAAGCAGGCATAAAAAAGAGAATAAATTAATGAACAATAGCAATGTCTCGCTACAAACGGTGATGAGAGCAGCGGCACTCGGGGGGCTGCTGCTCGCTTCGACACTCGGTGCGACGGTGGCACCCCCCGCGCGCCCGCTCACGGCAGAGCAGATCACCACTTCGCTAAGTTTTGTCGACAAGCTGATCAATAACTCATCGGTCGCCAGGCAGATCGAAGAGAGCAGTTTTCCGCCCGCAGTGGCCTATTTGACCGCGGCACGCACCTCCTTCAAGCAGGCGCAGGCTGATCTTGCCGACAAGAAACTGTCCGAAGCGGCGAGCCATCGCGACGAGGCGATCCACCTGATGATGGAGGCGGGCCATTTGTCGCGGCTTGCACTCCAGCCGGACCAAAAGCCGGAGGCCGATTACGAACAGCGTCTCGGCAGCATTCAAGCGCTGCTCGATGCCCACGAACGCGCCGCCAAAGAGAAGGGCATGGAGAAGAGCACGGCCAACCTGCGTACCCAGGTCGCCCCCATCCTGCGGGCTGCGGACCAGGAGGCCAAGGCGGGCAAATTTGAAAAGGCGCTCAATGAAGCCAATCTCGCCTACGCGGCGGTGAAGCAGGCGCTCAATGAATTACGCGGAGGGGAAACGCTGGGACAGATATCGACGGTCACGGTCGACTCCTCCACGCGCCAAAACGAAGAGTATGACTCGCGCCTGCGCAGCATCAACGCCCTGCTCGATGCCTATCAGCGCATCGCTACCGAGAAGTCGCAGCTGGCCCAGTCGAAGTCTCTCAACGACCAGGTAAATACCCTGCTGGGCAAGGCGAGCCGCTCAGCGGCATCACGCAAATATGAGGAGGCCAACAACGCATTAAGGGTGGCTTACGAACAGGTGCGTGATGCGCTGGAAAAGTTGCGGGGCGGCGAAACGCTGGTGCGCTCGCTCAACTTCGCCACCCCCGAGGAGGAGTACCACTATGAGCTGGATCGCAATAATACCTACCGCATGCTGATCACCATGCTCATTGAGGAGAAGAAGACCATGAGTATCGATGCGCGGGTGCAGCAGTTCCTTGACGAGGCAGCGGCCTACCGCAAGCAGGGTGAGGGCGAGGCGGCCAGTGGCAACTTTGCCCAGGCGATCAAGATCATGGAGCAATCGACCTCCAGTCTGATTGCGGCGATGCGCAACGCCGGCATTTTCATTCCGGGCTAACTGAAATGAGATGGCTGATCGTGGTGGCAGGATTGTCGGCTGGCATGGCGCTGGCGGGGACGCCTTACTTTGTCCCGCTGGCAGCCGATGGTATTCACGATCCCGAGGGACCGGCCATTGACTATCTGCAACAGCCGGTGGAGGCGCTCGGGCCACTGCCGCTCGATAGCGAGGGACACACCGACTGGATGGCGGCGCTGCGTGGCGGTTCGATCGCTCCGCGCGCCGGCGTCACCGGTAAGGAGAAGATGAAGGGGATCGACCTCGACATCGTGATGACCAACACCTCGTCGCTGTCGGCAGTGAAGTTTCCACATCGCGCCCATACCGAGTGGCTCACCTGCAGCAACTGCCATTCACAGATCTTCCTGCCGCAGAAGGGGGGCAACTTCATCACCATGGCCGCCATCCTGCAAGGCGAATATTGCGGCGTCTGCCACGGTAAGGTCGCCTTTCCACCAACCACCTGCAGCCGTTGCCACAACACCCCGACTACCCGTGCGGGTCTGAGATGATGCGACTGTTGGCGGGGGCGACGCTGCTATTGTTTGCTGCCGCATCGTCGGCACAAGGGGGCGATTTTGTCCGACCACTGAGTGCCATTGAGCGCGCGCCCATCACGCAGGACATGCTGGGACGGCTGTTCGGCACCCCCGGCTTTGCACGGCTGGAGCGGCCGGTGACGGTAGCCGCCCAAGGCAACCTCGTCTATCTGTTCGATGCCGGCCCCAACCTGTTCTACCGCTACGACAACAATCAGAAAACGCTGCAAGAGCTGTCGAACATCACCGGCGCCCTGAAGGGGGCTGCCGCAGGCATCACCGTGGCCCCCGATCGCTCCTTCTATGTGGCCGATCCTGCCGGGCATCAGGTGATCCACAGCTCTTTCGACGGCCAGGTGCTGCGCCTGCTTCGCGATGAGGCCAACCTCGCCAATCCGGTCGCCACCGCGCTCGATACCCTCGGCAACAATCTGCTGGTCGCCGACAGCCTGTTTGATCACATCGTTGGTTTCAACCAGCAGGGTTGGCTGCTGTTTGGCTTCGGCCAGCGCGGCATGGGACCGCAGCAGTTTCAGTTGATCGTTGACATGGCGCGCGGACCACAGGGCCTTTACGTGGTGGACCGCCTCAACCCCTTCATCAAGATCTTCACCCCGGAAGGCAAGTTCATCTTCGGCTTCACCCGCCGCGAGGTCGCCAACCCCAGCGCCATAGCCGTCGACAGGTATGAGCGCGTCTATATCGCCGACAGTTTCGACGACACCATCAAGGTCTATGTGAAGGGGCAATTGGCCGGCGAGATCGGCGGCACCGGTTCCACCCTCGGCCGCTTTCGATTCATCACCGACCTATGCATCGAGCAGAACACCCTCTATGTTGCCGACAGCATGAACGGTCGCATCCAGGTCTTCGAGATCGACCCGCCCGCTGTGAAAAAACCGCAGCCGCAAACCAGCATTACCTTGCCGCCACTGGATACCCCGTCGCCCACCAATGGAGTTCCCGAATTATGAGTGGGGCGCCTGGGGAAGGGGCGATGAGGCGTGGAGGATGGCGCACCGGCGTGCTGGCGCTGCCATTGTTGTTGCTCGCTGCCTGCGCCTCCACCCCCGAGCAGCGCGCGCCGATGCGCTATTTCCACGACAAGGAGATCGTCACCTGGCCGGCGCTGCCGGAGGTGCCGCGCTTTGCCTATGTGGGGGAGCTGATCGGCGAGGTCAACTTCCTGCCCGAGAACCACGAGCAGGAGCGCAGCTGGCTGGAGATCATCACCGGCCTGTTCTCCACCAAGGTAAAGCGCAAGGAGCTGCAGCGCCCACAGGGCGGCGTGGTCGATGCGCTCGGCCGCATCTGCGTCACCGACGTGGGCCGCAACGCGGTGATGGTGTTCGACCCAATCAACAAACAGCTCCATGTCTGGGAGTGGGCCGGACAGAACCAGCGCTTTCTCGCGCCGATAGGTATCACAGCAGGTCCCGATAATTCTCTACTGGTGGCCGACGCCGAGCTGAAGGTGGTGGTGCGCCTCGCGACTGATGGAACGCCCCTCGGCCAGTTCGGCCACGGGCTGCTCGTGCGCCCCACCGGCCTTGCGCGCGATGCGGCGCGCGGGCGGCTCTACGTGGCCGACACCCACGGTCACGACATCAAGGTGTTTGACGACAACGGTGAACTACTCGACACCCTCGGCCAGCGCGGCGAGAAGGTGGGCGAGTTCAACTTCCCCACCCACCTCGCCTTCGCCAACGACCGTCTCTACGTCACCGACAGCCGCAACGCGCGCATCCAGGTGCTCGACGCCGACGGCGTGACTCAGACCAGCTTCGGCGAGCGCGGCCTGTTCGTCGGCAACCTGCCGCATCCGAAAGGGGTGAGTGCCGATAGCGATGGCAATATCTACGTGGTGGAGTCCTACTACGACCATCTGCTGATTTACAATGCGCAGGGGGAGCTGCTGCTACCCATCGGAGGTACTGGCCAGGGGATCGGCCAGTTCTATCTGCCCGCCGGAGTGTGGAACGACAACAATAACCGTCTCTACGTCGCCGACATGTTCAACGGCCGCGTGGTGGTGATGCAATATCTGGGGGGAGAGTAGTTCATGGTTAACGCTTCACGCCATGTCGCGTTTGTCGTTGCGCTGCTGGCCATCATCAGCGCCTCGGCCTTCGCCGCAAAAGTCTCCGATGTCACCAACACCAAACACAACCTTTCGACCGCCCCCTACACGGCAGGCACCGATACCCGCACCGTCAAGGCCACCGGCGAGTCGCAGATCTGCGTCTTTTGCCATACGCCGCACAAAGCCAACGCGGCCGCTAAGGCGCCGCTGTGGAATCGTGCCCTGGCCGGCTCTACCTATACCACCTACACCTCCGAGTCGATGGACGCCACTCTGGCCCAACCCGACGGCAGCTCCAAGCTCTGCCTCTCCTGCCACGACGGCACCATGGCGCTCGGCAGTGTCGGGGTGCTCAACGGCCAGGAGAACGCCACTATCGCCATGAGCGGCACCGATGCTGGCAACATGCCCAACGGTGCGGGTACCGCTACCGGTTTTACCCGCGACCTCGGCACCGATCTGACCAACGACCACCCCATCTCCTTCACCTACGACTCGACCCTCGCTACCGCTGATGGTGAACTGGTCGATCCGGCGACCACCACTTACATCAAGAACCGTACTCCCGGTGCTACCCATCCCGACATTCCGCTGGAGAACGGCAAGGTGCAGTGCATTGCCTGCCACGACCCGCATATCCGCGATGTTGATATGGCGAAAAATGCCAAATTCTTGCGCCTCAACCGCTTTCAGGAGGTAGCCCCCGATGGCGGCACCTTCTCCGCCACCGACGACACCGTCTGCCTCGCCTGCCACGACAAGGACAAGGCGGGCTGGAGCGGCTCGGCTCACGCCAATAATGCAGTAGCCACCCAGACCTACACTGCTGCTGCCGCCACCCAGCGTGACTTCGATGCCGCATTACCTGTGTGGAAAGCCGCCTGCCTCAACTGCCACGACACCCACACCGTGCAGGGGGCCAGGCGCCTGCTGCGTGAGGGCACCGATGGTGCAACAATCGCCGATCCAGATACCGGTGTGCTGGTCAAGAACGGCGGCAACCCGGCTATCGAAGAGACCTGCTACCAGTGTCACGACAACGGTGCCGGCGCAGTGCTGAGCAGCTACACCACCGTACCGAATATCAAAACCGATTTTGGTCTGGCCAAGCACATGCCGATCACCAGTGCAGAACAGGCTGCCGGTAGCGAAGTGCATGCCATCGGCAGCGGCAGTGATGCCAGTGAAGGGACGCAGCGCGGCAAGGACTTCGTCGAGTCTCCCGACCTGCTCGGCAAGAGTAACCTCAATAATCGTCATGCCGAGTGCACCGACTGCCACAATCCGCACCGCGTGATCAAAAACCGCCTGTTCAACGCCAACCCGGCCACTCCTGATGCGGGAGGCACCCATACCCACACCTATACCACCATGCACACCAATGTC
>DASWUD010000174.1:0-2465 GCA_036401755.1 Gammaproteobacteria bacterium
CATTGATGGCGGCTTTGATGGCCGCTCCCAAATTGGTAAACGCGATAACCACACCAAGAACGATCAAAGAGCCGGCGACGGCATACTCGGAAAGTTCCAGACCCTCTTCGTCCCGAACAAAACGGGAAATTTTCGACAGCATATTTTTCACAGCGTTACTCCTTAATGTGATTACTAACTCGTTCACACGGCGCGCCATATCCGCAACCGTGGATAAACCATAGGGGAGCGCGCGAATAATGATTAGGAGAATTTTTGAAGAAAAATCGGAGTATCTTGCAAAGCGCTTGTTACTGCGCGCCATCTCTTGCCGTAAGCGATAACGACAAGAGATTCTCTTTTCTGCCGGCGCGCCATTTGTGACGATATTGTGACGGCGTCAGGCCAGAGTAGCGGTGAAACATCTTGGTAAAATGTGAGGCATCACGAAACCCCACCGTCCAGCAGACATCAACAATGGAGGCGCTGTCGTTACACAACAGTTCCGAGGCCTTCTCCAGGCGACGCCGTATGATGAACTCCTGGAAGGTGATGCCATAGACACGCTTAAAGATGCGACTCAACTGAAAGCTGGTGGTGCCGCATCGACTCGCGATATCACTTTGCAACAGTTTCTCGTGCAGATGTTGCTCAATATAGGATGTTGCGAGTTCGACCAGCTTCTCTTCGCCGCGATGCTTCTTGAATCGCACATCCTGTGGCAACGGCTGTGGAGGAAATGCCGAATCGCACGAAGCATGAGCACCCGCATCCACCAACAGCCTCGCCAGCATCGACAGTGAGGGCATAACTGATTCGGGGGTGACCGGCTTAACGAAATAGTTCCATACCCGAGCCCGCAACGCCCACACGGCAAGCGCCTCTGAATGCTGCTCGGTAAACATGATCACGGGCACCGATGAATATTGACGCTTGACCTCGGTAAGCAGCGATAGGCTGGACATATCGGGAAAGTCATATTCAAAGCAAGCAATGAGCGGGCGATGCGCCGCAAAGGTCGCCTCGATGTCATCCTGCCGGGAAATGCGCAACAGCGGAAAACGACTCTCAATAATCCTGGCAAGCTCAAGATCAGGTCCATATTGAGTCATATCCACCAGCACAACGCTGGCGTTATCCATTCGACCCCCTGGGTTTTTCATCTATTCCATAGCGCGCTTTTGCGCTTTTTCGTATAACCGCCTCTTATTCATAGTCGAGCCACTGACCACGTCAACTTATTGATACTTAAAATAGCCCCTCTGCCATGCGCTGCAGGGTAGGTCGATCCCCCATAGACAATATAGATACTTGAAGGTATTCGACCGTACTTAAGAGTAGTGAGAAGGGTCCTGCTGCTTGGCTGCTGCTCATGTCGTCCCGTCACGGCGCAGCGGCCACCTGTGGGTGAACCACTAGGTTGCTGCCGTGTCTGGTCTGGTATGCTATCGCCCATTCTGGCAACCTCCTGTTCATCACATGCAAATCTATTTGGTAGGCGGCGCGGTGCGCGACAAGCTGCTCGGTGTGGAGCCGCGTGACCGCGACTGGGTGGTAGTGGGTGCAACACCCGCAGAGATGCTCGCCCAGGGCTACCGTCCGGTGGGCAAGGATTTCCCGGTCTTCATCCATCCCGAGACGGGCGAGGAGTATGCGCTGGCACGCACCGAGCGCAAGACGGCGCCGGGCTATCACGGCTTCGAGTTTCATGCCGACCCGGCGGTTACGCTGGAGGAGGATCTGCGCCGGCGCGATCTCACCATCAATGCCATGGCCATGGACGGTGCAGGCAACCTGATCGATCCGTTTGGCGGTGCAGAGGATCTGCGCAACGGCCGGCTGCGCCACGTCTCACCCGCTTTCGCCGAGGACCCGGTGCGCATTCTGCGCCTGGCGCGCTATGCGGCGCGTTATGCCCACTGGGGCTTTCGTGTTGCCCACGCCACCCACGCCTTGATGAAGCAGATGGTGGAGAACGGCGAGGTGGATGCGCTGGTGGCGGAGCGCGTCTGGCAGGAGATGGAGAACGCCTTGGGGGAGCCGACTCCGTCGCGCTTCTTCGAGGTGCTGCGCAACTGCGGCGCGCTGGCGCGCATCCTCCCCGAGCTGGAGGCGCTGTTCGGCGTACCACAACCCAAGCATCACCACCCGGAGGTGGACACCGGGCTGCACACCCTGCTGGTGCTCGACCAGGCGGCGCGCCTCAGCACCGATACGCGGGTGCGCTTTGCGGCGCTGGTGCATGACTTGGGCAAGGGGACCACGCCGCGCGAGGAGTGGCCCAAGCATATCGCCCACGAGCATCGCGGCGTGGAGCTGGTCAACGCGCTATGCGAACGGTTGCACATCCCCAACGACTACCGTGAGCTGGCGCAGATCGTCACCCGCTATCATGGCGTCTACCATCGCGTCGAGGAGCTGCGCGCCTCCACCCTGCACGATACGCTGGAGGCGGTGGATGCCTTCCGCCGCCCGGAGCGCTTCGA
>DASWUD010000175.1:0-13160 GCA_036401755.1 Gammaproteobacteria bacterium
ATCGGACTTCTTAGTCGCGACCGGCGCAACTGGAATGAGGGCTACGAAGGGATCGCGTAAATGGGCAGCAGCGTAAGGCACCGTCACATACGTTTCGAACGTAGGCAACGGCGGAATCCTTTCTCCCTTTTTTGCTTTGACCTCTGCCACATGCTGCTTCAAATCAGACAGCTCGTCACCAATACACCCGGACAGCAGCATGGTACACACCAACACGAGCCCTACCATTCTAAAACTTATGTGGTCACGCGCCACACACTCCCCCTTACCAGGATTTCGCTTTCTCATTTCATGGCCCCTTTGCCGGCCATCTTCTCCTTAGCGCGGGAAGCAGCGGCGGCGGCAAGCTCCTCTTCATCGAGATAGCGGTAGGTCTTGGCCGTGGCCTGTACCTGTAAACGGTCTGATGCAGCCGCCAAAGTTCCCGTCTTCAAGGGCGCTGCGCTCATATCATGAAGCGTCACAATGCGAGGTAACGCTGCTATGCCACTGACAAACTCTCCAACTTGGTGATATGTACCGGTCACCTTGATCGTGATAGGCAACTCAGCAAAAAATTCACGCGGTACCTCAGGGTTTGGTTGAAACAGCTCAAACTCCAGACCGCTGGCAAGACCTGTCTGGGTGATATCCACCAAAAGATTGGCGATCTCGTTCTTGTTGGGGAGTTGGCGGAGCATGGTTCCAAAAGCGTCCTCCATCTCAATCATCTGCGCCTGATAGGCCTCCAGACTTGCGGCCTTAGCCTGCTTGGTATCGAAGTCGGTTATCAGGGATGTCACCTGAGCCTTTTTCTTATCTAGCGCATCCTGCTGGTCAGTTAAGTCGAGGTAATAGCCTGCGGCTAATACCACAACACAGACAACCGCCACCAACAGCGCTTTAACGGGAAGCGGTGCATCACCAATGTTCTTGAGGTCCAGGCTATTAAGATCATTCAAATTCACTTCTTCACTCCTTGCGCACTGACACCTTTCGCAGTGACGCCTTGCACAACTTCTCCTTGAATCGTTTTCTGCTGGACGCGCAGCTTGAATGTCTGGGCACTCTCGCCCTTGCCGCTGCTGGCCTTTATCACGTCCAGTACTGGATCAGCAAACCACTCGGAAGCATCCAGAGCACGCATCAGGGCAGATACGCGTGCATTCGACTGGGCGTCACCCTCCAGGGTTATCATCCTGTCTTTCTGCACCATGTTGGTGAGCGTCATTCCCTCCGGAACAAGGCGGACAAGCTCATCGAACATGTGTACGACTTCAGGACGGTTCTTTTGCAGCTGATCGATAACCTGCATGCGGGCGATCAACTGGGCCTTTTTCTTTTCGAGCTCGTCGATCTCCTTGATCTTGGCCTCTACACTCTTGATTTCAGCCTGCATGTAGCTGATACGACTTTCCTCGTTATCAATAAGCGCCGAGTAATAAAAATGCAGGGCAATCACAACCAGCACCATTGCAAACGCAGCGCTGCCGATAGCGATGAAAAAATCTCTTTTGCGCTGCTTTCGAAGCTCCTCGCGCCAGGGGAGCAGGTTGATGTGCGCCATCAGTCAAAACTCCTCAGTGCCAATCCACACGCAATCATCAGCGCGGGTGCGTCATTGCTGAGCACCTGTGCCTTGATCCTTGGCGAAATAATCATGTTCATGAACGGGTTGGCAATGGTGGTGGGAACCATCTGTTTTTGCTCGATCAACTCATCGATACCAGGTATCGAGGAGCTGCCACCGGCCAGAATGATGTGATCTACCGTATTGTGCTGGCCAGCAGCAAAGAAGAATTGCAGGGAGCGGCTGACCTGTTGCGCCATCGCTTCCTTGAAAGGTTCCAGCACCTCAGGGAGGTAGTTGTCGGGTAACCCGCCTTGGCGTTTGGCCATGCCAGCCTCCTCGTAAGAGAGACCGTAACGGCGCTGGATCTCTTCGGTCAGCTGTTTTCCACCAAAGATCTGTTCGCGGGTATAGATGGTCTTCAGATCGTGCAGCACATTCAGTGTGGTCATGGTGGCGCCGATATCCACCACAGCGATGGTCTTGCCGATGCCGCGGTCGGGCAGTTGCTGCGACAGCAGCGACACGGCGTTTTCAATGGCGTACGCCTCGACATCGATCACTCTGGCGGTCAGTCCTGCCAGCTGAATCGCGTCGACGCGGACATCGACATTCTCGCGGCGCGACGCGGCGAGCAGTACATCGACACGTTCCGGATCGTCGGGCGACGGGCCTATCACCTCGAAGTCGAGATTAACTTCATCCAGGGGGTAGGGGATGTATTGATCGGCCTCCAGCTGGATCTGGCTCTCCATCTCATCGCCCGTCATCTTGGCAGGCATGGAGATGACTTTGGTGATGACCGCCGATCCCGCCACCGCTGCGGCAGCAAACTTCAGGCGGGAGCCAGAGCGCTTAACAGCACGCCGGATGGCGTCGCCAACCCCCTGCACGTCTGAAATATTCTTTTCAATCACGGAGTTAGGAGGAAGTGGCTCGACGGCATAGCTCTCCACGCGATAGCGGTCGCCAACCTTGCTTAGCTCAAGAAGCTTGACCGCCGTGGTACTGATGTCGAGACCCAGAACCGGGGGTTTCTTCCTTGCCAGGAACTTCGGGAGTTGAACCATTTTTCCTTTATATACTCCAAGTTACAGTTGATACCTATTTAACAACATTAAATACGGGTGTCAACTGTAAATTCATGAAAACCCTTATCGTCGAGCCGGTCACAGCGTGTATCATTGGAATCGTATATAAGTCGCCCTCCACTTACCGCATAGACTGAAAAATCAACGTGTTAACTCGTACCCTCAGTAAATTCTCCGGTTCGCGTCTCCTCCGCTATGCCATACTCACGCTGTTCGCCCTCTTTCTTATAGGTAGTGCGCTGCTGCTCGGCATCTACGCCACCTATGCCCCGGAGCTCCCCTCCGCCGCCGCCCTACGAGAGGTGCAGATGCAGGTTCCCCTCAGGGTCTACTCCAGCGACGGCAAATTGATCGCCGAGTTCGGCGAAATGAAGCGTACCCCCGTCAAATACGAGGAGATCCCGCCGCAACTGGTCCAGGCCTTTCTCTCCGCCGAAGATGATCGTTTCTTCGAGCATCCAGGGGTCGATTATCAGGGCCTGCTGCGTGCCGCGCTGATGCTCGCCCTCACCGGTGAGAAGACACAAGGTGGCAGCACGATCACGATGCAGGTGGCACGCAACTTTTTCCTCAGCAGTGAAAAGTCGTATTCACGCAAGATCAGGGAGATATTTCTTTCGCTAAAGATCGAGAAGGAGCTATCCAAGGAGGAGATTCTTGAGCTTTATCTGAACAAAATTTTCCTCGGGCAGCGCGCCTACGGCGTCGCGTCGGCGGCACAGGTCTACTACGGCAAAAATCTCTCCGAACTTACACTCTCTCAATACGCCATGATCGCCGGCCTGCCCGCGGCACCCTCTGCCTATAATCCGATCACCAACCCTACTGCCGCCCAACAGCGGCGTGATTACGTACTGCGCCGAATGCACGAATTGGGCTATATAGATGACGCCCAATATCAAGGAGCCCTGCTCGAACCGGTAGCCACCAATCTGCACACCACCGTGGCAGAGATTGAGGCACCCTATGTGGCAGAGATGGCACGCGCCCAGGTATTCGAAAAGTATGGCGAAGAAGCCTACATTGCTGGACTCAAGGCCTACGTAACCATCGATAGCACGATGCAGCAGGCGGCTAACGAGGCATTGCGCAGAGCATTGCTCGATTACGTCTACCGCCATGGCTACAGCGGACCAGAAGCCCATATTGATTTGCCAGAAGATGCCGGCAAGGAGCAGTGGCAGAAGGCGTTAGCCGATTATGTAGCCGTTGGTAATCTCACGCCGGCTCTGGTGGTCTCGCTCTCGGAAAAGGAGGCGGTGATACATACACCCGATGGCGAGCTGAAGACCATTGGCTGGGATGGCATGAAGTGGGCGCAGCGTTATCTCAATGAAAACGCCATGGGTGCCATCCCCAAAAAGAGCGCCGATGTTCTTAAGGTGGGCGACATTATCCGCGTTGAAACCCTGCACGACGGTACGCTGCATCTCGCGGAAGTACCGAAGGTGAGTGGTGCGCTGGTGGCACTGCGTCCCAAGGATGGTGCGGTGATGGCCCTGGTGGGTGGATTTGATTTCTACCAGAGCAATTTCAACCGGGTTATCCAAGCCCAGCGTCAACCGGGCTCCAACTTCAAACCCTTCATCTACTCCGCCGCCCTCGAAAACGGATTCACCGCCGCCTCCATTATCAACGATGCTCCGGTAGTGTTCGAGGACCCTTCGTTGGAGACCGACTGGCGGCCGGAAAATTACAGCTCCAAATTCTATGGCCCCACACGTCTGCGAGAAGCTCTGGTGAATTCACGCAATCTGGTTTCGGTGCGAATCCTGCAGTCTGTCGGAGTTGGCACAGCCCTCGACTACCTGCAGAAGTTCGGCTTTGCACCCGACCGCCTGCACCGGGACCTCTCTTTGGCCCTGGGAACCGCCAGCCTTACCCCCATGGAGATCGTCCGCGGCTATGCCACCTTCGCCAATAACGGCTTCCTCATCGCCCCCTACATTCTCGATCGGGTCGAAGACGTGAATGGTAATGTGGTAATGGCTGCGTCGCCCTCCATCGCCTGCGATCCCCCGTGCAGCGAGCTGGAAGGGACCAGCGATGCAAGAGCCGCCGAACGGGATGGCATGGCGAAGGTCGTTTCGAAACCCCAGCCCGCCCAGCGAACCCTCAGTCCGCAAAATGTCTATATCATGACCAGCATCATGCAGGATGTGATCACACGTGGCACGGCGACCGGGGCAAAACAGCTGGGGCGCAATGATCTGGCCGGCAAGACTGGCACCACCAACGAAGCCCGCGACGCCTGGTTCTCCGGTTTTAATCAGGATCTCGTTGCGACCGCCTGGGTCGGCTTTGACAATCCGGCCCCGCTGGGTGGACGCGAAACCGGCGGAGCAGCCGCACTGCCCATGTGGACCGACTTCATGCGCACGGCCCTCAAGAACATTCCAGACAGAAGCCGCCCGCAGCCCGAAGGGCTGGTCTCGGTGCGTATCGATCCCCATAGCGGCAAACTCACCTCGGCTAACAATCCGGAAGCCATTTTCGAGATCTTCCGCGAAGAAGATCTTGAACAACAGACGGCGGGAGCAGGAGACGATGGTGGCGCTGTGACCATCGATCAAGGAGAGAGCGAAGCCCTACCGGGCCAGATCTTCTGAGTGGCCATGAGGCGCGGCGAACAACCGGGTAACTTGCGTCGCCGCCTCGCTGAGGAGGCAGCGCGTCTGATGCTGGAACAGGGAATTGATAGTTTTTCCCGGGCGCGAAACAAGGCCGCTGAACGGCTTGGTGTCAGCGATCAGCACCAGTTGCCAGATAATAGAGAGATAGAGCAGGCGCAGTTGGAATACCTGCACATCTTCTATCCCGAGACACAGCCCAAGCGCTTACGCCACCTGCGTCAGACCGCGCTGCGCGCCATGCAGCTGCTGGCGCGCTTCGAGCCGCGCCTGGTAGGTCCGGTGCTGAAAGGGAGCGCCGGCGAGCACTCCCCGGTCAATCTTCACCTCTTCGCCGCCCAGCCCGAGGAGATAAGCTGGTTCCTGATGGAACAGCGCATCCCCCACGATACCTCCGAACGGCGTTACCCGGGCAAACCCGCGCGAAGCTACCCGCTTTTCACGTTTGTCGCGGGTGATGTCCAGATGGAACTGACGGTATTTCCCCTCGACGGAATCCGCCAGGCCCCCAACAGCCCGGTAGATGGGCGCCCCATCAAACGGGCCGATATAAAGGCGGTGCAGCGCCTCCTGGAAGAGAGTGCTAGCGAATAACCGGATAGTGGGCTGGCCAGCCAGTACGTGCCACCCCGCTATCGACAGCCGCCTGGGCCACTGCGGGTGGGATGCGCGCGATGAGGCGCGGATCGAATGGCTTGGGAATGATGTAATCGGGACCGAAGGCGAGCGCCGCGATCCCATAGGCCTGCAACACCTCCTCCGGCACCGCTTCATGCGCCAGTTGGCGCAGTGCATGCACTGCCGCGATCTCCATGCTCTGGTTGATGGCGCTCGCCCGCACGTCGAGTGCACCGCGGAAAATAAAGGGGAAGCCCAGCACATTGTTGACCTGATTGGGATAGTCGCTGCGTCCCGTCGCCATGATCAGGTCATCGCGCGCCCCATGCGCCACTTCCGGTCGAATTTCCGGTACCGGATTGGAGAGGGCAAAGACCACCGGGCGCGGCGCCATCGAGGCCACCATCTCTGCGCTCACCAGATCCGGCCCCGAAACACCGATAAAAACATCGGCCCCCTGCATGGCATCCCCAAGTGAACGGCGCTCGCTCGTTACCGCAAACTCCTGCTTGTAGACATTCAGGTCAGTGCGCCCGCTGTGGATCACGCCTTTGCGATCCACCAGCATGATGTTTTCGCCGCGCGCCCCCAGTGCCTTCAGCAACCGCATTGAGGCGATACCCGCCGCGCCCGCGCCGAGACAGACGATGCGCACCTCCTCGATACGCTTGCCCTGGATCTCCAGAGCATTGAGCAAGCCAGCGGCGATGATGATCGCCGTGCCGTGCTGATCGTCGTGAAATACTGGGATATCGAGCCGCTCCTGCAAGATACGCTCGATCTCAAAGCAGTGGGGCGCCGCGATATCCTCCAGATTGATGCCGCCGAAGGTGATGGCGATATTCTCCACCGTCTGGATGAACGACTCGACGCTTGGCGCCTTCACCTCGATGTCGAACACATCGATGTTGGCGAAGCGTTTGAACAACACCCCCTTCCCTTCCATCACCGGCTTGCCAGCCAGCGGGCCGACGTTACCGAGACCGAGCACCGCCGTGCCGTCACTGATCACCGCCACCAAATTGCCCTTGCCGGTGTAGCGATAGGCTGCCTCGGGATCGGCAGCGATGGCGCGCACCGGTGCAGCCACACCCGGCGTATAGGCAAGGCTCAGCTCCGTCTGTGTGGCGCAAGGTTTGCTGACGGCAGTAACCAGTTTTCCTGGGGCCGGATATTCGTGATAGTCGAGGGCGCGCAGGTCGTGCTCAGAAAATTGTAGTGGTTCGCTCACGGGAAATATTCCTAATCCAATTGTTGAATAATCTTTACCAAGCTACCCAGTGGCAGCTTGCCGCCGGGTAGTAAATATTCTGCAGATGACCGATCGCCTGCTGTCGTTCACAAATGACAGCCTGCAGGGGGCCATCGAGTCACCCGATTTTACCGCAATCACCTTCAGCGGCGCCCCGTGGCTATTGAGAAGCTACCGTGGAACGACAAAGAGCAAGCGCGCAGGTTGGCGCTCATCCAAGCGGCATCTCTTCCCTTAGTAAGGCATCCATTCGGCTACATTCATTGCCATTCACGCTCCAACACCAGTGCTGAAGGGTCGCGCAGTGTCATCAAAAATTGATGGCCATCGTGCCTGAGCCAGCCGCGCGCCACCACCCTCTGGCCCGTCAGTTGCCGAAGATCCATGGAATCAAATCGGCTCAAATCGCCGCGCGCTATGCGCAAGGCGACACCACTATCGAGATTTAGCCAGACCGACTTACGGCTTTCGGCAACACGTTGCACCGTACCGGCCACCAGCCGGAAACCCATGTCTCCAGATGATTCGGAAAGAGTATCGAGAGGCTGATAATAGTCGACATCCCAGATGCCCAGATGCTGGTGTCGTGCCTGCCCCTCGATGCGCCGATAGCAGGCGCTCTGCCAGTCGTTGGGCGGTACCACCAGCTGTTGCGCCAGCCCCTCGGCCAGCAAATGCTCTTCGATGCTACTGCCGTCGGCCAGATAGAGGTGGGCCAGCAAGCGGCCATAGTGATCATGCCGCTCCTGTTCGTAACGCAACCCCACACGTTGGCCGCTCGCCTCGACCAGGCGCGCAACCAATGCCTGAGCCCTATCGGCCAGCGGTTCACCTTCCTGCCCCTCCTTGGCCACCTCGGGAGTATTGATGCCGGCCAGACGCACCTTGCGCCCGTCGTTCAGCTGCAGCGTATCTCCATCATAAATGCGGGCCACGCTCGCCTCTTCATCGACCCGATCGGCGGGGCAGTCAACCGCCGAGGCCGGAACGGCCCACAGAAGCGAATAGCACAAAGCAAAAAGGGCGCCCCGCTGGAGCGCCCTTCGCAAGGACGGAAGCCTGCCCATGGCAAGCCCGACCACTACTTCTTCATGCCGTACTTCTGGCGGAACTTATCTACGCGACCAGCGGTATCAACGATCTTCTGCTTGCCGGTGAAGAACGGGTGGCAGGCAGAGCAGACGTCCAGGCTCAGATCGCGGCCGCTGGTGGAACCGGTCTTGAAGGTGTTGCCGCAGCTGCAGGTAACGGTAATTTCAGAATAGGCGGGGTGAATGTCAGGCTTCATGGCAGAACCTCAGTGATATCCTCATACGCCGCTACCCATCGCCCTTCGACAGGCACCGCGTACAAACAAAAGGACGACTATCATAGGTAAAAGCCACGCCCGAGGCAAGTCAGGCAGAAGAAAGCATATCCGAGCCGCCACCTCCCACTCGCCCCAGCTGACAGCGTCTAAACTGATGTAAATTGTCATTCGGCCCAGACCATACAAGGAACCCTTATGGCCCGCCAAAACAACGGCTTGCACGATCCAACACGGGATCCCCGCCCCAACAACACCCACCCAACACTCCAGTACGACTTCGAGGGGCTCGATATCGCCTCGATCAAGCATTCGCTGGCCAACCGCATGATCTATACCGTCGGCAAGGATAGCGATACGGCCACCCAGCGCGACTGGCTCCACGCCGTGGCCCACATGGTTCGTGACCGGCTCACCGAACGCTGGATGCAGACCATGCGCACCCACTTTTCCAGCGATGCGAAGCGGGTCTACTACCTCTCCCTGGAGTTCCTCATCGGGCGCAGCCTGACCAACAGCCTGCTCAATTTGGGGTTTTACGAGGAGGCCGAGGCCACACTCCGGGAGTTGGGGATGGATCTGGAGGAGATCGCCGAACTGGAGTTCGATGCCGCACTGGGCAACGGCGGCCTGGGACGACTCGCCGCTTGTTTTCTCGACTCGCTCGCCACCCTGCGGCTCCCTGGCTACGGCTATGGCATTCGTTATGAATACGGCATGTTCCGCCAGGCGATCGAGAACGGTCAGCAGGTGGAGCATCCTGACAACTGGCTACGTTATGGCAATCCCTGGGAGTTTCCCCGGCCAGAGGTGCTCTATCCGGTCAGATTCGGTGGCCGTGTGGTGGAATATAACGATGAGGCTGGGCATCCCCAGCACCACTGGATCGACACCGAAGATGTCATGGCCATGGCATTCGATACGCCGATCCCCGGCTACGGGGTCGAGACCGTCAACAACATGCGGTTGTGGTCGGCCCGCGCGACCCGTGATTTCGACCTGCGCTACTTCAATGAAGGCAACTACATCAAGGCGGTCGAGGATAAAACCCATTCGGAAAACCTCTCCAAGGTGCTTTACCCCAACGACACCACCGAAATGGGCAAGGAGTTGCGACTGCGTCAGCAATACTTTTTCGTCAGCGCCTCACTGCAAGATATCCTGTACCACTTCCTTCGCCACCACGACACTCTTCACTCCCTGCCGGAAAAGGTGGCGATCCAGCTCAACGATACCCATCCCGCCATAGCCATCGCCGAACTGATGCATCAGCTGGTGGATATCTACCATTTCCAGTGGAACACGGCATGGGAGATCACCGTGCGCACCTTTGCGTACACCAACCACACGCTGCTACCCGAAGCGCTGGAGACCTGGCCGGTGCCGCTGTTCGAGCGGCTATTGCCACGTCATCTGCAGATCATCTATCTCATCAACTACCACTTTCTCAACGACGTGATGCACCGTTATCCGGGTGACACGGAACGGTTGCGACGCATGTCGATCATCGATGAACAGGGCGAGCGTCGTATTCGCATGTCGCACCTGGCCATCGTTGGCAGCCATAAGGTCAATGGCGTTGCCCAGCTACATAGTGAGCTGCTCAAAAAAACCCTGTTCCACGACTTCAATAGCTTCTTTCCCGGCAAGTTTGTCAACGTCACCAATGGCATCACCCCGCGCCGTTGGCTCAATCAGGCCAACCGACCGCTCTCGGCACTTATCTCTTCGCACCTCGGTCGCGACTGGGTAACCGATCTCAATCAACTGGAGGAACTGGCTGGACTTGCGGATGACAGCACCTTTCGCCATGACTTCATGGCCACCAAACTGCACAACAAGGAGCAGCTCTCCAACCTTATCAGGCGCCACTTGGATATCGCCATCGATCCCGCCTCACTGTTCGATGTCCAGATCAAGCGCATCCACGAATACAAACGCCAGCTGCTGAACATCCTCCATGTCATCACCCTTTACAACCGTTTGCGTGATGGCACTGCCGATGGCCGCGTGCCACGCACCATCATCATCGCAGGCAAGGCCGCCCCCGGCTATCTGCTGGCCAAGCTGATCATCCGCCTCATCTGCGATGTCGCGGACATCATCAACAACGATCCTCAACTCCATGATCGACTCAAGGTAGTTTTCATTCCCAACTACGATGTCACCACCGCCACTGACGTGATCCCAGCTTCGGACCTCTCCGAGCAAATCTCGACCGCAGGAACCGAGGCCTCTGGCACCGGCAACATGAAGCTGGCACTTAATGGTGCCCTCACCATCGGCACGCTCGATGGTGCCAACGTAGAGATCCGTGAGGCAGTGGGTGCGGAGAATATCTTTATCTTCGGCAACAGCGTCGAACAGGTCGAGAGGCTTCGCGCCCAAGGCTACAATCCCTTCAGCTATCTGAATCGGGACGACGAACTACAACGAGTGCTCCAGATGATTGGCGGCGGCTATTTTTCACCGCGTGAGCCCCATCGCTACCAGCCCATCGTCGATGCGCTGACCCACGGCGGCGATCGTTATCTGTTGCTGGCCGACTACCGCGAGTATGTGGTTTGCCAGGAGCTCGTTGACCGCCTCTACCTTGATCGCGAGGAATGGAGCCGCCGTGCCATCCTCAACGTGGCACATATGGGGCGCTTTTCCACTGACCGCACCATCGATGAGTACGCACGCCTCATCTGGAACATCACTCCAGTGCAGCACGAGATGCCAACAACCTTTACCGGCGGCTGACGCCATTAAACGCCAAAGCCCGGCATGGCCGGGCTTTGGCGACTACTGCTGGCACAATCTGCAGTCAGGGTATTAGCGTTTCATCGAATCAAAGAACTCGCCATTGGTCTTGGTGTTCTTGAGCTTGTCGTAGAGGAACTCCATCGCCGCCAGCTCATCCATCGGGTGGAGCAGCTTGCGCAGTATCCACAGCTTGTCCAGCTCATCGGGCCTGGTGAGCAGCTCTTCGCGGCGGGTACCCGAGCGATTGATATTGATGGACGGGTAGATGCGCTTCTCGGCGATGCGGCGATCCAGATGGATCTCCATGTTGCCGGTACCCTTGAACTCTTCATAGATGACATCATCCATGCGCGAACCGGTATCGATCAACGCGGTGGCAATGATGGTGAGCGAGCCGCCCTCCTCGATATTGCGCGCCGCGCCGAAGAAGCGCTTGGGACGATGCAGGGCGTTGGCATCGACACCACCGGTAAGCACCTTGCCGGAGGAGGGGATGACGGTGTTGTAGGCGCGTGCCAGACGGGTGATGGAATCGAGCAGGATCACCACGTCGCGTTTGTGTTCCACCAGGCGCTTGGCCTTCTCGATCACCATCTCGGCCACCTGCACGTGGCGGCTGGCCGGCTCATCAAAGGTGCTCGACACCACCTCACCGCGCACCGAGCGCTGCATCTCCGTCACCTCTTCGGGACGTTCGTCGATGAGCAGTACGATCAGGTAGCACTCGGGGTGGTTGACGGCGATCGACTGGGCGATGTTCTGCAACATCATGGTCTTACCAGCCTTGGGCGGCGAGACGATCAGGCCGCGCTGCCCCTTGCCGATGGGCGCCACCAGATCGATGACGCGTGCCGTGATGTCTTCGGTGCTGCCGTTGCCGATCTCCAGCTTCAGCCGCTTGTTGGCGTGCAGCGGGGTAAGGTTTTCAAACAGTACCTTGTTTTTGGCGTTCTCCGGCGGCTCGTAGTTGATCTGATCAACCTTCAGCAGGGCAAAATAACGCTCGCCCTCTTTGGGATTGCGGATCTTGCCGGAGACGGTGTCACCGGTACGCAGATTGAAGCGGCGGATCTGGCTGGGCGAGACGTAGATATCATCCGGCCCGGCCATGTAGGAACCGTCGGCGGTGCGAAGAAAGCCGAAGCCGTCCTGCAGGATCTCCAGCACGCCATCACCGGCGATATCTTCACCTGTCTGGGCGTGGGCCTTGAGGATGGAGAAGATCACCGACTCCTTGCGAGAGCGGGCAACGCCCTCGATCCCCATGGATTCAGCCAATTCTACGATTTCAGAGGCGGGTTTACGCTTTAATTCGGTAAGATTCATGTGTGTTGTTGCCGTTTGATTCGATCCTGATAGGAAGCTGGAATACGTTGGATGATGTTCGGGAGAGATTTTTTCCGAGAATTCGGGAAGACGCTCGGGTCTTCGGGAGGAGATAAATCGGGGTGTTAGTTTTTCGTTCTATTGTTTTGGACTATAGCACTGGTAAAACCCGGCGTCCAGCCTGATGGGATCGGAGGCCGGGCAACCAGTCACAAATTGCTGTCGATGAAGGCCGCCAGCTGCGATTTGGAAACGGCACCAACCTTGGTCGCCTCCACATTACCGTTCTTGAACAGCATCAGGGTGGGGATGCCACGAATGCCGTACCTGGGAGGGGTATTGGGATTTTCATCGATATTCAGCTTGGCAACCTTTAGCCGCTCGGCATATTCCTCGGCGATTTCATCGAGAATCGGTGCGATCATCTTGCATGGGCCGCACCAGTCGGCCCAATAATCCACCAGCACCGTCCCTTCGGACTTGAGCACTTCGCTCTCGAAGGAGTCATCGGTAACGTAAACGATTTTGTCGCTCAATGTTGCAGCCTCCATTTAACAGCGGCTCGCCCCTCTGGCTCTTTGCCAGAAAAAGGGATAAGCACCGCGCTCATTGTTGGTATGTTATCAGAACCTTTAACCAT
>DASWUD010000176.1:0-7992 GCA_036401755.1 Gammaproteobacteria bacterium
CGCCTGACAGCCCGTGGCATCCTCTCTATACTGTGTTCCAACTTGGGGGCTCCTCTCGCAGTTTTGCTTGGTCGCTAACTACGATCCAGGAATCACCCCCAAGTTCCTTAACCTGGTTACTATTTCGGAACAGTTATTTAGGCACGCACAATTGAATGCGAGGAGCCTAGAGCTCCTCGCTCAACACCACACGCGGTTTCGGTGCCTCGTTTGAAAACTGCACGCGCATTGCCATGCGCGGGTTCATATAGACGGTCCCCTCCTCGTCCACGAGCATTACATAATGGATCCCCATCTGCTTGGCCACCCGCGACCACTCATTCACGCCGGCAACGACCATCGCTGTAGCCGCCGCATCGGCGATGCTGCCATCGGCCTCGATGACCGTGGCTGAGGTGATGCCTTCGACAGGCCAGCCGGTTCGCGGATCAATAATGTGCGCATAACGCACCCCCTGCTCTTCCCGAAACCGTTCGTAATTACCCGAGGTATGGACCTGCTCGCCATCGCGCACCTCCAGGGAGGCC
Source organism: Gammaproteobacteria bacterium (assembly GCA_036401755.1). Classification (GTDB taxonomy): domain Bacteria; phylum Pseudomonadota; class Gammaproteobacteria; order Thiohalomonadales; family Thiohalomonadaceae; genus DASWUD01. The sequence goes on from DASWUD010000176.1 coordinate 528, forward strand.
AGTACACCATTGCCTTGAGGATGACGGATGCCAACACGCCACGGTCGATCACCATGTGAGCCGATCACCCCCAGACCACCTCCTGCGTTGATGATGGCGTTGTGCACACCCGCATCGCGCAGCCATTGCAGCCCTAATCCGACGGCATAGCCCTTGGCGATACCCCCCAAATCTATATCCACGGCCCGGTTGCTCGAACTGACGACTCCGTCTTTGATAGTGATATCGAGCATCGAGGGGTTCTGTTTGACCAACGCCGCTATCTTCTCGCGCGACGGGAGCGGCCCCACGGGACGCTCGCTGCTATGAAAGCCCCATTCGGCGATCAGTTTTCCGATGGCGGGATTGAACAGGCAGCCACTGCGCTCGCACGCCTCTTGTGATTTCTCCAGCAGGGGAATGAGCGACGGATCAACCTTGAGTGAGCGCCCCTCGGCGATGGCCTGATTGAGATCCGTCAGCGGCCCCTGCTCCCAGGCATGCCAGTCGTGATGCATCTGCTGGAAGCGCTCATTCAGCTCCTGGAAGGATTGTTGCGCTTTCTGCTCCGAGACGTCCCACAAGGTCACGTCAACCAGGGTGCCGAAGACGTAGATTTTTTCGTTGTACTCCTGGGGGCGGGAGCAGGCGACAAGCAGCCAGGTGGTACATGCCAGCAGGGCGAGGATACGTGGGGCAAAGCTGAACATCGGGCGGGTCCATCAGGAAAGCCGGGATCTCCATCATACCGTCTGAGGGGGACGCGCTGCCAAAAAAAATGCCCTGGGGACAGGGCATGGAAGTGCGCATGATGCGCAGGGGATGGGAGACAAGTGACATGAGAATTCACATATCACTAAGCGTAGCCGTTGAAAACAGGAGTTGCAGGTGAAATTAATAAGAATTTTTTATTATTGCCGGGACAAGGCGGGGGCCGTCCCTGGCGGCTCCGGCAGGTACAAAGAGGCTGCCAGGTGGTGACCTGCTACTTAGCGCCGGGGCAGGAGCTACGTTGGCAGATGAGCGGGAGGGTATCCTCCATGTGAATAGTCAGCACGCCATTGTCAATACTGTAGGGGTAACGGGAGTAGCCGTCGGGCTCAGCGATCTCGATGAACCCGGGGACGTGACGGTAGGCAAGAGGCTCATCCTCGATAAAGTAGTGGGCCATGTCGAATCGCAGCGCCATCTTTGACCCATCGCTGCTGCATTGCCAGCAGCCGAGTAGCGGGTTGGGTTCGCTTGCCTGGAGTACCGGACTAAGGAGCAGCACTCCGATAATAGTTGCCATTCTTAAAGACATTGCCGTTGTTCCTGAAAAAGGGATTCCGTTGGGTAGTGAAAAATTACCTGAGGGTGCGCAGTACATCAACGCCCTGCCAATGCTCAATCACCAAGCCGTTTCCAGAGGCAATTACCGCCACTCGCCTTGTCGAGCGCGGCAAGCCGCTCCTGGTGAAGCTGTAACTCCTCAGCGCTCGCCCGGATGACCTTGCCCGATTTTCGATTGGCCGGCAGCGGTCTTTGTATCTCGATACTCCGCGCATCACCCTCGCTGCCGAGTGCGCCGCCCAGCAGGAGGGTGGTCTGGCCGCCGGTCATCGCCAGATAGAGTTCGGCGAGGATCTCCGCATCGAGCAGTGCGCCATGCAGCTCGCGGTGCGAGTTGTCGATGCTGTACCGCTTGCACAGTGCGTCGAGGTTGTTCTTCTGTCCCGGGTGGAGTTTGCGCGCCATGACCAGGGTATCGACCACGCCGCATAACTCATCGATACGCCCGTGTCCCGCATCGAGCAGTTTCAGCTCATGGTTGAGAAAGCCGACATCGAAGGGGGCATTGTGGATGACCAGTTCAGCACCGCGGATAAAGGCAAGAAACTCCCCGGCGATATCGGCAAAGCGCGGCTTGTCGGCCAGCATCTCGTTGGTGATGCCGTGGACCTCGATGGCCCCTTCATCGATCTCCCGATCCGGCTGCAGATAGTGGTGGTAGGTGTTGCCAGTGAACTTGCGGTTGAGCAACTCCACACAGCCGATTTCGATAATGCGATGCCCCTCGGCAGGCTCCAGACCGGTGGTTTCTGTATCAAGTATGATCTGTCGCATGGACCGTCCCCCTCTTTGCATTGGCAAGCATTTCATCGATACCACGATTGGCCAGGGCATCGGCCCGCTCATTCTCCGGATGGCCGGTGTGGCCACGCACCCACTGCCACTCCACCTGATGATCGCGCAGGGCGGCATCGAGACGCTGCCAGAGATCCACATTCTTCACCGCCTTGCGATCAGCGGTCTTCCAGCCGCGCTTTTTCCAGCCGGCCATCCACTCGGTGATCCCTTTCATCACGTATTGCGAATCGGTGGTGATGCGCACCCGGCAGGCCCGTTTGAGACTCTCCAAACCACTAATCGCCGCCATCAGCTCCATGCGGTTATTGGTGGTCTGTGGTTCGGCACCGTACAACTCCTTTTCGATACCACGGTAGCGCAACAATACCCCCCAACCGCCAGGCCCCGGATTGCCCCGGCAGGCGCCGTCACTGAACAGCTCTACCCGATCATTACATTCGTTCATTGTTTGTCCCTGCGGGCCGTCGCCTCTGGCAGTTTGCCCTGCAGCAGACTGCGGCGCGGACGCCAACGTGGCTTGATCGGTGTGAGAGTGGTGAGGCGTTTTTTCGCCACCACTATATAAATGCCCCCCAGCCGCGGCCACCAGCGGCTGCCGGCGCGCTCGAGAAAATCGAGACGCTGCAACAGGCCGGCATGTCTTAACGGCGGGCGAAAAAAGAAGGTGCGCGTGAAGACAGTATCGAAACCCAGCAGAGCCAGCCAGTCACGAATGCGCATACTGCTGTAGAACCTGCCGCACCAAGGCACACGCTTATTCCAGCCAGTCAAGAGGCGCATAAGCCCCCAGACACTCCAGGGATTGAAACCGGCAATTACCACATGCCCCTCCGGAATCAGGATCCGCTCCACCTCGCGCAAGACCTCATGAGGCGACGCAGCGTACTCCAGAAGATGGGGACAGAGAACCACGTCGATGGTGTCGTTGCCGATGGGCATCTGATCGGGCTCCCCGATAAACTGACCAGTCTCACCCCTGGCCGGCCGTCTGACGCCATCCCGGCTCACCATCACCATGCGGTGGCGGATGCGCGAATCGAGCAGCAGATCGCACGGCAGGGCATCCTCTAATTGCAGCAGGTGATAGCCGAACAGGTTGGTGAGCACCGCGCTGATCTGCTGCTGTTCGGCCACCGCCAATGTCCTGCCAGGCTCTTGGTCATACCACCCCGCCAAAAGGCGCTGGGCCCGCCGGCTGTCACTGCAGGCATACGTGTTGAACCATCCCTTCATGGTATTCAGGACGCTCTCTGATTCCGGGTAAAAAAAGACGCAGCTACGCTTTGCCCCTGCTTAGAAGGCAATTATATCCGGCCCACAAGATCACCGGGCAGAAAGCTGAGTACCATAACATGGAGGGTTTTGGAGCGGGTGGCATATGGAATTGCGGCTCTCACCGGTGCGCAACCGTGGACTCGCCACATCTGCCCCAGGGAGAATGATGTCATGAATTGAATAATCAAGGACTTGTAGGGGAACGTCACGGCTGGCATGATGCGCCACATGCGCCTATCGATACGAACAAAAGCCCCAGCGGTGGCACTCCTTTTGGCCATCCTCACTGGATGCGCCCAGCAGCCCATCATGAAGGGAGCCATCCCCGCAGGAGAGGTCGCCAGCGCCCCACCGCCCGCCTCCGCCCCTGAAAAAGCGCCGCCCGTAACCCGCCGGGAGCCTGTGACTCCTGCGGAGATCTGTAAGGAACCCCACGATATCTGGGTGCGTATCCGGCATGGCTTTGTACTGCCCGACAAGGAGAAGCCAGGCGTAGAGCCCGATCAGCTCTGGTTCGCGCGCCACCAGGAGTACCTTACCCGAGTCTCTGAACGCGCCACCCCCTACATGCACTACATCGTCGATTCACTCGAAGCACGCGGCATGCCCACCGAGCTGGCGCTGCTCCCCGTAGTGGAGAGCGCCTTCCAGCCCTTCGCCTACTCCCATGGTCGCGCCGCCGGACTCTGGCAGTTCATCCCGGGCACCGGCAGCCGCTTCGGCCTGCGCCAGAACTGGTGGTATGACGGGCGCCGGGATGTGGCTCTCGCTACCACGGCCGCCCTCGACTACCTGCAGGAGCTCAACCAGCTGTTTGAAGGGGATTGGCTCCTCTCCCTGGCTGCCTACAACGCCGGTGAAGGGACAGTGAAACGCGCTATCGCTCGCAACCAGGCCAAGGGGTTACCGACCGATTTCTGGTCGCTGGAGCTGCCGAAAGAGACCCGCGGCTACGTGCCCAAGCTGCTGGCCATCTCCAACATCGTCGCCAATCCGCCTGCCAACGGGGTGGTGCTCCCCACCATCCCCGATGAGCCGTTTTTGAGTCGCGTAGAGGTGGGCTCGCAGATCGACCTGGCGCTCGCGGCGGAACTGGCAGAACTCTCGATGGAAGAGATCTATCGCTACAACCCCGGCTTCAATCGCTGGGCAACCGATCCCGACGGCCCGCACCATCTCATGCTCCCCATCGAAAAGGTGGCCCTGTTCGAAGAGCGGCTCAAGGCGTATCCCGAAAGCGACCGGATCAGCTGGAACCACCACAGTGTCAAGAAGGGTGAAACCCTGAGCACCATCGCCAAGCGTTATGGCACCACCCCGGCAATCCTCAAATCGGCCAACCATATCAAGGGAAGCGCACTGCGTGTTGGACAGGGGCTGCTTATCCCCGTGTCTCGTGGCGATAAGCGTGACTATGCCCTCAGCGCCGATGCACGACTTATTAAAACCAAGAGCACGGTACGCGGCGACGATAAAATCGAATACGTGGTACGAAGCGGCGATACCCTGTGGGGCATCGCCCGCCAACATAATGTATCACCCGATGCCCTCGCCCAATGGAACGGCATGGCACCACGTGACCCGCTAAAGTCGGGAATGACCCTGGTGGTCTGGCGACAGGGCAACAGCAGCGCCTCAGCTGCCCGTTCCGTGCCCGACTTCGTCCACCCCATGCAGGAGAGCACCCGTCAACGGATCGGCTACACCGTACGTCGGGGTGACACCCTCTCGGCCATCTCGCAGCGTTTCCGGGTAAGCGTGGACAACCTCAAGCGCTGGAACAAGCTGAACAGCAAACACATCCGCCCCGGCCAGAAGCTGACCCTCTACGTGGATGTGACCGCCCAGTCGGGACGCATCTAGTCCCCCTTGCGGGTCGCCTCTTCACGCACCTCGGCAAACAGCGCTGCCTCCAGCAGCGCCTTTGTATAGGGGTGCTGCGGCTTCTCAAAGAGCGACTCCGTTTCGCCCTGCTCCACCACGACACCTTGCTTCATCACCATCACCCGGTGGGAGATGGCACGAATCACCTTGAGGTCGTGTGAGATGAAGAGGTAGGCCATGTCGTGGCGTCGTTGCAGCCCCCTGAGCAGCTCCAGCACCTGCTTCTGCACCGAAACATCGAGCGCGCTGGTCGGTTCGTCGAGCAGTAGCAGGCGCGGCTCCAGCACCACCGCCCGGGCAATGGCAATTCGCTGGCGCTGCCCCCCGGAAAATTCGTGCGGATAGCGGCTGAGCATCGATTCATGCAACCCCACCTCCTCCAGAATGGCGACGATGCGTTCACGGCGCTGACGTGCACCGAGCTCGGGAAAGTGCAGCGCCACCCCCTCTCCGATGATCTGTTCGATGTTCATGCGCGGCGAAAGTGATGAGAAGGGATCCTGAAATACCACCTGAAAGTGGCGGCGCAACGGGCGCAGCTCGCCAGCGCGCTTCGTGTCGAGGCGCCCACCGGCAAAGGTGATCTCTCCCTGACAGGATTGCAGCTGCAACAGACACATCCCCAGTGTCGATTTGCCCGAGCCCGACTCACCGACGATCCCCAGCGTCTCTCCGTTGCGCAGCAATAGCTCCACCCCATCGACCGCCTTGATCACTTCGCTGTGCCGCCGCAGCAGGCCGCGATGGCTGGAAAAATGGCAGGTCACCCCCCTGCCCTGCAACAGGATTGGCTGTTGCGCAAGCCCAGTCTGCTCCTCTGGCGCGATGAGGCGTTCCGGTTCACTGGCCAGCAGCTTGCGAGTGTAGTCGTGGCGCGGCGAGGTAAAGAGCTGCTCCACGCTCTGCTCCTCCACTACGCGCCCCTGGTGCATGACGCAGACCCGATCGGCGAAATGGCGCACCAGATTCAGGTCATGGGTAATGAGCAGCACCGCCATACCGGTCTCACGCTGCAACTCATTCAACAACAACAGGATCTGCTGCTGTATCGTCACGTCGAGCGCCGTGGTGGGCTCGTCTGCGATGAGCAGGCGCGGACGACACGCCAGCGCCATCGCGATCATGGCGCGTTGCCGTTCCCCGCCCGAAAGCATATGCGGGTAGGCGTTGTAACGCTGCGCTGGCTGACGGATACCCACGCGCTCCAGCAAGGCTATCCCACGCCGCTTGGCTGCTACACGCTCCAACCCTTCGTGCAGCAGCAGCGGCTCGATCAGCTGATCGCCGATGGTATAGAGCGGATTGAGCGCCACCATCGGCTCCTGGAATATCATGCCCATTTCGCGCCCGCGCACCGCCCGTAAGGTGTTTTCCGGGGCATGCAGCAACTCCCTGCCGAGAAAACGAATCGAACCGGAAAGGTAGTGGGTCTGACTGCGATCGTGGAGTTGCATCAGTGAAAGTGCCGTCACGGATTTGCCCGAACCCGACTCCCCCACCAGCGCCACCTTCTCCCCGGCGGCGACAGTCAGCGAGATGTTGTCCAGTACGGTAGTAGGAGTCGCCGCTGCACCAAAGGCGACCGAGAGTTCACTGATCTGTAACAGCACGGAGTCGTTGCTATCCATTTCTCATCCCCGCCGCGGATCGAGCGATTCACGCAGCGCTTCGCCGATGAAAATAAGCAAGGCCAGGGTCCCCACCAATACCAGAAAAGTGGTCATGGAGAGCCACCACGCCTCAATGTTCTCCTTGCCCTGGGCCAGCAGTTCACCAAGGCTCGGCGTCGTCGGCGGCACCCCCAGACCGAGAAAATCGAGACTGGTCAGGGCGAGAATTGCCCCACTCAGTTCGAAGGGGAGAAAGGTGATCACCGGCGTCAAGGCGTTGGGCAACAGATGGCGCCACATGATGGCGGGATTGGAGAGCCCCAGCGCCTTGGCCGCGCGCACATAATCCATGGAGCGCCCCTTGAGGAATTCGGCGCGCACGTAATCGGCCATCCCCATCCAACCGAAGATCGACAGCAGCACCACCAGCAGTGCAATGCTTGGCGAAAAGATCGAAGAGAGGATGATCAACAGATAGAGTCGCGGAAGCGAGCCCCACACCTCGCTGATGCGTTGACCGATGAGATCGGTACGCCCACCGAAATAGCCCTGGATCGCCCCGGCCAGCAAACCCAGCAATGTTGTCA
>DASWUD010000177.1:0-35707 GCA_036401755.1 Gammaproteobacteria bacterium
ATGCAGGTTGAGATAGGTGAGTTGATCGCTGACCAGGCCGATCACCGCGTCACTGTCGGGAAAGGCGGCGCTCAGCGCCCCCACCACCAGCGCGCGGCGCAGCGTGGGCGCGCCCACCTGCGACAGGTGGGGCGCCACCACACGCGCCAGCAACGCGCCACTCAGTGCATGGGTCAGGGTGTCCATCGCCGCCTGCTCTGTTTCACTACACCAATCACTTGCCCGCGCGGATCAATCCGCCCAATCCTGTCTGGTCGAGGACACGCTCCAGCATCTCGCGCACCGCTTTTGCCCCCTCCATCTCCAACGCCTGGTCGAGCAGCTCACGGCCGTGGGCACAGGAGATGGTACGGATTGCCCATTTCACACGTGGCAGACTCGATGCACTCATGCTCAGCGAGTCCATGCCCATGCCGAGCAGCAGCAGCGCTGCGGCCGGATCACCCGCCATCTCACCACAGACGCTGACCGGCTTGCCGTGCTTGTGCGCCCCCTCGACGATCGCCACCAGCGCATGGAGCACCGAGGGGTGGAGCGAATCATAAAGGTCGGCGACACGCGCATTGTTACGATCCACCGCAAGCAGATATTGGGTGAGGTCGTTGGTACCGACCGAGAGGAAATCGACCCGTTGTGCCAGCCGTTCGGCCTGAAACACCACCGAGGGGACCTCCACCATCACACCGATACGCGGCGGCGGTAGCTCGAACCCTTCTTCGATGAGCTCTGCTTGCGCGCGCTGAATCAGTTCGAGCGATTCATCCAGTTCGCTGAGGTTACTGATCATCGGCAACAGCAGCTGCAGATTGCCAAGGCCGAGGTTGGCCTTGAGCATGGCGCGGATCTGGGTGAGGAAGATCTCCGGATGGTCGAGCGTGATGCGGATGCCGCGCCAGCCGAGAAACGGATTATCCTCCTCGATGGGAAAATAGGGGAGCGCCTTGTCGCCGCCCACGTCGAGGGTGCGCATGGTGACCGGGCGCGGCGCGAATGCCTCCAACACCTGACGATAGACCTGGCGCTGCTCCTCCTCGCCGGGGAACCGTTCGCGGATCATGAAGGGAAATTCGGTGCGATAGAGACCGATCCCTTCGGCGCCGCTGTTGAGCGACGGCGTAATGTCGGAGAGCAGACCGGTGTTGGCGTAGAGCGGCACATGGGTGCCGTCGGGGGTTTGCGCCGGCAGATCGCGCATCGCCCGCAACTCCGAAGTGAGCTGTGCCTCTTCGCGCTGCAGGCGGCGGAATTCGCTGCGGATCGTCTCGTCGGGATTGATAAAGACGCGCCCGCTATAGCCGTCGGCGATCACGGTGAGGCCATCCAGGCGGCTCACCGGCAGGTCGTCGGCCCCCATCACCGCGGGAATGCCGAGGGCGCGGGCGAGAATTGCCATGTGCGAGGTACGTGAGCCACGTACCGAGATCACCCCGGCGATACGCTCCGGTGGCACCTCGGCGAGCATTGAAGCGGTGATCTCCTCACCGACCAGCACGGTATCGGGCGGATACTCCTGCTGTTGCGGCTGGGTCTGCTCGATGCGTTGCAGCACACGCCGTCCCAAATCGCGCACATCCTGCGCCCGCTCGCGCAGGTAGGGGTCTTCCATCGCCTCGAAGGCGCGGGTATGTTCCAGCACCGTTTCGCGCAGCGCGCCCGCTGCCCAGTTGCCGGCACCGATGCGCTCCAGTGTGCCATCCTTGAAACTGTCGGAGTCGAGCATCAGCAGATAGGCATCGAACAGGGCACTGTCGGCAGCGGGCAGTGTGCCGTGCATGCGCTCCATCATCTCGCCGATCTCGCCATGCACCGTGCGCAGCGCCTCCATGAAACGCTGTCGCTCGCTCTCTACGTCATCACAATGGCGATCCGGGATCGAGTCGATGTCAGCGAAGGGATGCACCACCACAGCGGTGCCGATGGCAACACCGGGCGCACCGGCGATACCCGGCAAGGGGCGTGAATCGCGCGGCAGCGTACTTGGCTGCATGCCGTTGATACCACCGGTGGCCTCGGCATGGACGATAGAGCCCGCCAGCTGCGCGGCAATGGTGAAAAGAAAACTCACCATCTCCTCGCCAAAGGTCTGTGCCTTGTGCTGTTGCACCACCAATACACCCAGCACCTTGCGATGGTGGATCACCGGCACGCCGAGGAAGTTGTGATAGCGCTCCTCGCCCGATTCAGCGAAGTGACGGTAACGCGGATGTTTATCGGCATCAGGCACGTTGACCGGCTCTTCGCGCTCGGCCACCAGACTGACCAGTCCCTCACCAGGCGCCAGGCGGATCTTGCCCACCACCTCGGGATTGAGGCCATCGGTGGCCATCAGTACAAAATCGCCACTCGACGGTTCGGCCAAGTAGATGGAGCAGACATCGGCGGAGGTCACCTCCTTGACGCGCTGGACGATGATCGTCACCGCCTGGGCGAGGTTACGGGCGGCATTAACCTCCTGCACAATACTGCGCAGCAGACTCAGCATGAGAGCACCACCCTGCGCCATATCAACGGCGAACCAGCATCGGGTGGCGTGCGGGGCGCGACTGCTGCTCGGGGAAGAGGATGGGCGCGAATTCGCTGAGTGCCAGCTCGTAGACACGCCGCTTGAAAAAGACGATCTGCTCGATAGGGTCCCAGTAATCGATCCAGCGCCACTCCTCGAACTCGGGGCGATCGCTCAGATCGAAACGGACGTGGGAGGTGTCGCCGATCAGGCGCAGCATGAACCAGCGCTGCTTCTGGCCGATGCAGACCGGCTTGCAGTGCTGACGCACATAACGCTTGGGAAGTTTGTAGCGCAGCCAGCCGCGCGTCGAGGCGACGATCTCGACATCTGCGGGGGTGAGGCCGATCTCCTCGTGCAACTCGCGAAAGAGTGCCTGCTCCGGGGTTTCGTGAGAACGGATCCCCCCCTGAGGAAATTGCCAGGAATCCTGCCCGAGACGGCGCGCCCAAAAGAGGCGCCCCTCTCCGTTGGTCAGGATAATCCCGACATTGGGTCTGTAACCATCAGAATCAATCACTTAGCAAATACCTGAGAAGGGCTCTATGTGTCTGATTCTTCCACATTAAAGGGGGTTGGGGCAATCCTGCACGGGCAGAGTTTGCCCCAACATCATGAAACATCCCTACTTGCCCACTTGCACCAGCACACGACGGTTGCGCTGTTTGTCGGCGGCGCTCTTCTCCGGTGAGACGAGCGGCTTCGAAGAACCGACGCCGGAGGGTTTGCACGGCACCGTCAGCCCCTTCGCCTTCAGTTCGCTGCAGACCTTTTCAGCACGCGCCACGGAGAGCTTCTGGTTGGCTTCCGCCTTGCCGTCGCTGTCGGTGTGGCCGATGGCGCTGACGTAGTAGTTGGGGAAGGCCAGCTTGAGCGCCTTGGAGTTATCGGTGATGACCTTCAACAGCCCCTTGACGCGCTGCTCGTTGCCCGGAGCAAACTCGGCCTTGCCCGGCAGGAACTCGAACTGACCATCCTTGACCTGCTGATCGGCCATCGACTTGTTGACGTTCTCCAGCACCGAGCGGTTACTCGCATCGCTCGCCTTCGACTTCAAACCGCCCAGGTCGAGTGCCATCGCCATGGAACCGTTCAGCAGCAGGGCACAGGCCATCACCGTCGTGGAAACTCTCATTACACATCACTCCTCATTGTAGTGGTTAATTCTCGTGCGGCCTGAAACGCCACTCTCTCTAATAACATGCGAAATCATTTTCCATCAATACCCCTTCTGTGGCTGTGATCTCTTGCTCAGCCCTTGTGAAGATGCGGCTGCTCATAGACGGTGAACTCTTCCAGCTGCAGATGGAGATCCACCACCCGCCCGCCGTGGATGGCCAGCTCGCCGCTGCGGCGCTGCTCACCGTTGGCGGTAAACTCGAAACGATAGACACGCTTGGGCGAGAGCGTGCCGCTGGCGGTGCGCAGCAGCGAGACCCGCACCTGGGCGACCGTCTCATCGAGCAGTTGCTGGTCGTAACGTTCACAGGCACGGCGCGCGGCGAGGGTGGCCCGTTCACGGGCAATGATGCCGCTCCATACCCAGCCGCCGACAAAGGCCACCAGCAGCATTGCAGCGATTTCCCACATGGTTCTCTCCAGTCGGCAATTTATGCGGCGAGGTGGCAATGTTACGATATCCGTCATCACGCCACCTGCGTCAGCCACGCACAATTTCCCTTGAGAGATAATCATGCAGACCCTCACCATCACCCGCCCCGACGACTGGCACCTCCATCTGCGTGACGGCGCCGCACTGGCGGCGGTGCTGCCGCACAGCGCCGCGCGCTTCGCCCGCGCCATCGTCATGCCCAACCTCAAACCGCCGGTCACCACCACCGCGCAGGCGCTCGCCTATCGCGAGCGGATCGTGGCGGCGCTGCCGACCGGTGCCGATTTCCAGCCGCTGATGACCCTCTACCTCACCGACAACACCGTGCCGGAGGAGATCGTCAAGGCCAAAGCAAGCGGCATGATCCACGCGGTGAAGCTCTACCCCTCGGGGGCGACCACCAACTCCGATGCGGGGGTGACCGACCTGCGCAAGTGTGAGCAAGCGCTGCGCGCCATGGCCGCGACGGGGCTGCCGCTATTGGTGCACGGCGAGGTGACCGACAGCAGCGTGGACATTTTCGACCGCGAGCGGGTCTTCATCGACCAGGTGCTCGCGCCGCTGCTGGAGCGCATTCCCGAGCTGCGCCTGGTGTTCGAGCACATCACCACCCGCGAAGCGGCCCGCTTCGTTTTGGAGGCCGGTGACAAGGTGGGCGCGACCCTCACGCCGCAACACCTGCTGCTCAACCGCAACGCCATGCTGGTGGGTGGCATCCGTCCGCACCACTACTGCCTGCCGGTGTTAAAGCGCGAGAGCCACCGTGAGGCACTGCTGGAGGTAGCCACCTCCGGCCATCCCAGATTCTTCCTCGGCACCGACAGCGCGCCGCACGCCCAGTCGGCCAAGGAGAGCGGCTGCGGCTGCGCCGGCATCTATTCGGCCCACGCCGCCATCGAGCTTTATGCCGAGGCGTTCGAACAGGCCGGCGCACTCGACAAACTGGAGGGGTTTGCCAGCCACCACGGCGCCGACTTCTACCGGTTGCCGCGTAATCAGGGAACGATCACCCTGGTACAGGAGAGCTGGGAGGTCCCGGCCAGTTATCCCTTTGGCAACGAAAAGCTGGTGGGGCTGCGCGCCGGGGAGCGGATGCGCTGGCGGCTGCGCTGAAACGCTCAGTAACGTGGGCGTAGCGTGAAGCCGCGCTCGCGCAGCAGGGCAATGAGCCCCTGCTCGCCGGGCAGGTGCAACGCCCCCACCGCCACGAACACCCCACCCTGCTTCAGCAGCGGGACCAGACGCTGTGCCATGCGGGTGTTGCGCTCATCCACCAGACGCGTCTGCAGCGCCTGTTCGAGCGCGGCCGGCAAGGTGGCGTTTGACCTATCCCCGAGGCGTTGCAGAGTGTCGAGATCGCGTTCCAGCCAGGCGTCGATCAGTGCCTCGGTGAGTGCGGGCAACTCCTGATATTGCTCCAGGGTATGGCGCAACAGCTCGATCTGCATCGCCATGCTCAAGCCATCCAATGCCTCAATCTGCTCGTCGGCGCTCTCGATCCCCACCACCACCTTGCCCTGACGCACCGCCATATCGTGAAGCAGCTGATCGAGAAACAGGCCGCTACGCGGCTTTGGCATGGTGAAAATCATCACCAGGGCCCACGGTTTGAGCCGCTCCGCCGACTCGGCAGGCAAACCGTATTCGGCCACGGTATGCAGCAGCTGGGTATAGAGCTCGGGCTCCAGCAGAGAGGCGAGGCGCTGCCCATCGGGCAACACCATGCGCCGCCCCATCTGCTCCGCAGCCGCGCTATCGGGCACCAGCTCCATCACGAAGGTAGGAGAGGCGCGCAGTGCCGTCGCAACCTGAGACGGCAGGGCGAGCACCCGCTCATCCTCCGAGTGGATGGTGCCAAAGAGATAGCTGGTTGCCATCCCGGGTGCTGTGATCTCCCAGAGCAGCCCACGCGGCTCCGCCGTCTGCGCCTGCGCCGCCAGAGCGAGCGACAGGAGAAGGAACAGATATTTCAGAACTTGTTGTGGCATCACATCTCCTGAGCTTGTTTCGCAAAACAGCGCCCGATCCGTTAAGCTTGCGCCCCATGTCAGAGAGCAACCCACCCAAACGTATCGCCGATCGCTTTCGCGGTTTCCTGCCAGTGGTGGTCGATGTGGAGACCGCCGGCTTCAACGCCCAGACCGATGCACTGCTGGAGATCGCTGCGGTGCTGGTTACCATGGACCACAGCGGGCAACTCTACCGTGATCGCACTATCGCCTGCCATGTCGAGCCGTTCCCGGGAGCCAAGCTCGACCCGCGCTCGCTGGAGTTCACCGGCATCGATCCCTACAACCCGTTTCGCATGGCCAAGGCGGAGCCGGAGGCGCTGGAGCGCATCTTCACCCCCATCAACGAGGAGCTGAAGGCGCAGGGGTGCAGCCGCGCCATTCTGGTGGGACACAATGCCTTTTTCGATCTCGGCTTCGTCAAGGCGGCCGCCGAACGCACCGCCCACAAGAAGAATCCGTTCCACGCCTTCACCACCTTCGACACCGCCACCCTCGCGGGTCTCGCCTACGGCCAGACGGTGCTGGCACGCGCGGTCCAGGCGGCGGGTCTGGAGTGGGATGGCAGTCAGGCCCACTCCGCCATCTACGACGCCGAAAAGACCGCCGACCTGTTCTGCGCCATCGTCAACCGCTGGCACGAATCGGTGGGCCACCCGCCCTATTAAGAATTAACCGCCATTAGCGCCAAGGGCGCCAAAATTGTTTTGTTTTTTATTTGCAGTGAGCCTCAGTCGTCTTCCCAACGTCCCATGCCGGGGATGGAAATTTCGCGCTCGCGAAAACTCCCCTGCGCGGCGCGGGTGTGGCAGGCGGCACAATTGCTCAGGCTGCCCACCTGAGCATTATCCTTGACGTAACGCTGCGGGATCTCGCGGTGCTCACGCTTGAAATATGGAAGCTCGCTGATGCGCAGCGGCGTTTCGTCCGCCGGAGCCGAGGCGGCGAAGCGCGAGGCGTGACGGTCTTGTGACTTGTCACCGCCCGCCAATAGATAGTCGGTGATCTGCCGGCGCTCGGCCTCGCCCAGCTCGGCGTTGTCACCGAAGTGGTTGGCCAGATTATCCATCAGCTTCTGCCACGAGCGCGCCGGCAGAAATTTTGCCGGATAGGCCAGATGACAGGTGCCGCACTCTGCGGCATAACGTTCGGCGGGAGAAAGCTGCGGCTTGGCGGGCGCTGCTGTGTCAGCGGCATAGAGCGCACTGCTTGCCAGCACCGCCAGTAGACTGCCGATCACGACAAGGCGTTTCATGTTTCACCTCCTCTCACTGCTTGCGCAGATAACTGAGAAAATCGCCCTTCTCCTGCGGGGTACATTCGCGCCCCACTGTCCAGGTGCAATTGCGCTTGAACCACTTCTCGACCTTGGCCGCATCGGTGAACCGTTGCGGATTGGCCGAGGGGGCCATCGGTTCGATCGCCTTGCCGGTCTTGGCATGCTTGCCGGTCGAGGTGAGATTTTCGCCATGACAGGCGGCGCAACTGCGCGCCGCGCCTCCCTCCGTCGAGGCATGCTGCTCGCTCCACATCGCCTTCCCTTTCTCGGCACTGAACGGGCCCGCCCCCTGGGCTTGATACCCCTTGAGCAGATCGTCCACGGTATCGGCATGGGCCAGCGGCACGGCCAGCAGTGCCAATAGCGGTATCATTTTCATCATCTTCCTGTGTTGCATCACTCCATCTCCTCATCGGTTGGGACGTGGCAGGCGCATCGCCGCGTCGCTAAAGGTATTTCGTTCCGCATCGCTATGACAGGCGGCACAGTTGCCCCGACCGTTCACTTGCGGATCGCGCCATCTCTCTTCGGGAATCGCTGCGTGGGTCTTGCGCCAGTAGGGCGTTTCGGTGATACGCAACGGCGTCTCGTCGCGGCGCAGCGAATGGTTGATGTACCAGGCCGCCTCCATCAGCGGGTGGTCTGCGGCATTGGTCTCATGGAATTGCAGCAGCTCGGCGATGGTGGCCTCATCCAGCCCGAGTGCCTCGCCGAAGTGATCCTCCTGCTGCTTCAGCATCAACTGCCAGGAGCGCTTGGGCAGCAGCTGTGGATGGTAGGGCTGGTGGCAACCGCCACACTCGCTGCGCCAGGTGGCGTTGTCAGGGAGGGTGGTGCCCGGGAAGGGCTGATAGGGGTGGTCTGCGTCGGCACGATACCAGGGGAGCACCGTGGCCAGCGCCGCGCCCAGCCACGCCACGGCCATCACCCCCGCCACCACCCGCCGGTTGCCGACCTGTGGCTGCGCATCGCGCACGCGCTTGTTGCCGCTGATCATCGCGGCGAGCAGATTGTCCCGGTGGAGCAGGCTCTCGACCACCACACCGGCGAGATGGACCACCACCAGCAGCAGCATGGCCCACGCCAGCCACGCATGGGACTCATGCCAGGCGATGCCGCTCTCCAGTGACACGAACCCCGCCAGTGGCCCATGCCCCTCCTCGCCACCGAGCACGATCAGACCGCTGACGGCGATCGCCAACAGCAACGTGAGCATGGTGAAGATGGCCCACGCCCCGGCCGGATTGTGCCCGAGGTAATGGGGCTGGCGCGCGCTGCGCAGGTCGCGCAGATAGGCGAGGAGAGTGCGCTTGCCGTAGGCGAAGGAGCGAAAGCGTGCATGGTGGGTGCCGGTAAAACCCCACGCCAGGCGAAACAGCAGCAGCGCCAGGATGGTGTAGCCGGCAAAGATGTGGAGGTCGAGGTGTTGCGCATGGCCGTTGCTCCACCAGGCGAGGGCAAACATCGCCACCAACAGCCAGTGAAACAGGCGCAGCGGCAGGTCCCACACCCGCACGCTGTTACCCTGCATGGTCATTCCCCGGATCACGCGGCTTGCGCCCGGTGATCATCGCCCGCACCAGGTTCTCGCGATGCAGCACCGAACTGATCAATACCCCGGCCACGTGCACGGCCACCAGCAGAAGGGTGAAGTTGGCAAAAAATTCGTGGAGCTCCTCGAACAGCTCATCCCCCTCATCACCCTCTTCATCATCGTGGGCCATGGCCGGTGAAATCAGGTTGAACGCAACGGTGAAGGTGCCATGGGCCAGCATGCCGGTGAGCGCGGTTAGCCCCAGCGACAGCAGCAGCGCCACCACCATCCAGCCACCGGCCGGATTATGGCCGAGATAGCGTTTGGCACGCCCTGCCGCCAGGGCCTTGAGGTAGGCCAGCACGGTCGCCGGGGAGAAGACGAAATCGCTAAAGCGGGCGTGACGCGTGCCGACCACACCCCACACCACGCGAAACGCCACCAGACCGGCAACCACATAGCCGGCCGTCACGTGCAGGCTCTCCCACTCGTCACCGCTCAAATAGGTGATGAAGAAGCTCACCACCAGTGACCAATGAAAGAGCCGCACCAGAGGATCCCACACCTTGATCGTGTCGTTAGCTGCCACGGCACACCTCCTGCCATCCGATTGCTGATTATTTATACGCTTGAAGCCTGAACACATTCTTAAGGCTTGGAACATGGAGAGGTCCAAAAAGCAGAAAGCCGGTCACACGTACCGGCTTTCTGGTCACAACGTCGTGGGGATGACGTCCGTTACTGATTTTCTTTCTGCATGGCCGCCTGCTCCAGCATCGGCTTCAGTTCGCCCTTCTGGAACAGTTCGAGGGTGATGTCGCAACCGCCGATCAGCTCGCCATTGACGTAGACCTGCGGGAAGGTGGGCCAGTTGGCGTAGCGCGGCAGGTTCTGGAAGATCTCGGGATCGGCCAGCACGTTGACATAGGCGAACTCGACACCACACGCCTGCAACGCCTGTGCGGCGCGGCTGGAGAAGCCGCACATGGGCATCTGCGGGGTCCCCTTCATGTAGATGACGATGGGATTCTCTTTGACCTGCTGGTCGATGCGCTCAAGAACATCCATTGGGTAAAGCCTCTGCTGGGAATGGGGGTTTGACCAAATATGGCGGCCAGAGTTCACCAATTCAAGGGGGGCCGTTACCTGGGGTCCACATTGAGTTGCAGCCACAGCTCCAGCAGCGCCAGGTGCCACAGCTTGCTGCCGCGCAGCTTGGTGAAGTGGGCCTCGTCGTCGGGATTGGCCAGCAGTTTATCCACGTAGGCGCGGTGGAACAGGCCGCGGTTGCGGCACGCCTGGGAATCGAGGATGGCGCGCATGAACTCCAGGAACTCGCCGCGCACATACTTCAGCGCCGGCATGGGGAAGTAGCCCTTGGGGCGGTCGATCACCGCGTCGGGGATGAGGCCGCGCGCGATGCGCTTCAGCACATGCTTGGCATCGCCGCTCTGCGGCCCGAGCTTCATCGACGGCGGCAGCTGCATCGCCAGCTCCACCACCTTTTGGTCGAGGAACGGCACGCGCGCCTCCAGCCCCCATGCCATGGTCATGTTGTCGACACGCTTCACCGGGTCATCGACGATGAGGGTGGTGGTGTCCATGCGCAGCACGCGGTCGATGAAGCTATCGGCGCCGGGCTCGGCCAGCAGCGACTCGATCAACCGCGCGGTGTGATCCTCGCCGCGATAGTCGGCGCTCACCGTCTCCAGAAATTCGCTGTGGGGACGGTCGAAGTAGTGGCGTGCGAAGCGCTCCAGATCACTGCCGTGCTCGGCATCCATCAGCGGGTACCAGAAGTAGCCGGCGAACACCTCGTCGGCCCCCTGCCCGCTCTGCACCACCTTCACCTCCTGCGCCACCCGTTCGGCCAGCAGGTAGAAGGCGACCGCGTCCTGCCCCACCATCGGCTCGGCCATCTGCGCCACTGCCTCGGGCAGGCGCGTCAACACCTGCTCGTTGGGAATGCTGTATTTGTGGTGGCGGGTGTCGTACATCGCCACCACTTGATCGGAAAACTCGAACTCGCTGCCGCGCTCCTCGGGCTGATCCTCGAAGCCGATGGAGAAGGTGAGGATCTCCTTCACCCCCGCCTCGGCCAGCAGTCCCACCAGCAGGCTCGAATCGAGGCCGCCGGAGAGCAGCACCCCCACCGGCACGTCAGCGATGTCGAGGCGGCGCTTCACCGCCTCGCGCAGCGCGGCGTGGATCTGCTCGGTCCACTCCTGCTCGCTGCGCGGCTGCGCGGGACGGGTGGCGTAGAGCTGCCAGTAGCGGCGCAGTTGCGTGGTGCCATCCTTGGCGATGGTGAGGGTGTGGCCGGGCGCGAGCTTGCGCACGCCGTTGAGGATGGTGCGCGGCGCCGGGATCACCGCATGCAGGGTAAACTGATGATGCAGCGCCACCGGATCGATGGAGGTATCGACGCCGCCACCGGCGAGCAGCGCCTGGATGTTGGAGCCAAAGCGCAGCTGCTGGCCATCGTGGGCATAGTAGAGCGGCTTGATGCCAAGGCGATCGCGCGCCAGAAACAGCGACTGGCGCTGCTGATCCCAAATGGCGAAGGCGAACATGCCGTGCAGTCGCTCCACGCACTGCTCGCCCCACGCCGCATAGGCCTTGAGGATCACCTCGCTGTCGCCGTCGGAGAAGAAGTGGTGGCCTTTACCGCGCAGCTCATCGCGCAGCTCCTTGTAGTTGTAGATGGTGCCGTTGAACACCAGCACCAGCCCGAGCGCGCTGTCGACCATCGGCTGGTTGCCGCGCGGCGAGAGGTCGATGATCGCCAGACGGCGATGGCCGAAGGCGATCGGCCCGTCGGAGAAGCTGCCGCCGTGATCGGGACCGCGCCGCTCCAGCTTCTCCAGCATGCGTTCGATGGCGCCCAGTGCCGGGGGGCGCCCATCGAAACGCAGTTCACCGCAAATGCCGCACATCAGCGTTCTCTCCTGTCGAATCGGTTAGGGGGCGATGCGTAGCTGATCATGCACCGCGGTGACACCGGGCACGCCGCTCGCCACCGCCACGGCACGCAGTGCCACCTCGCGGTTGGGCACCTGTCCCTGCAGGGTTACCACCCCATTGCGTGCCTGCACATCGATGTCGAGGGCCGGCAGCGACTTGTCACGCACCAGCGCGGCGTTCACCGCCGCGGCAAGATGGTTGTCGGTGCGCGCCTCCTGGTAGGTGCGCCCTTCGGCATCACGCCCGCCCTGCCCATAACCGGCCGCGACACCGCTGACACAGCCGTGCAGCGCCAGTACCGCCACCATCACCCAAAATACTCGCATCATTTCACCCTTGTTATGTTAAATCTTGTTTCCCGGCCGCGCCCCAGCCACCGCCGCCCGGGGTGGCGATGGTCAGGCGATCGCCCCCTTTCACCACCACACTGCACTTGCCTGGCAACAGCTCGCCGTTGAGCCGGTTCTCGCCGCATGCCCCATCTCCCCCGCCGGCCAACCCCCAGGGGGCGTGGATCCTACGCTCGGTGAGCAGCGTCACCTGTGCGGGGGCCAAAAATTCAAACTCGCGGATCAGACCATCGCCGCCGCGCCGCGCCCCCGCCCCTCCTGAATTGCGCCGCAGCGCATAGCGGCGCACCCGCAGCGGGTAGTGGCGCTCCAGCACCTCGATAGGCGTGTTAAGGGTGTTGGTCATGTGGGTCTGCACACCGCTCAGGCCGCCTCCCTGCGCGCCGGCCCCCATCCCGCCGCCGATGGTCTCATAGTAGTCCCAGCGCTGCGCGCCGCGTGCGCCCATCGCCAGATTGTTCATGGTGCCGTGGCTCGCCGACGGGATCGCCGCGGGCAGTGCCTGTGCCAGTGCACCACAAAGCACATCGACCACGCGCGTGCTGGTCTCCACATTGCCTGCCGCCACCGCTGCCGGTCGCACGGCGTTGAGCAGCGAGCCGCGCGGTGCTGCGAGGGTGATGGGTCGGAAGGCACCGGCACACGCCGGGGTCTGCGGCGGCATCAGGCAACGCAACACGTAGTAGACGCCGGCCGCCGCCACGGAGAGCGGACAATTGACGTTACCGGCGGTCTGCGCTGACGTGCCGCTGAAATCCACATGGATGCGCCCCTGCTCTACCGCAACGCTGGCCGTGATGACCAGCTCGCGTCCACCCACACCATCGTCATCCAGACAATCGCTAAAGAGGTAGCGACCATCGGGAATGGCACGCAGCGCCGTCTCGGCGAGTCGCTCCGCGTAGTCGTTCAGTTCGGCGATGTCGTTATGCCACTGTGCAAGACCAATACGCTCCACCAGCGCCTTCAACTGGCGCAGTCCGGCACGGTTGGCGCTCACCTGCGCGGCAAAGTCACCGTGCAGTTCGTGGCGCCCCTCCTCCTCGCCCAACAATGCCACCAGCAGAGCGCGATCCAGCTCGCCGTCGCGCACCAGTACCGTCGGCGGGATGACCACCCCCTCCTCGGTCAGGGTAGTGGCAATGGGCATCGAGCCGGGGGTGTCGGAGCCGATATCGGCATGGTGGGCGCGGTTGGCAACGAAGGCGACACACTCCCCTGCCACAAACAGCGGCGCGATCACGGTCACATCGGGCAGGTGGGTCCCCCCCAGAAAAGGATCGTTGACCACCACCATCTCACCGTCGCGCCAGGTCAGAGCGTTGACGATATCGCCCATCGCATAGGCCATGCTGCCCAGATGGACCGGAATGTGCGCCGCCTGGGCGCAGAGCGCGCCCCGAGCGTCGAAGATGGCGCAGGAAAAGTCGAGGCGGTCGCGGATGTTGGGTGAGAAGGCACTGCGGCGCAGCACCGCGCCCATTTCGTCGCACACCGCCTCGATACGGCTGGAAAAAATATTGAGCTCTATGGCATTCATGGCGCGATGGTAGCAAAGGTGGCATTGAAACACAGTGGCGACATGCCCCCAGAAGGCACAGGGATGCCGAGTGGGTTGAAAACCCCAGTACCGCAGACATTAGCGATCCAGCGTCTATTCTTGCCTGCAGTAACGGAATCGATATAGATGCGGACAGACAACCCACAATGCAAACCGGCCTCGGCCCCTGGCCGGTGCGGCGTCATGCGCGCCGCCACCCTCTCGCTGTGCCTGAGCGCCGCGGCTCTCCTGGTGGCGCCATTGCAGACCCAGGCAGAGACAGTCAACCTGCCGCTGCGTGTGGACGATTACAACACCAAATACGACAGCTACTTCCAGCACTATTCGCAACGCTTTTTTGGCCCCTTCGTCGACTGGCGCTGGTTCAAGGCGCAGGCGGTCGCCGAATCACTGCTGAATCCGCAGGCCGAAAGCCATGCCGGTGCGCTCGGGGTGATGCAGCTGCTGCCGCGCACCTTCTACGAGGTGCGTCTGCAGCACCCCTACTTTAATGACATCTACACGCCGCGCTGGAATATCGCAGCGGGGATCTACTACAACCTCACCCTCTATCAGATGTGGAATGGTGCGCTGCATGGCGACGATCGCTTCCTGTTGACCCTGGCCAGTTACAATGCCGGTTTTCAGCGGGTACGCAATGCCTATGCTAGAACCGGGCGGGTACGCTCCTACTATGACATCAGGCAGCGACTGCCGGGCGAGACCCAGGCCTATGTCGATCGCATCAAATCGCTGATGGAGCCGAAGGTCGTGGAAGAGGCACCGGTGGTAGCCAACCTGATGATTCAGTGAAGGGCAGGCCGCTCTGCACAACGGCCCCTTGCTGGATAGGATAACGTTCCGAGATTGCTAACTACTTGTCGCTGCGCTGCAACTGCGCCGCCGTGGCACTCTCGCCTCCCCCCTCGGGGAGCACTGCCACGGTGCCCTCTTTTGTCTTCTGTTCCTTTGCCGCCTTTTTCTTCGGCATCCGGGCAGCAGGCTTCGGCGGGTCACCGAGGAGGTGGGGGTCTTGCGCCCGTATCAGGCTGGTCAGTGACTTGAGTTCCGGCAGATTACGCTGCACCAGCTCACGCAGGGCGAAGCGCGCATTCTCATTACCGGCCTCGGCGGCGCGTACCCACAGCTTCATCGCCGCCACATTGTTGCGCTCGATGGTCTCGCTCCCCACGCTGTAGAGCGTACCGAGTGAGAACATCGCCTCCGCATGGTCCTGGGCAATCGCCTTCTCCCACCAGAAGCGGGCCTTCTCGTCGTCACTGACCAGGCCGTAGCCGTTGTGGTACATCCAACCCAGCGCATATTGCGCTTCGGCGTCGCCCTGCTCGGCAAGCGGGTGCCAGAAACAGTAGGCGACCACATAGTCGCCACGCTGTGCTGCCGCCGCCGCCTGGAGATAACCATCCTGCAGCTCGCCTGGCGGCTCAGCAAGCACCACGCCCGCCGGTAGCATCAATCCTGTCAGCAGCAGCCATCGGGCGATTTTCCTCTCATCCTTCTTCATCCACATCTGAAGTCTCTCTCCTGCACCCATCAACGTCGTGTTGTGGTGCGCTGCTCACTTCCCTCGATGCCCTGTACCGTGACGCTGCCCGGATCGGTCGCGGTGGTGGTGGAAAATGTCCAGCTCTTGCTGGACTTGTTCCACTTCATCGCCCCGTAACCAACGAGCTGCAGTGCGGCATTGCTGCCCAAGGCGCTACTGGCCTGCACCGTCAGCGTGGTACGCCGCGCATCGAATTCGGCCTTGCTGATATCGATGGTCAGGTCGTAGCCGTTGCAGTCCTGATCGATGCCATCATGCTTGATCTCGATCGCCCCCGGATGGATCGTGGCATCGCTATCGTTGCAATCATTCATCACAGTGTAGCCGTCACCATCAGCATCGCCAGCCGCCACATCGTTATCGACGATGGTCAGCACCGCGCTGGCGGGCCAGGCTAGCGTCGCGCCGCCGCTGGGATTGGTCAGTGTCCGGGTGAGGCTCTCGTCCGCCTCGTGCACCGTGTCATCGACGATGGGCACCGCAACATCACGACTGGTTTCGCCCGCCGCGAATTGCAGGACACCGGAGGTGGCCACGTAGTCCGCCCCCGCCAGTGCCGTGCCATCGCCCGTGGCGTACACGACGCTGACCGCACCACTGCTGCCGCCGCTGCGCGTCACGGTGATCCGCACCTCCACGCCATTCTCTGTGACGCTGTAATTTTCAGCAGTAAAACTCAAGCTGCCCGCAGCACCCTGCTGCGCCAGCAACTGCTGGGCGCTCGCCAGATCGATAAGGCCATGACCACTGTCGTTATCCACCCCGGGAGTTCCGAGATCACGGCTTGCATCGCGCAACGCCGTCTCGATGGCCGAGCCACTCGCCTGGGGAAAGGCGCTCTTCAACAAGGCGAGGGCACCCGCCACGTGGGCCTCCGCAAATGAGGTACCGGAGGTGTTGATGTAGGAGTCGGGGATCAATCCCCCGAACGTGAGATCGGCGGTGTGAATGTTGACGCCCGGTGCGACAACCGACGGAAACGACGCACCGTCGCACGGGGAGGGCCCGCGGCTGCTGAACGATGCCACGGCCTGCAGATCATCGACCGCGCCCACCGATAGGTTGCCGGCATAGTTGGCCGGGCTGACACTGGTCGCCGCCGCAGGGCCGGCGTTGCCCGCTGAATAGGCGAGGGCAATGCCCACTGTACGCAGTGCATCGATGTCGGCCTGGAACTCACCCACGCAACTATTGATGGCATCGGTCAGTCCCCAGGCGTTGGAGACCACTTGGGGGGCATCGTTCACCGCTGGATTGCCATCGGGATCGAGCAGCCACTGATAAGCGAGATGGATGCCGCTGTAGCTGGCGATCCCCGCGTCGTTAAATATCTTCGCAGCGATCCAGTGGGCGCCTGGCGCCATGCCGATCGAACTGCCACCCGCATCGCCGCCCACCATCACCCCCATGGTCTGGGTTCCGTGACCATGAACATCATAGGGGGTGGCATGTTCGCCGTTCGGGTCGTACCAGCTGTTGGTGCCACCGCGCCAGCGGGGACCCAGGTCGGGATGCGCTGCATCGACGCCGGTATCCATGGAGGCCACCACCACGCCCTGGCCGCTATATCCCTGTTGCCACAGCGTGTCGGCGCCGATCAGTGTCAGATTCCACTCGGGCGGGGCCGCGCTCGCCTGGGTCGTTTGTGCGACGGCGAGCGTGGCATCGAGGGTGAGGCTCTCCACGCCGGCCTGATTGCTCAACTGTTTCACCGCACGCGCCGGCAAGGTAACGCCCATCCCATTGATCAGCCACAGCGGCTTCACTTCGCTTGCGCCGTTGGCGGCGAGGAAGTCGTGCAGTGGTGCCCGCGACCGCTCGGCCTGTTGCTGCAGGGCACGAATGAGCTGCTCGCTCCGTTGTGCCGTCGGCAGCGTGGCAAAGCTGTTGGGATCAAGACGACCCGTGAAGCGAACAATGATCGGCACCGGCTGTTCGGGCGTGGCTGTATCCAGCACACCAGCCAGCTCACTCCCGACAGTTGCCCCCTGGCCGTACAGCGGCAACGCCATCGACCAGGCAACACCGAGTGACATCACCATTCGCTTCATGTTCGCCCTCCTTTACATCACCGTAAGCGGCTCTGTTACCAGATCACCGATGACGACCCTTACGCGATCGCCCGACTGCACATGGCGCCCCGGGTTGCTGAACATGATGAAGTAGTTGTTCTCTTCATGGATGTTCTTGGTGCTGGAACGCAGCGCGCCGATCTTGTCCGAGACCGGCACCCCCAGCTTGGCATCGCTCTTCTCCACAATGACATAGGTCTTGGCATGCCGGTCCAGCAGCGGTGCCGCCTTCTTGGCATCCTTCACCCGGTAACGGAAATCGAGCAGGTAGCCCGCCGCGGTCAGGCGCACACCGTGGTACTCGATACCCCACCGCTCCAGCACATCGCTCGCGTCGGATGCGGATGGCTGTGACGGCACCTCGACCCGCCCATCATCGGCATTGTCGGGGTTGCTGTAATACGAGCCACCGCATCCGCACAGCATCAGCACCAGAGGCGCAACCACAATCCCTGCTTTGATTCGCTTCAAGAGATCACTCCTTTCCATGGTCATCGGACCACATTCACCCGCACCGTAGCGCGGTTGGAGACAGCACCCTGATTGTCCTGCACGGTGTAGGTGAAGGTGTCGGAACCGCGGAAACTGGTGCGCGGGGTGAAGGTAATGGTGCCGTCGGTGTTGACCGTTGCGGTGTTACCTTTTTTGCCAGGCAGGGAGGTGAGTGTGACCGTTGCGGGATCCAACGTACCGTCCGGATCGCTGTCGTTGGCCAACACGGCGATCACCTGCGAGGTATTCATGGTAATCGTTGCACTGTCATCGACTGCGATGGGGGGCTGATTCACCGCCGCAGTGACATTCAGCGTCACCGTCGCCACATTGCTATCGACCACACCATCGTTGGCTACATAGGTGAAACTGTCGCTACCTGAGTAGCCGGCATTGGGTGTGTAGTTGAACGACCCGTCAGCGGCCAGCGAAAGGGTACCATTGACTGGTGCGGTCACCTGGGTGGCACTGAGCGGGTCACCATCCACATCGCTGTCGTTGGCCAGCACCCCTGCAGCGGCAACAGTCAGCGCCGTTCCACTAACCAGACTGTAGGCATCATCTGCGGCCACGGGAGGATCGTTCACCGGCGTAACCGTGATGGTGACGGTTGCCGGAGTGCTCGACAACGTGCCATTGCTCGCCGTGTAGGTGAACGAAGCGGTGCCATTGAAGTTGGCCGGTGGTGTGTAGCCGAAATCACCTGTCGGATTGAGTGTGACGCTGCCCTGGGATACCGCACCGGCAAGAGCGGCGGTCAGCGTTAGACCGTTGGGATCGCTATCGTTGCTGAGTACACCCAGCACTGCATCAACGGTCAACGGCGTATCCTCTGCCACCGTGTAGCTGTCGGGGAGAGCGATCGGCGTACCCGCAGCCACATCCCCCACGTTGAGGAAGGCATAGAGGCCACCCGGTGCCATCGCCCCACTGCTCAGATTGAGCATGCGGTCATAGACTGCATAGGTGCCATTGTGCGCTGCCGTCATGATCGCATCCTGAGTCTTGCCCGCAGTCATCATCAGCGAGTACTGCTCACGGGCGTAGGGATAGGGGCGGCCATCCTCGGCGACCACTTTCACATACTCTCCGAGCAGAGTGGGGGCCACGGTGCGCAGGCCCATGTTGTAGAGACGCAGCAATGTGCGTTGTCCCACGCTGGCGGCCGGCAGCGGGGTGTTGCCTGCTCCATAAGGGGCACCATTTATCAGGAAATATTTCGGTTGATAATTGATGGTGCTGGTGGGGCCTGGTGCCGTTCCATAACTGCCGTCCGCCACCGCAGCGTGCAGTGCGGGATCGATTTCGCTATAGAAGAGGATCGCCTCCTGATCGTAGGGAACCCCCGCATAGGCCGTGTTGAGCGCCGCATCCTTCTTCATGGCGCCATACATGCCCATCTGCACCTGCACCGCCATGTGCGTGCCACTGTGATAGGTGAAGCTACCCGGTTTGAAATTGCTCCAGGAATAGGTACCGATGGCCCCTGGGGCTGTCACCTGGGTCAAGGAGGTGGCCCGCACGCGTCCCTGCGCATCGGGGGCGGAGAAGACGGGTGTCAGCGCCCCGCCCTGTCCCGGCACCATCACCGAAGTATCGATCGGCAGGTCATTGCGCAAATAGATCGTCACGCTCGGATCGGGATCGTCGTAGGGCACGGTCAGCAGCGGGCCGGGGCTCTGCACCGCACCGCCGCAGCCATTTGTCAGATCCGCATCGTCATCCAGTGCGTAGCCCCACATGGTGATGGGCGGGGTACCATCGGGCATACTCACCGTGGTGGTTCCTGCACAGAGATAAAATGTCGCGGCGCTTGCCAGGCCGGGGAGCAATCCTCCGCCCAGCGCCATACACGTCACCAACAGCTTCTTTTTCATCGCATTCCGGTTCACAGTATTTTCCTCCCGTGTTGGGGGCTGCTTATTCAATGGGGACACCAGGTGGCTCGATGATCAGCATGGTCATCATCCCCCCGGGAAAGATGTCGAAATTGACGAGTTCACGTTCGGTGTGGGAGTGCCACATGTAGAACAGCCCACCGTTGGCGTTCAGCCCGCCTTCACCGGGCGGCAGCACACCGAAGGCACCGAGGAACGGACTGCCGCTATAGAACCCGCCGAAGGTGAGGTCCTGGGTCTCGGGCAGCGTCACCGGCAACGGCTTGCCGTGATCGGGCGCATACTCTCCCGGCTGCAGCGGATCGCTGGCGGCGTGGCCGTAGATGTCCCAGCCCAATCCAGCACCGTTCCAGGAGAAGAGCGCATCGTAGGTGGCGCCGGGCATGACGGTAGTGGTGTAGTCATCCACGGCGAGATCGGGACCGGCCCCGGGGGCACTTTCGAGCAGGCGGCCATCGCGGGCGATCTGCATCGTATTGTTGCCGTGGGTGTGGAACGGATGCATTTCGCGTCCGCCGCCGACCAGACGCAGCAGCAGCTTCTCACCCGGATGGATGCGCGGCAGGCAGTTGTAGGGCTGATTGGGCATCCAGGCGATGTTTGCCGCCGCCAGGGTATCGGGACCATTGCGGCCATTGATGAACCAGAGCACCGGCTTGGCCCTGGTGGTATCGATGGCATCGAACGTGATGACTCCGGCCGTAGCCTGTTCGGCCAGGACGTGCAGCGCAGGGTCGATCTCGGTGAGCAGGAACAGATACTCATGATCGAACGCCGTGGCCGCAGAGTTGTAGGCCTGCTTGGGAGCACCGTTGGGGCGCACGATAATCGCCCCCACCAGCCCCATCTCCACCTGCAGGTCGGGGCGCGTGCCGCTGCTGTAGGTATAGGTGCCGGGATGGTTGGCAACAAAGGTGTAGGTCACCATGTCGCCGGGCGTGACCGCCGTCGGGGCGTTGCTCTCCTGCGTCAACAGGCCCGTGGTGCCACCCGTGGCAACCACCCCCTCCTGACCCGGAAACACCATCGAGACCGGTAACGGCAGCTGATTGGTCAGATTGATGGTGACGGTGTCACCCTGATTGACGATCAGGGTCGGACCGGGATACTGCATCACCCCGCCGACGGGGCCATAGCCCCACATCAACACCCTGGCGCCATCGGGGGTATCGATGTAGCTAGCTGAAGCGGTGAGATTGAAGGTGGGTCCGGTGAGGCCATCGATGGCGGCATGCGCCCCCGTCCCCCCCAACAGCAACAGCACCGCCACAACTACCGTGGTCAGCCACGCGCTCTTGTCGATTCTACTGTTCATGCTCTCGCTCCTGATCTCAAATCAACGGATTGATGTGAATCTCGGTCATCATGCCGCCGTAATCCTCGGCATCGTTGCTGAGATAGTTGAGGTTGGTGGTGTAGAGGAAGTAGGTACCGGGCGTCACCGCGGTGGTATCGATGATCACATCGACCCCCTCGCCGCCACCGAGCGTTACCGACATGGTGTCGAAGGAGGTATCTTTTCCCACCAAGGGTCCGGCACCGTCGGGATCGGGACCATGCATGAGACGCGCCCCGGTGCCGACCACACGCATGTTCAGGCCTGCGGCGGTGAGGGTGTAGAAGTTGGTCACATTGAGATTGGAGATGCGCAGCAAGATCTTCTGCCCGACGGTGGCGGTGATCAGTGAACTCACCGGCTGTGACTGCTTTCCGTTATTCACATTGTCCGCGGGTGCGGGCAGTGGATTCGGATTCAGCGTATCGGGGTAGCCGCGCCCATTGAGCATGGGATAACGGTCATGCATCGCTGCAAACGGCAACGGCTGGATGTTCAGGTCCGCCGCATGAAAATCCGGATCGAACGAGCCGATCTGGATCGGATACTCCACGTCATAACGGGTAGAGCCGTCGGCATCGTTGTAAACGTATTTGTAACCCGCCTGATGTACGAAGCCATTGCCGAAGGTCGTTCCCGCCGGCAGTTCATCCTGGATCGGCAGCACATAGAGATTGCCCAGCATCCCCATCTGCATATGCTCGGTGGCTTCTACATGGCAGTGGTACATGTAGGTGCCGGGCTCGACCAGGTTGTAGTAGTAGGTGAACGTCGAACCCATGTTGATGGCAAGCGAGGCATCGGGCACCCCGTCGAAGACCGTCGCCGCATTGGGAAAGCCGTGGAAATGGACCGTATGCGGGTCGAACAGATCGGGGCGCATCACCATGCCCACATTGGTCAGCGACAGGTAAAACTCCTGCCCCTGCTTGAGCACGATGGTCGGTGCCGGGAAGTTAGCCGCCAGCATGCCGGTATTCATCACATTGGCTTCGGGCACGCCGGTAACATCGTTGAAGCCGAAGATGTACTGCTGAGTGCCATCCGCCATGGTGACGAAACCGTCACCGCCGGTGAGATGCATGCACTTCAGCTTGTTCGGATCGTAGGCCCCATCGGGGATGGCGTCGCCGTTGGTATCGCCAGGACACTGCACGTAGACCGCGGCCCCGGCACTCATGGCAGCGCCGCCGAGTGCAATGGCCAGTGCCACCGAGAGCGCCTTTAACTTGTTTGCTTGCATGATCGTACCCTCTCTTGTTACCGCCCCGGCCAGCGCGGCCGGGGCATTGGGTATACGGCTAGGGAGCCACTTCGTCTGCACCGATGTCCGGCGCGGTACCTTGCGGACGTGGTGCACCGTCATAATCCACCGTCAGTTCGATGAATTTGTCGATGATGGTGCTGTCGCCCGCATCGATGGCCGGTGAGCCCGCATTCAGGTGATAGTTGCCACCCGGGGTCAGCGGACCGAAGCGCACATCGATGAAGTTGCCGCCCTCATCGAACGCCGGCTGGGCCGACATCGCACTGGTGGTCTCCGTCTGCTGCACGGTCTGGCCGCTATCACCGTTGAAGTAGCCGAGGGCAAAGCCGGGATCGCCACTTACATTGCCGGGATAACCCGTGGCATCGGTGAGCAGACAGTTCCGCGGAGCAAGCTGGCCGGCATATCCCAGCACCGCCAGGTCGCTGTAGACCGCGGCATCACCCGCCGCGATGTTCGGCACCAAACCAAACGTTGCCGGTTCCGGATTGTTCACATTCCCCTGATAGAACCAATAGAAGGAACGGTTCTGCCAGATGATGTTGTTCACCAGCTCCGGGTTGGAGAAGTTGCGATAGGCATCGAAGTTCGCTCCCGCAGGGATCAACGCGTTGAGCGCGTCACTGTGGGCACGCGACACAATACCTGCGGGTTGCGGCAGACTCTGGTTGGGATTGCCCGGCACAAAGGCTGCGCCTGCCGTAGCGGTGCTGTCGTTGTGGGCAACAGTGTTCTGCTCGATGACCACGCGCAGGGCATCCGCCATGGCGATCCCGCCGGCCGCGTAACCTGCCACGTTGTTCACCACCAGGTTGTTGAAGATCTCCACACTGTTCCAGCGGGAGGCACCGCGCGGGCTCAGCAGCACGTCACCACCATTGATCTGCTGGAGCGAAATACCGCCGCCATCACCGGCGCCTGCCTGGTTGGCCTGGATCAGGTTGCCGTCGATCACCACATTGCCTGCACCAGGTGACACCGTGCCTGCTCCCGCCAGAGGGGCCTGCCCACCGATGTAGATACCGCCACCATAGGAGTTCAGTCCCTGATTGAAGCTCTGGTTGAACAGTATCGAGTTGTTGCTGATCAGGCCTTTATCACTCAGGCCGAGATGACCGATACCGCCACCGTTGCCGCTGGTAAAGTTGCCGCAGACATAGTTGGCATTCACCTGGTAACTGCCAGCACCGGTGTAGAGAGCGATACCGCCACCCGCACCCGAGGTGCTGCCATTCTCGGTCACCTCGTTGTTGTGAATGTTGATGTTGTCATTGCCGGCGTCGGTATAGACCGTCACGTTATTGACCGTCGAAACCAGATCGGCATGGCCGACACGGATCCCGCCGCCATACGTGCCCTGATTGCCGATCAGACGGTTGTTGCTCATCTCCAGGTAATGGGCGTAGCCATTGACGAAGATGGCACCCCCCTGATCACCACCGGTGATGGTGAAGCCGTCGATGCGCGCATTGTTGGAGTTACGGAAGCGGTTGCGGTTCAGACCGCTGTTCTTGCCGAACACGCTGATGCCGGCACCCTCGCCGTCCACGAACAGGATCGGTTCATTGTCTGGCGCGTTGAAACCCGCAGTCTGTCCCGGCAGCAGATCGAACGCCCCCACGGAGAGCAGCGTGTTGACCTTGTTGCGCCACTTCTGCAGCTTTTCAGCCGGTGCCTTGCGCGAATTGATGATCGTGGAGTATGCGCCCCAGCCCTGCAGACGTACCGGTTTGTACATCACTACCAGTTCGTCATAGGTGCCAGGAGCCACGATGATCAGATCACTGGGGCCGGCCAGATCGATCGCATTCTGGATCGGGGTGGCGCCCGGAGTCGGATCGGGCTGCACGTAAAGTGCCGTGACCCCCTTGGGCAGCGGGCCGACCGTCACCGTGACGCCACTCGGTGCAGAGACACCGTCGGCACGGCTGATCGCCAGCTGGCCGGTCACTGCACCGGTGGGTACCGTTGCGGTGATGATCCCGTCACTCCAGTTCACATTGGTCAGCGCTATGCCACCCAGCGTGATGGTCCCCTGTCCATTACCGAAGCCATAGTGGCGGGTGATGGTGGGATTGGTGACGGTGACGCCGTCATAGGCGGGATTGGGCACACTCATGTCACCCACCGCGATGATGGTCAGGGTCTCGCCTTCGTTTACCAGCGGCCCGCTGCCATTCGGTCCTGTCACCGCATGCACCAGCGGCGCACCATCAGGCTGTTCGCAGTCGAGCGGACTACCTGCGCCCGTAAAGGCGGCGATGGGCAGCACCGGAGTATCCAGATAAGTGGTAGCACCGGGCATGTACTGGAAGGTGTAGCAGAACTGGCTGTAGCGGCGATCGTAGTAGGGATCGACGATCGTCTGCGGCACGTTGGGATTGTTCACCGCATCGTAGGCCGGATTTGGGATCGGTCCGGCGTCGTTCATGCACGCGGTGATCATGTTCGGCGATACACCGGACGGCATCGGGATGTGCACGTTGTAGGTGGAGGGGAGCACGGCGTTGTACAGCCCCCACTCGTCGGCATGCACACGCGCGATCTCTTTACCGGTCCAGTCGCGGAACGAGACCGGCAGCCAGGGCGGTGCGTACTTCTCGCCGAAGTTGGGTGAGTTGGGATTAAACTCGTTGCCCAGATCGTTGAGGATGAAGCCCTGCACCATCGCCGCCTTGGGCGTTTCGGTGAAGAGGAAGAAATCGACCGCGGCATTCTGCCCCTGGCTGAGGCGGATCTGCTTGCGATCACACAGCGAGCGGGTCATGCCGGCGAACGGTGCGGCGATCAAATCGGCGGCGGCGATCCCCGGATAGGGCGTGCCGGTGTCGTCGGTCTGCAGGCTGAGATAGGCGGGCACGGTGTGCGGATCACCCACACAAACCGGCGGCAGCATCAGCGGCGCAGGTGTGTAGGCATCACCAATCTCAACGTTCTTGTCCTCCTCCTTGATGATCTTGTAACCGTTGGGAACCGCCACTTCGACGATGTAGTTGCCTGCCGGCAGCGGCGCATCGGCAGGATTTGCCGAACCGAAGGCGTAACCGCCGTCAAACACGCCGGGGCGTACCTGATTGAAGTTGCGCAGACCGTCGTAACAGTCGAGTGCTACCCCATCCACGCTGTAGACATCGCCCTGGCAACCGGTGGGATGGCTGTCGTCAAAGCTGTCGGTATGGGCGACGCGCAACGCATCGCCCAGGTCGAAGGTGCCAATGACATTGTTATCGACATCTTCGGGGCCGGGGAAATTGCCGAGCGGATAGTTGTCCACGTCGGGCGGGGTGATGATGCCATCGCCATTCTGATCGACGATGCCGCCCGTGCCGTTATCGGCGTAGAGATTCACCTGGATACGCGGAATGCCCGGCTCCCACTGTTCGGCGACAGCTTTGGCCGGGTCATTTTCAGCGCGGGTCACCGCGTAGTGGACGATGCCGGTGATACCGCCATTCTCACCCGGGCCATAGTTGGCCTTGCCCCACTCGAAGCGGTTGGTCTGGCCGAGGAAGCCCTGGAACGCCTCCAACAGCACCGGACCTGTCTCGGTGCGCGACAGATTGTCGCCGGTGTTGGGATTGATCAGCGGCGCCCCCAGCGTGGTGCAGTTTCCTGCATTGATATCCGCTTGGGTACAGTTCTGCGGTTGCGGATTGAGTACCTCACCCGGTACCACCGCCCCGCCGTTGTCCACCGTCACCGTAACACCGGTCGGTTTCAGCTTGGTGTAATCGACTTCGGCAACCAGCCAGTTGAAGAAGGGGAATACCTCGTCGAAAGGGGCCTCTCCCGATGGATCGATGTTGCGTGAATCATAGATGCGACCATCGCGAAAACGCAGATTGATGGTCGATTGATTCTCCCCGAGTGTTGGCTCACCAGGATCATGGAAGCCGTTCTGGTTGCTATCGAAGAATACTGTATGCTCCGAGCGATGGTTCCAGTTGAATACCGGTACGTCACCCAGGATGAGGTCACCACTGTCCGGCACGGTGATGGCTACCGTGGCAAAGATGATATCGAGTGCGTTATCCCATACCACCAGGTTGTAATTACCAGGGGCAACGTTGTTGATGGTGAAGGTGCTGTCACCGTTGCACGGTCTCGCGTAGATCCCCTTGGCGGAGGCCCCCGTGCCGTCGTTCAGTCCAATCCAGCAGCCGGGGAACGGCTGGCCATTGAACATGGCGTAATCTGGCGGACGCGACATGTGCTGATTGACAATGCGGCCGCTCACCGTGCTGGTACCGGGTGTCGGTGCGCCGTCACAATAGCCGGCGGGTGCAGTGGCTCCCGCAGTAAAGCAGTCAAAGGATCGGATAAAACCGATGAAGACGTGATGGCCCGGAGGGCCAAACTCGGTAAAGTAGCTCGGCTCGTTCGCCTTGACCCAGGCATCGATGGTGTGGGTACCCTCGATGGTGTGGGTCTGGATCCAGTTCTGTCCAGCCGGTGGCACGATCTGCACACCGTATTTGCCCGGGGCCAGATTCTTGATATGCGCCACCCCATCGGCATCGGTCACAATCACGCCGCTGCCCAGAGTGGCGACAGAACCATCGGCGTTATAGGTGGTGCCCAGCGGATTGCCGAAGGCATCCTTGGAGACCTGGCCGCCGGCAATGCCATACTGACCGGCCGGGTCGAACAGCAATACGTTGAAGCCGGGCAACCCCGGCTCCTGCGGCAGGTCCGGTGCGTTGTTGATCGGTTGCTTGTCCTCGTAGGCGAACACCGAGATCTGCGCGGTGGGGATCGGATTTTGCGCCACCACCACCGTGGTAGCCGCCGCACCGAATGAGACCTCTGCGCCGCCGTTGCTGTAGCCGGCGATGGGCAGTACCGAAACGAAATAGCGCTTCGTGTCATCCACGCCATCGACCACCACACTGCTCGCCGTGGTGGTCTCGCCCTCCTTCACCACCGGGTTATGGCTGGTGTGGAAACCCAATGCCAGTGCCTGGGTGGTATGCACCCCCGGGGTTACCGCAAAGGTGGTGTCCTCCTCCACCAACCAGCGGAAACCGTTTACCGGATTCCCCGCATGGTCCACTACATTCAGTGTGAAGCTGGTGGCGGCTGCCTGCACATTCGCCATTACCATCACACCACATACCATCAGTAGCCAGCTCAGATACACAGCAATCTGTCTGGCTCGTTCGTGAACCGCGGCTCGATGCAATCTATTCATCTCTTGAACTCCCACTCGCAATGCGGAATACAGCCAATCAACCCGGGGCACATGAAAAGCGGTGCGCCGTTATCCGTTTCAAACTCAATCTGAAGCGTAGAGTTCTACTGACTATTCACAGTGCGGTTCACACCCTAGCAAGCACCATTTTTTGTTAGTAATTGACCCCATGCGACTACGCAGTCAGTCACCACTGGAGTGTTACTTTGTGGTGGTTAGATAAGTGTTCCGAATCATGATCCACCATGAATAACTCTCGCCAGGACGCCAAGCTTGGCGCCCTTTGCGGTGGCCCATCTGTTTCAGGATCAGGAGCAGCTGTTGAGTGCCGCTGGGAGGGAATCGTGACGGTGTCTCAGTACCAGATCCCGTAGGACATGGTCCCCTGGATGATGGCGATGATGTCATCGGGTTCGATGTTCTTCTTGCACAGGTAGCAGCTGGCGCCGTTACGGTAGGCGGCCTGCCGATACTCCGGCAGGTCGTGGCTGGAGAGGATAATGACGACGATGCTCGGGTCGTGGGTTTTGATCCGGCAGGCGAGCTCCAGACCACTCTCATCGGGGAGCTTGATATCCATGAACACCATGTCGGGACGCTGGGCGGTTATGGAGCCCATCGCGGCTCTGCCGTCACCGGCCTCCAGTACCTCAACCAGAGGAAACTGCTCTTCGAGCATCGAATGCAAGGTTTTGCGAAAGGTGGTGTTGTCTTCCACCAGGAGTGTGCGAAACATGTTTCTTTCCTTCGGGCAGGGCTGCACCGCGTGAGTTGACCACCCGCCGATGCCGGCCGGGAGAGGAAGTGTAGCCGGCGATCTCGGCCGCGCCGTTCGGGTAGATGCCCCAGCAGGAGAAGGGGGATATCATCAGTTTTTACTGATGGCCACTGGGGATTTCTGGAAGATGTTGTGATGAAACAGCTTAATTTCCGGTCAATCTGTGCAATTTCTTGCGTTAATCGCACAGTGGTCTAGAGTCCTTTAGCGACCGGAGAGTTGAGCCCACACGACAGCTCGTGCTGCGCACACGGATGCATTCCGTGAACCGGTGCCATTGATTCGGCAGTTTCAGGAAGAGTTTTGCACGTAACTTCTTGATCTAGATACCTGGGGAGGTACCATGCATACCCATACATGCCGCGTTCTCATCGCGGACGATCACGCTATAATCCGCGCCGGACTTCGCGCGCTGTTGACCACTGCGTCAGAACACGAAGTTGTCGGCGAGGCCTCGGACGGTCACGAGGCCGTTCGCCTCGTCAGCCAGTTGTCACCCCATGTGCTGCTTATCGACCTCTCCATGCCGCGCATGAACGGCACCGAAGCGATCCAGTTTATCCGCAACCGCCATCCCGAATTGAAGATCATCGCCCTCACGGTGCATCGCACCGAAGAGTACGTGCGTGCCGCGCTCGATGCCGGCGCCAATGGCTACATGCTCAAGGATGACTCCCATCAGGAGCTGCTCATCTCGATCCAGTCGGTTCTAAAGGGACAAACCTATCTGAGTCCGGCGATCTGTGGCCAGGTGGTCAACAGCTATCTCGACCCGCACTGCGAGATTGCCAGGAATGCCTCGTGGGACAGCCTCACGCTGCGCGAGCGCGAAGTGATCAAACTGATCGCCGAAGGCAACACCAACAAGATGATCGCGCGCGTGCTCTCCATCAGCGTCAAGACCGTTGAAAAGCATCGCGGCAACATGATGAAAAAGCTCGACCTGCACAGCGCATCACGCATCACGGCCTACGCCATAGAAAACCACCTGGTATAACGCCATGCCTGGTGCATTGTTCCCACACCACGCTGTGGGAACAATGCATTGCGCATCGAGCCCGCCTTGGCGCCACCTCTGAGCCCACCTTGATATTTTCGATACGCTCCGTTTTTTAGTTCAGGGTATGGGGCCAGCGCACCGAGATCAGGGTTCCGTGTTCAGGCACCGAACTGATCCTGAAATCCCCGTGGGTGAGTTCGGCGCGCTCGCGCATGCTCTTCAAGCCAAACCCATGCTTGTGAAGCGCCTGCTCCGGAGAAGCGATGCCCCGACCGTTATCGCGAATCATCAGGCGCAAGGCGCCGTTGTGCGCGAGCAGGTCGAGCTCGATCCGATCGGCCGCTGCATGCTTGGTGATGTTGTGGAAGGCCTCCTGGATGATACGGAATATAACGACCTTGATCTCGTCGGTTATTGCCTCTTCATCAACCAGGATGTTGCGGTGCACGTCGATGTGGGGGAAGAGGCGGCCAAACTCGCGGCAGAACCAGCCGATGGTGGCGATAAGACCGAGGTCGTCGAGGATCGATGGCCGCAGATCCATGGCGACGCGGCGCACCTCTTCGATGGTGTCGCGAATGGTTTCGACGATCTGTGTCAAACGCCGCACCTGTTCCGGTTCGATTTCGGCGTCGGTGGCACGATAGACCTGCTCCACGGCGAACTTGATGGCGCTGAGGCGCTGGCCGAGTCCGTCGTGCAGTTCGCTGGCGATGCGCTTGCGCTCCGTCTCCTGCGCCGTGATGAGCCGCGCCGATAGTTGGTGCAGTTCACGCTCGGACTCTTTGAGCCGTTCGTTGGTGGCGATCTGCTCGCTGATGTCGATGACATTGCCGAGCACCATGCTCCGCCCGTCACACTCCAGCTTTGCCCGGCTGATCTTCAGCCAGATCTTCCTGCCATCACGACGCGCCCCTTCGACTACCTCCTCGCTCTCCATTCCGGTGAGCAGCGTCTGTGCCGGGCGGCCGCTGGCGAACATCTCCTCGGCATCGACCTGCTCCATGGCGCTGCGCTCGAAACCGAAGATCTTGGCGAATCGCTCGTTGCAAAAGATCAGGCGGTGGCCGTCGTGGATATAGATGCCGGTCAGGGTGTTCTCCACCAGGATGGCATAACGCCGGGCCGACTCTTCCAGTACACGCTTTGCCTGTTTGCAGGCTTCGAGCTCCTGCATCAGACGCTCTACGGGCGGTCCGCGCCGCATGTCACCCACTCTGCCGTCCATCACTTCTTCGCAGCACTACCATCGGCTGACGGTTTGAGAAATCCTGCCACATCGAACCGCACGTCGAGTTGCGCTTCTGTTTCCTTGCCGCGCTGCGCGGCGAAACCGCCGGCCGGTCGGGCACCGATCAATACATTGTCGAGCATCACCACCGGCGGCTGTCCCTCCAGGGAGTGCAATACCTTGCCCAGCTGCTCGACACCACTACGCATCTGCACACGCAGCACCACCTGATCGAGGTCATGATCGTTGCGTTCACCAAGCATTTGGCTGCTCACCACCGATCCACCGCTCTGTTCAATCACCAGCTTTACGCGCCGCTGCAGCTCCGCCGACGCCAGCGCCTGCTTGCCGCTGGCAAGGAAATAGCCATTGGCCAATTCGATACGATCGAGCTGGCGTTGCTGTTCGCGCGCCACCTCGCCATCGCGCACGATGGCGCGATAGGTCACCATACGTTCATCCAGGTGCCGCAACCCTTCGTCATAACCATTAAGCACCATGAAGTAGGGCACCACCACCGCGCCAACGACGATCGACACCGCCGTCAACAGCAGTGCCAACGCCAGCAGACGCTGCTGCTTTGCGCTGAGTTTTTCAGGGTGCATGACTCGACTCCTTGATGGCGACGGAGAGGACAAAACGCTCTCGCCCGCTCTTGGGATTCTGTGTCAGAGGCGCCTCGAAGCGCGGATCGGCAAAATAATCCGAAGCGGTCAGTGCCTCCATCAGCTCCGAGCCGGCGCTCGCCTCACCGGTGAGCCGGATGCGCCCCTCCTTCAGCTCCACCTGTCCGGCCCACGCTTCATCCGGGGTGAGTCGTGTCAATTCGCGCAGCACATTCAACACCGGTGGTGTGGCATCGCGGCGTTGCACAATGGCCCGCAACATTTCGCTGCGCGCGGTCACATCGGCGCGACTCAGCTCTGCCGCGTGTACTTGCGGACGCAGCCCGT
Organism: Gammaproteobacteria bacterium; assembly: GCA_036401755.1. Lineage (GTDB taxonomy): Bacteria > Pseudomonadota > Gammaproteobacteria > Thiohalomonadales > Thiohalomonadaceae > DASWUD01. The sequence continues at coordinate 31,577 of DASWUD010000177.1, forward strand.
CGATGGCCACCTCCATAGCGTGCACTTGCTGGTGGCGCTGATAGAGGGGAATGATCGCAACGGCCAGCAGCAGCACCAGAGCCGAAATGCCAAGTACCATATTGATGCGCGCCTGCTGGCGCGAACGGCTGCGCCGCGTCAGCGGCAGCAGGTTGACACCGGCCCGCCCGCTACCCTCCTCGCCACGCATGGCAATATCGGCACTGACCACCTCTAACCTTTCGTCCGCGAGATGTTGCACCAGGCGATCCAGTGTCGCGCGCGGCACCACATGCAGTATCAGCTCGATGCGCTGGCGCGCCCGATCGCGCTGGCTGATCCGGTAATCGAAATAGACCTCTTCCTCGGTGAAGGGGGTATAGCGATCCATGGAAAAGCCAATCACCCGGCGCAGGTTTTCCTCGGCAGCCTCTGGCAGCGTCACCGGGATCGCCAGCCCCAGTTCCGCATCCAGCACCAGCTCACAGCGTTGATGATCGTCGGCGTGGCGCTGTGCCCCTGGCGTGTCATTGAGGGGCCGCACGGTGATCGGGGCCTGCAACGGCATCGGGATGAGGCGCAGCTCTGTGGCCGACGCCTCCACCCGCAGTGGCGGCGCCCCCCACACCCGCAGCGGTGCCGGCACCATGGCACGCAGTTGTCCCTGCCACCAGCGCAGCAGTTCACCCGCGCCTGACCAGCCCCGCCCCCAAGATAAACGGCGCATCCATCCCGCCAATCGCGCGGGGGCAGCGTCTGCTTCACGCTCTGTTTCGCTTTGCATGATGGGAATTGCCTGCTGGTTGGGTTCTCGGCGCATCATTCGGACCGTGCGCCTGATGGCTACCTCAACACTATAGTTCGCCTGCCTGGTGGTGATGGTAGGTCGACACCGTAGCCTGCCGGCGTCGTAACCCCAGCGCACTGGTAAGCGTCTCCATCGTGGCTAGCTTTAAGTCACGATATCCAGGAGAGTACGATGAATACACCATTTCCCTACCGCACCACAGTGCTGCTGTTGTCCCTGTTGCTTACGCTTGGTACCACTGCGCAGGCAGCCGATGGCGAGAGCGGGCACGCCGCCCATCAAATGCACGATATGCATGACATGCAGGAGCATTCGATGGCGACGATGCAGCACGATCAACACGCCAATCATCGCCAGGCGCTCAATCAGACGGGTTACACGCGCAGCCTCGACCATTACACGCTGCCCGCGCTGGAGTTGACCACCATGAACGGCGACACGCTCTCCCTTGCGCAGATGCTCGATACCGATCAGCCGGTGGCGCTCAATTTCATCTTCACCTCCTGTACCACCATCTGCCCGATCATGAGCGCCACTTTCGCCCAGGCCCAGAAGCGCCTGGGTGACGAGGCCTCACAGATCCGCTGGATATCCGTCTCCATCGATCCGGAATACGACACCCCGGAGCGGTTGCGCGACTACGCGCAACGCTTTGAGGCCGGCAAGCAGTGGTCGTTCCTGACCGGCTCAACCGAAAACATCATCGCGCTGCAGAAGGCATTCGATGTCTATCGCGGCGACAAGATGAACCATATTCCGGTGACCCTGCTGCGCGCCGGGCGCAATGCTCCGTGGGTACGCCTGCACGGGCTGACCAGCGGTGCCGAGCTGGTGCAGGAGTACCGCCAGTTGATGGCTAACCGTTGATGCGCTATGCAGCGTTTGCCATGGCGCTGCTGCTGGCGGGCGTTGCCGTGGCGCAATCCCCCGCCGATCCGGCCGCCCTCGGCAAGCGTCTCTACTACCAGGGGCGCGACGCCTCCGGTGCCGCGGTGCGCGCAGCGGTGCGCCGCGATGTGGCCATGACGGGCGCGGAGCTGGCCTGTGTCAAATGCCATCGCCGCAGCGGCTTCGGCTCCAGTGAAAGCAGTGTGGTGATCCCGCCGATCACCGGCCAGATGCTGTTCAATGCACAGAGTGCGGGATTCCAGCGCGACTACCGGGGCAAACGGCTCGGCAACATGGAGCGGGCCGCCTACACCCTGACGACCCTGGGCCGCGCGCTGCGTGAGGGAATCGACGCCTCGGGACGGCCGTTGGCGCCAATGATGCCGCGCTACGATTTCAGCGATGAGGAGGTAGCGGCCCTCGCTACTTTTCTGGCGACCCTCTCCAGCAAGGCGGCACCCGGCGTCGGTGCCCGGGAACTCCACTTCGCCACCGTTCTCACTCCCGACACGCCACCCGAACAGCGCCGCGCCATGGTGGAGGTGCTGGAACACTACGTCGCCACCAAGAATGCCGGCATCCGCAACGAAACCCGGCGCGCCGAGCACGCCCCCTTCCAGATGGAGTGGAGTTACACTGCCTATCGCAAATGGGTGTTGCACACCTGGCAGTTGCAGGGACCGGCGTGGAGCTGGGGGGCACAGCTCGACAAGCTCTACCGCGACCAACCGGTCTTTGCCCTGCTCGGCGGGGCCGGCGGCGAGCAGTGGCAACCGGTACACACCTTCTGCGAGACGCAGCAGGTACCCTGCCTCTTCCCCCATATCAGCGCGCCGCCACCACCCGGCAGTGACGACTTCTATTCACTCTACTTCTCCGCCGGCCTGCGCCTTGAGGCCCGCACCCTGGCCGCCGCTCTCGCGCAAGGTGATGCGCGGCGCATCGTACAACTCCGGCGTAACAACACCGCACAAGTGGCCGCCGACGAACTGCGCAAGGCGCTCGCCACCCGGCCGGGAGTGCAGCTCGTCGATCGGGTGATCGGGCGCGGGCAACGGCTGGATCAAAACTTCTGGACCGGGCTGCTGTCGCAGGAGCATCCCGATGTGTTGGTGGTGTGGCTGCAACAGAGTGATCGCGCCGCGCTCGACGCGTTGCCTCTGGCGGAGGACACACCGGCGACGATCTACCTCTCCTCTACGCTGCTCCCCGATAGCCAGGGGCTCACCCATCACCCGCTTGCTGCACGCATGAATCTGCTCCACCCCTATCTGCTGCCGGACGACCAACAGCGCACGCAACGCTTTCAGAGCTGGGCGCGCCTGGCCGGCATCAAGCTTAACGAGCCGCGCGTGCAGGCGGACGCCTACTTCGCCGCCACGCTCGCGGGCGAAGCGTTGATGCACATCCGCGGCAACTTCTCGCGCGAATACTTCATCGAGCGTATCGAACACATGACAGACAACATGCTCAACACCTCCTACTACCCGCGTCTTAGCCTCGCCCCCGGGCAACGCTACGCAGCCAAGGGCGCCTATGTCTGGCCCCTCGGCCAATCCCCCCGGCAGGCCCGCTGGATCGTGCCGTGAACCGAGGAGGCGGGTTCCCTGGGAACGATTAAACTGCGGCGCGTGATCTCATATTTCTGTAATATAAAGCCGACATCCCCAGGATTATTCGATTTTGTGACCCGACTTAGCCGTCTCCTCTCTTGCCTACCGCTTGCCCGCAACAGGGCATCCACCTGGCCAAAGGTGGCGCTGCACGGGTTATTTCTTGTCGCCTTGTTGTACGGCTACATGCGCATCATGGAAGGGATGGGCGGGTTCAGCACCGGACACGTCTACACCCAGTTCATCGAATTTGGCCTGGTTCTCTACCTCTACCTCCTTTGCTACATCGCCCTGCAACCCTGCCGTTGGCGCAGCGTGCTGGCGACACTGCCGATAGTTCTGATCTACCTGGTGCACGATGTCTTCTATCTGGCACTGGGCAAGGTGTTTCGTCTGATCAACATCATCGAGTTCCCCGAGCTGATACAGGTTCTCCCCTGGCGCTATGCGGCCCTGCTGCTGGCGGTGCTGTTCCTTCCCCTGGGGCTGTTCATGCTGCATGTCGATTATCGGCGGCTGGGACGGCTGGCCCTCTGGTCGCTGCCACTGCTGCTGCTCTCGGCCGCCATCAAGGGGGCGCCGGAGGCCTACACCCGCTCCTTTGAGCAACTCACCGTGGAGATCGTCAACTACTCGGACGGCAAGAGCGTCGAAAACAACGGCCGCCTCGCCATGCTCACCTATCGCGAGGCACAACGCACCACCGCGCTGGCACAGCTTGCCCCCTACCATGACCGCGCCCGGTACGACCAGCAGGCGGTGGCGGTGGCCGATGCACTGCGCCCGTATGCCGGGCGGCGCAACATCCACCTCATCGTGCTGGAGAGTTTTCTCGACCCGCGC
>DASWUD010000178.1:0-16743 GCA_036401755.1 Gammaproteobacteria bacterium
CGGCTATGAGCCGGCGCGCGAGCTGGTGTTGAAAGCGATCGCCAACGGCAAGCATGTGGTCACCGCCAACAAGGCGTTGATCGCCAAGCACGGCAACGAAATCTTTGCTGCTGCACAGAAGAAAGGTGTGATGGTCGCCTTCGAAGCGGCAGTGGCCGGCGGTATTCCTGTGATCAAGGCGATTCGCGAAGGGCTCGCCGCCAACCGTATCGAGTGGCTGGCAGGCATCATCAACGGCACCACCAACTTTATCCTCACCGCCATGCGCGATCAGGGGCGTGATTTCGCCGACGTGCTGGCCGAGGCGCAGCGTCTCGGTTACGCCGAGGCCGATCCCACCTTTGACGTGGAAGGTATCGATGCGGCGCACAAGCTGACCATCCTCGCCTCCATCGCCTTCGGTATTCCGCTGCAGTTTGAGCGCGCGTACACCGAAGGCATCACCAAAATCACCCGCGACGATGTGGATTATGCCGGCCAGCTCGGCTATCGCATCAAGCTGCTCGGCATTGCGCGCCGCACCGACAAGGGTGTCGAACTGCGCGTCCATCCCACCTTGATTCCGCAGCGTCGTCTCATCGCCAACGTCGATGGTGTGATGAATGCCGTGCTGGTTTGTGGCGATGCGGTGGGCCCGACCCTCTACTACGGCGCCGGTGCCGGTGCCGAACCAACCGCCTCTGCGGTGGTCGCCGATCTGGTGGACGTGGTGCGCACCCTGACCTCCGATCCGGAGAACCGCGTGCCGCACCTGGCCTTCCAACCTGATGCACTCTCCGATCTGCCGATCCTGCCGGTAGAGGAGATCGAGACCGCTTATTACCTGCGCCTGCAGGCCGAGGACAAGCCCGGTGTGCTGGCCGAGGTGACGCGTATCCTTGGCGAGGCGCAGATCAGCATCGAGGCGGTGTTGCAGAAGGAGCCTGCCGAAGGTGAAAGCACCGTACCGGTCATCCTGCTCACGCGCCGCGTGCAGGAGCGCAACATGAACAAGGCGATCGCGCAGATCGAAAAGCTCGCCGCGATCAAGGGCAGCGTGACGCGCATCCGTCTCGAATCGCTTAAATAATTTTTTGAAATAGGTGCGCCAAGAGGGCGCATCAAATAAACAACGAGGTAAGCCATGCCGTTCCGCACCCGCTACACCGGACTCATCGACCGTTACCGTGACCGCCTGCCGGTGCACGACGACACCCGTATCATCTCCCTGGGCGAGGGCAACACCCCGCTGATTCGCCTGCACAACATTCCGCGCCTGCTCGGCAAGGACGTGGACATCTACATCAAGTACGAAGGGCTCAACCCCACCGGCTCCTTCAAGGATCGCGGCATGACCATGGCGGTGACCAAGGCGGTGGAAGCGGGCTCCAAGGCGATCATCTGCGCCTCCACCGGTAACACCTCTGCCGCGGCTGCTGCCTACGCGGCGCGTGCCGGTATCACCGCCTACGTGCTGATCCCGGACGGCAAGATCGCCATGGGCAAACTGGCACAGGCGATGATGTACGGCGCCATCACCATCCAGATCAAGGGCAACTTCGACGACGGCATGCGTTTGGTGAAGGAGGTGGCCGATCACGCACCGGTGACCATCGTCAATTCCATCAATCCGTTCCGTTTGCAGGGGCAGAAGACCGCCGCCTTCGAGATCGTCGAAGAGCTGGGTACCGCGCCCGATTTCCACTGCCTGCCGGTCGGCAACGCCGGCAACATCACGGCCCACTGGATGGGCTACAGCGAGTACAAGGAACACGGCATCGTCAATACCACACCGAAGATGGTTGGTTATCAGGCGGCAGGTTCCGCGCCGTTCATGCGCGGTGGTCCGGTAATGAATCCCGAGACCATCGCCACCGCCATCCGCATTGGCAATCCCCAATCGTGGGACAAGGCGTGGGTGGTACAGAAAACCTCGGGCGGCTGGTTCGACGAGTGCACCGATGAAGTGATCCTTGCCGCGCAGAAGCTGCTGGCCGAACGCGAAGGGATCTTCTGCGAGCCCGCCTCGGCCACCTCGCTGGCTGGGGCGATGCGCGACATCCAGTCGGGAAAGATCCCCGAGGGTTCCAAGATCGTCTGTACCCTGACCGGTAACGGCCTCAAGGACCCCGACACCGCCATCAAGCAGTCCACCTCGCCAGTGCTGACCGTCGAGGCGACCCTCGACGAGGTGAAGCGCTCCATCCTCGACAACATGGCCAAATGAGTAGAAGCATCCCAAAAATGTTCTCGGCCTCCGATACTGCGTTGCGAACCCTGCTCCGGTGCTCATTTACTATCTGTAAACTCCGCTCCTCACAGGGTTCGCGTCTTTATGCCCTTCAGGGTATTGTCTCAGAGCCCGATCCCTATTTTTGGGATAGCTTCTAGCAGGTGCCCGCTGCCGCGGGCACCCTCTCTGCATGGCCGACACATCCGCCCATATCGTTTTCTACATTCCCGCCGCACTGGCGGAGGCTGCCCCCCACGCCACATCGCACCATTCCTGTCTTGAAAAACTGGTTGCGCGCGGCGATACCAGAACCTCGGCATTGCGTGGTGACGCACAACTGCTGGAACTGTTCGGTGGAGACGCTTCTGCTGGCACTGCCCGCGCTGCTGTCAGCCACCATGCACAAAACGGCGGCAGCGACGTCATACAGTGGCGCATCATCGCCTCCCCGGCCCATCTGGTGGCCGACCACGCCACGCTCCACTTTCCACCGCAACACCATGCCCCCTTGAGCGATGCGGAGAGCCGCGCGCTGCTCGCTGCCTGTCAGGACCATTTTGCACTAGAGGGGTGGCAGCTCGACTATGGCGATGCACAGAGCTGGTATCTGCGCCTGAGCGACACAACTGCGATCACCACGACTTCACTCGCTGATGCGGTCGGAGCACCGCTCTTCGAAGCCTTGCCGCAAGGCGCTGACGCACGCACCTGGCGACGTTGGCTCAACGAGGTACAGATGCTGTTTCACTCCCATGCGGTGAATGAGGCGCGGACGAAACGCGGTCTCACTCCGGTCAACAGCCTCTGGTTCTGGGGGGAGGGTAGCCTGCCTGTTTTGACGGCCCAACCGTTCACCCACGTCTTCGGCGGCGATCTCTATGTGCAGGGGCTGGCGCGACTGAGCGGTGCAGCATGGAGCGCACTGCCCGAGGGGATGGCCGCACTAGATGCGTCCGCTGTGCAAGGGACGGTGCTGGTGGTGCTCGATGAAGAGACCGACTCCTCCTGGGACGCGCAGTGGTTCTGTCCATTGTCGGAGCGGCTCAAATCCTTTCCGAATGTGGCAATGAATTTTCACAACGGCTATGTCACGCACCTCGATCGAAAACAGCTTTGGCGTTTCTGGCGGCGCAAGCACTATTCGATAGCGATAAGGATGAGTGCGCCATGAAAGGCGAGACGATCATCCAGCGCCGCCCCGCGACAGCGATTCCCGACACTTATCCCGCCGATCTCCATCCGGTGCTGGCGCGTGTTTATGCCGCGCGCAATGTCACTAGCGCCGAGCAGTTGCAGCACGGTCTGGCGCTGCTTCCCCCGCATACAGAGCTGAAAGGGATCGAAGCCGCCGTGGCGCTGCTGATCGATGCGCTGCAACAGAAGCTGCGCATCCTCATTATCGGTGACTTCGATGCCGACGGCGCCACCAGCACCGCGCTGGCGGTGCGTGCACTGCGCGCCATGGGAGCTGCCCATGTCGATTTCCTGGTGCCCAACCGTTTCGAGTATGGCTACGGGCTGACCCCCGAGATTGTCGCGGTGGCGGCGCAGCGCCAGCCCGATCTCATCGTCACCGTCGATAACGGCATCGCCAGTATGCATGGCGTCGAGGCAGCCCATGCGTCGGGTATCAAGGTGCTGGTCACCGACCACCACCTGCCTGCGGCGCAGCTGCCGGCAGCGGAGGCGATCGTCAATCCCAACCAGCCGGGCGACCGCTATCCCAGCAAGAATCTCGCAGGGGTCGGGGTGATCTTCTACGTCATGCTGGCGCTGCGCGCCGCGCTGCGCGAGCGTGGCTGGTTCACTGCCGAACGTCCCGAACCCAACCTCGCGCAACTACTCGACCTGGTGGCGCTCGGCACCGTGGCCGATGTGGTGGTGCTCGATCATACCAACCGCATCCTGGTGGCGCAGGGGCTGGCGCGCCTTCGCAGCGGCCAGGCGTGCGCCGGCATCCGTGCCCTGTTGGAGATCGCCGGGCGCCAGGCGGCACGCATCGTCTCGGCCGATCTCGGTTTTGCGGTCGGGCCGCGCCTCAACGCCGCCGGGCGCATGGCCGACATGGCGCTCGGCATCCGCTGCCTGCTCAGCGACGATGAGGCCGAGGCGCGCGAACTGGCGCAGCAGCTCGACAGGTTCAATCGCGAGCGGCGCGCCACCGAAGACGAGATGCACAACGATGCGCTGCTGACCTTGCAGGCGATCATCGATGCAGAGAGCAGTGCGCTGCCCTACGGCCTCTGCCTCTACGATCCGGCGTGGCACCAGGGGGTAATCGGCATCCTCGCCTCACGTCTCAAGGAGCGGCTGCACCGCCCGGTGATCATCTTCACCGACAGTGGCGACGAGGAGATCAAGGGCTCGGCCCGCTCGGTGAGCGGCGTCCATATCCGCGATGCCCTCGACGCTATCGCTGCGCGCCATCCGGGTCTGCTCAGCAAATTCGGCGGCCACGCCATGGCGGCCGGCATGACGCTGCGCCGCAGCGATTTGGAGCAATTCAGTAGCGCCTTCGACGAGGAGGTGCGGCGCCACCTCTCGCCCGAGGATCTGCGCGGCGTGGTACTGAGCGACGGCGAGCTGGTGGCGGAGGAGATCGATCTTGCCCTGGCTGAAACGCTGCGCCAGGCGGTGCCGTGGGGACAGGGCTTTCCCGAACCGCTGTTCGACGGAGAATTCGAGGTGGAACAGCAGCGTGTAGTCGGTGAGCGTCATCTCAAACTGAAGCTGCGCTGGCCCGGCACGCGCCGCCTCATCGACGCCATCGCCTTCCATGCGGATCTGGAAAAATGGCCCGAACAGGTCCGCCGCGTCCTTGCCGCCTACCGTCTCGACGTCAATGAGTACCGGGGCGAACGTACCGTGCAGTTGATTGTGGAGCACCTGACGCCCCTGTCATAACAGAATATTTTTGATGCATTTTTCCCTTATCCAATTTAGATTTGCAAAATAACTAATTATTCCACCACAGGGGAAGGCACATTCAATGAGAAAAATCGTAGCGGCTATTTCTGTTCTCTATTTCATGCTGCCGTTGAGTGTGAGCGGGGCAGAGCAACTGGATGCATCCCAGGCCGTCAATGTGGCTGGCAGTCAACGCATGCTGTCACAGCGCATGGTCAAGGCGTACTGCCAGATGGGGCTCGATGAGTATTACGGCGCACCCGACAAGCAGATCAAGGAAGGCGTAGCGCAGTTCGAGCGCAATCTGTCGAATCTGGCCCCCTATATCAACAAAGGAGAGGCGGCAGCCGCCGCCGCTGAAGTTCAACAGCATTGGACTGTCTATAAGGCCCTGGTGACCTCCCCACCGAGCCGCGACAATGGACGCAAGCTGTTCGATAGCTCGGAACAGCTGCTCGACTCCGCTCAGAAATTGGTGGATGCGATTCAGGCCACCACCGGCGTCAAGACCGGTAAGCTGGTCAACACCGCCGGGCGCCAGCGTATGCTGTCGCAGCGCATGGCCCTGTTTCACATGCTGAAAATCTGGGGCATCAGCGACGAGGCGACCGTGAAGATGGCGCAACAGGCCCACGACGAATTCGTCGAGGCCCAGAGCAACCTGTTGAAGGAGCCACGCAACACTCCGGAGATCAGCGAAAAGCTGACCACGGTGGCCAATTCGGTGAGACTGCTCGATCACTCCCTGAAATCGAGTGATGGGCTAACCTACATTGTGGCCACCACCAGTGAGAAGATGCTGAACACTCTGGACGAGGTGACGCACGCCTACGCCACTTTAGAGCAGCCGGCCGGGAAATAAACCCGCTGGAAGACTCCGGGCCGGGGAGCATTGCCCCTTCCCGGTCCATCTCTATTCACCGTCCGGGGGGCTCTGTAGTACCATTACGCCCCTTCCATCCCGCCTCGGCAGTGAGAAAGAATGTTAGAGATCAATCCCGTCATCAACCAAATCAAAGATATGCGAGGGCGCACCGACTCCCTGAGGGGGTATCTTTGACTACGAAACCAAGCGTGAACGGCTGATCGAGGTCAACCGCGAACTCGAAGACCCCAAGGTCTGGGACAAACCGGAGCGTGCCCAGGAGCTGGGACGCGAGCGGGCCCAGCTGGCCGATGTGGTCAATACCATCGAAGGGCTCGACAAGGTGCTCGACGATTCGAGCGACCTGGTGGAGATGGCCGCCGAGGAGGGTGACGAAGATACCTTCAACTCGGTGATCGCCGACCTCAACAGCGCCCAAAAACTGCTGGAACAGCTGGAGTTCCGCCGCATGTTCTCCGGGCCGATGGACGTCAACAACGCCTATCTCGATGTCCAGTCCGGCTCCGGTGGTACCGAGGCGCAGGACTGGGCCAGCATGCTGCTGCGCATGTACCTGCGCTGGGGCGAACGGCGCGGTTTCAAGACCGAACTGATCGAAGTCTCCGAGGGTGAAGTAGCCGGCATCAAAAGTGCCACCATTCGCTACGAAGGCCCCTACGCCTTCGGCTGGCTGCGCACCGAAACCGGCGTGCACCGCTTGGTGCGCAAGTCGCCGTTCGACTCGGGCAACCGCCGCCATACCTCGTTCGCCTCGGTGTTCGTCTCTCCCGAAATCGACGACAACATCGAGATCGACATCAACCCCGCCGACGTGCGCACCGACACCTATCGCGCCAGCGGCGCGGGCGGTCAGCACATCAACAAAACCGATTCTGCGGTCCGCCTCACCCACGTGCCGACCAATACGGTGGTGCAGTGCCAGTCCGAGCGCTCACAACACCAGAACCGCGACCGCGCCTGGAAGATGCTGCGCGCCAAGCTCTACGAACTGGAGATGCAGAAGCGCAACGCCGCCAAGCAGGCGCTGGAAGAGACCAAGTCCGATATCGGCTGGGGCAGCCAGATCCGCTCCTACGTGCTTGACCAGTCGCGCATCAAGGATCTGCGCACCAATGTGGAGACCGGCAACACCCAAGCGGTGCTGGACGGCGACCTGGATGACTTCATCGAAGCCAGCCTGAAGAGCGGGCTGTAACCGCAGTACGAAATAAAGAGAGCATCATGAGCGACAACAAGCCGCAAGCCGAACCGGTTGATGAGAACAAGCTGATCGCGGAGCGCCGCGCCAAACTGCAGCAGCTGCGCGAAAAAGGGGTGGCCTTCCCCAATGACTTCCGCCGCAACGTGATGGCGGGCGAGCTGCACGCCAAATACGGCAATGCCAGCACTGAAGAGCTGGAGGCCAATCCGGTACGCGTCACCATCGCCGGGCGTGTCATGTTGCGCCGCATCATGGGCAAGGCCTCGTTCGTCACCATCAAGGACATGTCCGGCACGATTCAGCTCTTCGTGCAGATGGCATCGGTGGGCGACGATGTTTACGACGACTTCAAGCGCTGGGACATCGGCGACATCATCGGCGGCGAAGGCGATCTGTTCCGCACCAAGACCGGCGAGCTGTCGGTGCGTGTCGACTCGATCCGCCTGCTCACCAAGGCGCTGCGCCCGCTGCCCGACAAGTTCCACGGCCTCGCCGATCAGGAGATGCGCTATCGCCAGCGTTATGTGGATCTGATCGTCAACGACACCACCCGCGAAACCTTCCGCATCCGCTCGAAGATCATCCACCAGATCCGCGAATTCCTGGTCGAGCGCGACTTCCTCGAAGTGGAGACGCCGATGATGCACGTGATCCCCGGCGGCGCCAGCGCCAAGCCCTTCGTCACCCATCACAACGCACTCGACATGGATCTCTACCTGCGCATCGCACCGGAGCTCTATCTGAAGCGTCTGGTGGTGGGCGGTTTCGAGCGCGTCTTCGAGATCAACCGCAACTTCCGCAACGAAGGGCTGTCGACACGTCACAACCCCGAGTTCACCATGATCGAGTTTTACCAGGCCTACGCCGACTACCGCGACATGATGGACACCACCGAAGCAATGCTGCGCACCCTGGCGCAGAACATTCTTGGCACCACGATGATCAACTATCAAGGCCAGCAGTTTGATTTCGGTTCACCCTTCAAGCGCATGTCCATGAAGGAGTCGATCCTCGCCTTCAATCCGCAGATCAAGGCGGCACAGCTGGAGAGCCTGGAAGAGGCGAGCAAGATCGCGCGCAGCCTCGGCCAGGAGGTGAAGCCGAGCTTCGGCCTCGGCAAGGTGCAGACCATCATCTTCGAAGAGACGGTGGAGCACAAACTGATGCAGCCGACCTTTATTACTGCCTACCCCACCGAGATCTCACCGCTGGCACGCCTCAGCGACGAAGACCCGACCGTCACCGACCGCTTCGAATTCTTCATCGGTGGCCGCGAGATAGCCAACGGCTTCTCCGAGCTCAACGACCCGGAAGATCAGGCCGAGCGCTTCCGCAAGCAGGTGCTGGAGAAGGACGCCGGCGACGACGAAGCGATGCACTTCGACGCCGACTACATCGTCGCCCTCGAACACGGCCTACCGCCCACCGCCGGCGAAGGCATCGGCATCGACCGCCTGGTGATGCTCTTCACCGATGCGCCCTCGATTCGCGATGTGCTCCTCTTCCCGCATATGCGGCACGAATAAACAGGGCAGGTGGGCACGCAAAAGGACGCGCGATGAGCGTAATGCCGATCAGTTAAAGCAATAACTTGCTTGACTGGCCCAGGAATGGGATCAAAATCCGGCGATCGTTTCGATCGCCGGATTTTTTTATGTTTATCAGCAAGGGTAGGATGGGGGGCATGGCGGAACCCATCGGGGCAGATTGATATCAGTGGGTTTCGTTGTCACTGCACCCACCTTATATTCGCGCTCGGAGACGTCAGGTTCAGCAATGTGGGGGGCAATAACGCAGCGTATTGCACATGACGGGATTTACAATTATGGCAGATATATTTACATTGAAGAAAGAACGGCATGACATAGGGTGAATGTTCATTTCCGAAGCTTTTTTAATCCGCTGTTCCGGGTTAACAGTTACAGCCTCTCATCCTTCTTATCGTGTGATATAGCTCAGGACAGTTCAATTAGTCACAGTGGTCAGCACCCGATATTACCCTCGTAGGCTCCCTCAGTCTCTATACCCGGTTTTCTCGTTTTTTTCTGTTTCAGGTTGCACTGAAATGGCGCACTCATTCTCATATTCTCATATAATGTTTTGCTTATACTTACCATGGGTGCGCAAGGCGCCATCAATGGTGCCATTAGGATGCTCATTTGCCCATGAGCTCAGCCTTGCCATCACTGTCCTGACAGCATTGGCTAAATCCTTCGAGAAGAGGTGATTAGCGCGATACATCGGGGTTAGCACGTTTTCCAGCGCCGCGTCATGGAGAGCACAGCAATGCCAGGTCAATACGCTCTGGTGGATTTTTTGGGAGCACGCAGGGTAGGACGGAGAGTCAACTCGCTTCGAGCGTTTCTTCTCGTGCTGCTGGTGATGGCGCCATTTTCCCTTCATGCGCTCACCCTGGACGGTACAAGTGATGGCATGGCCCTTGGCAGATATCTCTCCGTTTTAAAGGACGAATCTCGGCAGCTGGGGATCAGGGAGGTGCGCCGCGCAGCCGATGCGGACTCTTTTCAGGCAGTAGAGGGCTCCTACGAACCCAATTTCGGTTATACCGATGCGGCGCTCTGGTTTCATACCACCCTCGATAACGGTACGTCCGAAACGGAATGGTTGCTGGAGTTGGCCTTCGCTCCTCTCGACGAGGTGGAACTTTTTCTGGTCGACAAAGCTTCGGGCGCGCCGATGGCCCATTATAGCACCGGTGACACCCTGCCATTCTCCGAACGTCCGCTAGCCCATCGTCACTTCGTCTTTCCCGTGACACTCGCGCCCCACAACTCCTACGAGCTCTTTCTGCGTGTTCGTTCTGACGGCACAGTGACAGCGCCACTCTTTATATGGAAGCCGTCCTCCTTTGACCTTGCAAGCCGCAACTCCTACATGGCGATTATGCTCTATTTCGGCTTGCTGCTGGCGTTTTTCACCTACAACCTGCGTCTCTACTTTTCATTGCACGATCGGGTCTACCTCTACTATCTGGGCTTTATCGCCGCCATCACACTAGGAATGGGGGCGTGGAACGGCCTCTTCTTTGAATACCTATGGCCGGACTCGCCCCGCTGGGGAAATCTCGCGGCTGTGGTCGGTTACAACCTCACGGGTATGTTCGGGGCAATCTTTTCGCGCACTTTTTTGAATAGCCGGATCTATACGCCCCTGCTTGACCGTGTCATGAAGTACTGCACATGGATGTTTGCATTGCTGGTGATCGCCTCGCCGCTGGCGCGCTACCAGCAGATTGCCATGATGACGTCGGCAGTCGGGATTCTCTTTTCCATCGCCGCGGTATCGAGCGGTGTGCACTGTCTGCATCGCGGCCAGCGCTCGGCACGCTACTTTTTAGTGGCGTGGAGTCTGCTATTGCTCGGCACGGCCATTTTTGGCGCACGCAACTTCGGCCTGTTGCCGACCAATCTGTTTACCCGTTACGCGATGCAGTTTGGCAGTGCCATCGAGATCCTGCTCTTTTCGTTTGCCTTGGCCGAACGCATTTCCGACCTGCGCCGCGGCAAGGAGCTGGCCGAGGGGGCAGCGCTGGCTGCGAAAAAGTCGATGGTGGAACTCCTGGAGCACACTGAGCAGGAACTGGAGCAGCGGGTCAAGGAGCGCACTCATGAGTTGACTACACTCAACAACCGCCTCAAGGAGCAGGAGCTGCGGCTCAAGGGGTTGGCAATGTATGACCCGCTCACAGGGCTGGCCAACCGAACCTTGCTTTATGAGCGGATCGCTGAAGCGCTGACCAGTGCACAGCAGCACTCCCTCAAGGTAGCCTTGCTGCTCATCGACCTGGATGAGTTCAAGCCGATCAACGATTCACTCGGCCACGAGGTGGGCGATACGGTATTGCAGGCTATCGCGACCCGTCTGCAGGAGTTGGTTCGCACCAGTGATACCGTGGCACGACTGGGGGGCGACGAGTTTGTGATTGTGCTCTCTGATCTGGACGATGCGATCAGGGCGGTGGCGATAGGTGAAAAGGTGATCCGCGAGCTGGCGCAGCCGATGGTGGTGAATGGCAATACGCTGCAGGTGAGTGCCAGCGTGGGCGTGGCGTTTTATCCGGAGGACGGCAGCAGTATCGCAACTCTGTTGCGCCAGGCCGACAAGGCGATGTATGAAGCCAAGCGGAACGGCCGCAACCGTATTTTTCTCAGTATCGGGTGTGTTACCCCTGAAACGTCGGATCAGGTCGGAATGGCATAGTGATAGACGAAGAACTGCTCGTCACGCTTCCAGCCGATAGCTTGATACAGCGCCTGGGCGGCATGGTTGCCTACTGCCGTGGAGAGGGTCACCCGTATAGCCCCCACCGCGCGTGCAAACTCGATGGTGCTGAACATCAGTTTCGAGGCCACCCCCTTCCGGCGCGCCGCTTCTTGCACGAAGAGGTCATTGAGCACATAGGTGCGCGCAAGCGATACCGAGGAGAAGCTCGGGTAGAGTTGGGCGAAGCCGACGGGTTGTTCTTCATGGTGTGCAAGGAACAGGACTGACTCGCCATGATCAAAGCGTGCCAGCAGAAACTCCCGGGCGGCGCTCAGATCACTGGGGCGGCCGTAGAATTGGCGATAGCCATCAAAGAGTGGAACAAGTGCCTCCATATCTGACAGGGCGGCTTGGCGAACGGTGATGTTGTTCATGTTGGTTAGTTGTTCTTTGTTGGAAGCGAATCTATCGCGATCACGGGCCTTTGCCCAGGCGTGGTGCTCAACGGAAGAGCGGTCGATGTGTTCAACTCATGTTGCGTTTGCGGTCGTGGGAAATAGCGGCTCGAAGCCGCTCTCCCCGCCAAATTGCGGCAGTCCATCGCAGATGTGGGTCCAGGCAGCCTTGTCGCCTACAAAATAATGTGCAGTGGGTGCTTGGCAAAGCGGTGGCCGGATAATGCCCGCAGGGATGCCGACAATATCCGGATAGCGCGCATCCGTATAAGACACTGCCGTTCCACAAATCGGGCAAAAACGTTTTGCCACATGGGAAGAGACGGTGTAGGCGCTCAGCTGACTTTCACCCTGGCGATAGCGAAACTGCTCGGCCGGGACACTGACCCAGGTGGTATAGGCCGCGCCACTTAACGAGCGGCACATGTTGCAGTGGCAGTTAATGACGCTTTTGAACGGGTGCACGACTTCAAATCTCACCGCACCACAGTAGCATCCGCCGGTCGCGATTTCATTGGTATCCATGTTCAGCTCCATGCTTTTTTATCGACAGAAACGCTCCGCTACCCACGGGGCATAAATTCCGGGAGGGAGAGTTGTGGGGTGGGGGAAAATAAACCTCGTTCAATCTTTACTCCCGGATAACCAGGCCAAGACAGCTGGTTGCGCAGCGAAGCGCGAGGCACTTGGTTTTCAGCTACGGTGTCAGGGGGTGCTCCGGGCAGCAAAGAACGGATGGCGCCTGGCAGAGATGAGATAGAGCGCGGCTCCCAGGCCATATACCCCCTCCAGGGCCCACAGGTACTCATCAAGGGGCCACTCTGTGAGCGGCAGCTCCGGGGCAGAGAGGGCGGCCAGGCCGGCGAGGAAAACGCCAAAAAATATCGCGATTTTCCGCTCCTGCTCGTCGCCGTTCCACAGTTTTCTGAACAGGTAGATGAGCAATGCGGACATTGCCAGGCTTACCATCCACCAGTGGCTGCCATAAAGCAGGTGAATCGCCAGGTCAGCCAATGCAAAAGCGATGAACAGCGCCACGATCACCACAACGCCCAGCGGGCGGGAGGTGGTTTGTTGTGGGAGAGGGGGCGGGACCTCACTCATGTGGCGCTCCTTGCAAGTGGGAGAAAATTTATTGCCCGTCAGTGCAGAGCCGTTTCA
Source organism: Gammaproteobacteria bacterium (assembly GCA_036401755.1). Lineage (GTDB taxonomy): Bacteria > Pseudomonadota > Gammaproteobacteria > Thiohalomonadales > Thiohalomonadaceae > DASWUD01. The sequence continues at coordinate 13,047 of DASWUD010000178.1, forward strand.
TATATCGGGATAGCCTGCGACTATCAGGATCTTATTGATTTGTGCTGGGGGTGTCGATAGGGGCGTACCAGTAGCACTCACTCCAGGTTCGCTGGTCAGAGTTTGCAATCGAAGATAACTAACTGCCTCGTTTGTGTGGTGTAATCACGCGACATCAGCGGGGATCAACCTTGGCAATTGTCAGACTCAGGCATGAAATACCGGCGATGGTGTAGTGTTTGCTACATGACTTGTAGCGGTATGATGCGGGTTGTTGGAGTGCGCTGGTTTACCGCTATAGTCATATTTATCTATCGGATTGGAGAGGGGCATGGGCACAAGGCAGACTGGGCGATGCGGGATGCCACGAGCAGCGTGGCCGGTGAACTGCGGTGCAGTGCACTACCTGCTGCACGCAAGTGACACAGTCCATCCTCTCGTGGCTGCTTACAGAGTGATCCTCACCCACGCTAACGAACTTTGATTTCACTTATTCGAGACAAGAAAGCAATGACCATCAAACCTCTGCAAGCCCTGCTGCTGGTGATCACCTGTGCCCTCTCTTCAACGGCATTGGCCGAGAAGATCACCATCGCCGCCGCGGCCGATCTCAAGTTCGCCATGGATGAGCTTGCTGCCAACTTCAAGAGCGCCAACCCTGCTGCTGAGGTCGAGCTGGTCTATGGTTCCTCTGGCAAGTTTTATACGCAAATCCAGCACACCGCCCCCTATGATCTCTATTTCTCCGCCGACATCGCCTATCCGCGCAAGCTGGCGGAGGAGGGCCTGGCGGCCTCCGCGGTGCAGCCCTATGCCGTCGGCCGCATCGTGCTATGGAGCGCCACACTGGATGCGACCAAGATGACCCTGCAAAACCTCGCCGCCCCCCAGATCGCGCGCATCGCCATCGCCAATCCCAAGCACGCCCCCTACGGCAAGCGGGCCGAGGAGGCCCTGCGCAGCGCCGGGCTGTGGGACAAGGTGGAACCCAAGCTGGTCTACGGCGAGAACATCGCCCAGACCGCCCAGTTCGTGCAGACCGGCAACGCCCAGGTGGGCATCATCGCCCTGGCCCTGGCAGTCAGCCCCGAGTTGTCCCAGCGCGGCGGCTATTGGCTGATCCCGGACAACCTGCACGAAGCCCTGGAGCAGGGCTTCATCATCACCAGGCGTGCCGCGGGGAATGCTCTGGCCCGGCGCTTCGCCGACTACATGGGCAGCCTGCCGGCCCGCGCCGTCATGGTTAAATACGGCTTTGTGCTGCCCGGCGAGGCGGCGGGCAACTAAGCGGAGTCCATCATGCTGTTATCCCAAGGCGACCTCCAGGCCATCGTCCTGACGCTGGAGCTGGCCGGCATCGTCACCGCCATCTTGCTGGTGGTGGCCACCCCCATTGCCTGGTGGCTGGCGCGCACCAAGTCCTGGTGGAAAGGGCCAGTGGGCGCGGTGGTGGCGCTGCCACTGGTGTTGCCGCCTTCGGTGCTTGGCTTCTATTTGTTGCTCGCGATGGGGCCTCACGGGCCGGTGGGGCAGCTGACCCAATGGCTCGGCATCGGTACTCTGCCGTTCACCTTCTGGGGTCTGGTGATCGGCTCGGTGTTCTACTCGCTGCCCTTCATGGTGCAGCCGGTGCAGAACGCCTTCGAGACGATTGGTGAGCGGCCGCTGGAGGTGGCGGCTACCCTGCGCGCCGGACCGTGGGATACCTTCTTCACCGTGCTGCTGCCGCTGGCGCTGCCCGGTTTTCTCACCGCGTCCATCCTTACCTTCGCCCACACCGTGGGCGAATTCGGCGTGGTGCTGATGATCGGCGGCAACATTCCCGACGAGACGCGGGTCGCCTCGGTGCAGATCTACGACCATGTCGAGGCGCTGGAGTATGGCGAGGCCCACCGCCTGTCGGTGGTGATGCTGCTGTTCTCTTTCCTGGTACTACTGACGTTGTATGCCTGGCGGCCAAACAGACGGAAATTCTGAACCGATGAGCACCACGATCACGCACAGCGGCATTCAGGCGCGCTTTTTCCTGCGCTTCGACGGCTTTACCCTGGATGTGGATCTCGACGACCTGCCAGGCCGTGGTGTCACCGCGCTGTTTGGCCACTCCGGCTCGGGCAAGACCACCCTGTTGCGCTGCATCGCCGGGCTGGAACGGGTGCCTGGTGGCTATCTGGCGGTCAACGGCGAGGTGTGGCAGGACGCGAGCCGCGCACTGTTCAAGCCGACCCATCAGCGCCCGCTCGGCTATGTCTTCCAGGAGGCGAGCCTGTTTCCCCATTTGAGTGTGCGCCGCAATCTGGAGTACGGCAGGCAGCGTGTGCCGCACAGCGAGCGGCGTGTTGCGCTGGAACAGGCCATCGAACTGCTCGGTATTGGCCACCTGCTGGAGCGCAAACCGGATCAGCTCTCTGGCGGTGAGCGCCAGCGCGTCGGCATCGCCCGTGCCCTCGCCACCAGCCCGCGGCTGCTGCTGATGGATGAGCCGCTGGCCGCGCTCGATTCGAAACGTAAGCGGGAGATCTTGCCCTATCTGGAGCGTCTCCACGCTGAGCTCGATATTCCCGTCCTCTACGTCACCCACTCACCGGAAGAGGTGGCGCAGCTGGCCGATCATCTGGTGTTGCTGGAGCAGGGAAGGGTGGTGGCGAGCGGTGCGCTTGGCGAGATGTTGGTGCGGCTCGATCTGCCGCTGGCCCATGAGGATGAGGCTGGCGCCGTGATTGATGCGATGGTTGCCGTGCATGATGATCTTTATCAGCTTACCACCCTGGAATTCGATGGCGGCAGGCTGGTGGTGGCTCGCAGTGCGCAACCGCTCGGCACCCCGGTGCGGTTGCGCATCCACGCCCGCGATGTGAGTCTGGCGTTGGCGCGTCACGACGACAGTAGCATTCTCAATATTCTGCCTGCGCAGGTGATGGCCATTGAGCCGGCCGGTCCTGCACAGGTGCTGGTCAAGCTCTGTGCCGACAGCGCGGGGCGCACGCCACTGCTGGCGCGTATCACGCGCAAATCGGTCGACGCGTTGTCACTGGCGGTGGGGCAGTCGCTCTATGTGCAGATCAAAAGCGTGGCGCTGATGGGGTAGCGCATCGCGCTACTTTTTCTTTTCCAGCATCGCCTTGAGATCAGCGAAGGGATTAAAGGTGGCGGCGGTACCTTTGCTGTCGAGCCTGCCGCTGGCGGCCTCCAGCTGCCGTTGGTGTTCATTGTCGTGGCAGTAGAGGCAGAGCAGCTCCCAGTTGCTGCCGTCGGCGGGATTGTCGTCGTGATTGTGGTTGCGATGGTGGACGGTCAGCTCGTGCAGGTTGGTGCGGGTGAACTCGCGGCTGCAGCGGCCGCAGATCCACGGATACATCTTCAACGCCTGTTCGCGATACCCCTGATCGCGCTTGTCGCGATCGCGGCGTGCCTCGGCGACGATCTGGTCGAGGCGATTGTTATTGTCACTGGCAGACATGCGGCTCATTCCTGTTGGGGTGGGATGGGCACAGGATGCCGGGGCGCTCAATGAAATTCAATCGGTACACGTGAGCCTTGCCTACTGTTCGTCGTCCACCGCGTAGGGGAGGGGCAGAAAGGTGAGTTTTGCTCCCTGGGCATCGGTGAGGTGCACATCATTTGCCTCGGCACAGCCGATCTGCACCACTGCCAGCAGATCAACGCCGCCTTGTGCTGCCGGTTGCGCCATCACCACCTTGCCGGCACCCTGGCCGCT
>DASWUD010000179.1:0-13945 GCA_036401755.1 Gammaproteobacteria bacterium
CGTCGCCAGCAACGCCTACAAGCCCAACTTCTTCAACGCCCTGCCCGCCTACCAGGGGATGGGCTTTACCGAGAGCCATTTCCCCGCCGAGTTCACCGGCGCGCGCTCCACCTATCTGCATCTGGGAGAGGTCGGAGTCGAGGAGTATCTGTTCGATGCCCCCTTGTTCGAACAGAACCTGCAATTCATCCGCGACCACAAAAATGCCCACCCCGATCAGCCGCTATTCAACTATCTGCTCACCATCTACGGTCATACGCCGCACTTGCTCGACCCGGAAAAACGCCCGGAGCTGATCTCGCTGCACTCGGATTTCCCCGACGAACAACTGACCCGTGCCGTCAACCAGTTCTACTACCGCACCGAGGCCATCGCCAACTACGTCAACCAGCTGCTTGCCATCGACGCCGACAGCCTCATCATCCTCATTGCCGATCATGTCCCGCCCCTCGACAACGGCCCCAACGCATACAACGCCCTGCGTTACCTCGACAACCGTGACAACAGTTACTACTACAACCGCATTGCCATCCTGGAAAACGGCAAGACCACCGTCTACCCTGCGCTGCACCATTACGAACTCCCCGCGCTCATCCTCAACTACGCCAGCAGCGGGGCCTACTGCCGCCAGCAGGCGTGCACCTTCAACGGCAGTGGCCAGCCGATGGTGCGGGAGGCCTATATGGAGCGCTATCTGCGGCTGATGGCGCATGCGGCGGAATAGGCCTCTTCACTCCCATTCATAGTCCCCCATACTCAAGCTGTTCGCCCTTTGGCTAACAGCCGACTCTCATCATTAACCACTTCATTGGGGAAAGAATGAACAGATGGCTTGCATTGGTGATCGCTGCGACGGCGCTTCTCATCACCCTCTATTTCATCAATCCGTTCGGCACGGCTACCACCGATCCGCGCGCCCGTCTGTTCGGCGTTACCACCTACAGAGTCGCCTCCTCATCCATGGCGCCGACGCTGCTCAGGGGCGAGCTGGTGCTGGTCAGTTCATCCGCCTATATGTCGCGCCGCCCGGCTCTGGGTGACATCATCGTGTTTCGTTATCCGCAGGATCGCAACGTCGTCTATCTGCAGCGGGTGGCTGCGCGGGCGGGTGACCGTTTGGCTATCAGGAGTGGGGTGGTCTACGTCAATGACCAGCCACGCGATGAGCCCTACCTCGACGCGCCAGCATTGAAATTTGAGTACTCACGTACGCTGGATGAGTTCACCGTGCCCGACGGCCATCTCTTCGTGCTGGGTGACAACCGTGACAATGCACGTGACGGGCGGTTTTGGGGCTTCGTCCCCGATGACGATGTCGTTGGCAAGGTCACCCATATCTGGCTGTCGGAAAACCCGGAGCGCATCGGCAGCGTTCGTTGAACACGGCGCCACATAAACAGGCGACCCTGGCGCGCCGATCGAGGCCGCGCAGCATCTCGTCTTGAGTGGCTTTCTTCCAGGACAACAGTGGGGCTAGGGGAGGTGCAAGGCTGAGGCGCTGCTTTAGCGGTTGAGGCGAAAGCGCTGCCCCTGATAACTGAAGACGATGTCTTCCTGACGGATCGCCTCGATGGTCACGCCGTCGGTGGTCTGCTGCCCCTCGGCATAACGCTTCATGTTGATCACCACGAAACGGTCGGCGGGCTGCTTCGAATAGAGCTGGGCGTTGATGCTCATCTTCGGCACCATGGTCTGGAACTGATAAGAGAGGGTGGTGAGAAGCGGCACATCCGGGCCGCTGCTGCCGGCGTCGCGATTGTCGCTGTTGCCGGCACTCTTGCGTGTGGCATGGGGCGTGGGCAGCTTGGGTTGGAACTCCTGCACCTCCACCGCCACCGGCGGACGGATCAGGTTGAGGGGGTTGGTCGCGGTGGGGATCTGGTTATAGGCGGTGCGTTCCGGGTGATTGGGCGCTATTCGGGGAGCGCTCTTTTGCGGACTCCCTCCCGGAGTGGCGCTGTTCAGCGCTACCTCTGTTTCCGTGGTGGCAGGTGGCGTAGCCGGCGGGCTCTGCGGAGGGGGGCTCTTGGGCGCAGGCGGCGTGTCGTTTTCGCTGTCGCCGTTGCGATCACCATCCCCACCCTCGGCCACGGTCGCCGCGCTCTCCGTCAGCACCTTCTGGCCGGCCTCTTCCGCCGCACTCGGTTGCAGCGGCGAGGGTGGCGCGCTCTGGCTGCCCGGCGCGGTCGTGCCCTGGGCAGCAGCAAGGGCACGACGCGGGGTGGCCTGCGGCCGGGCGGCACTCTTCTGCTCCGGTGCCGCCTTGCCGGCATCGGCCTGTTTGGCATCCGTCTGTGCCACCGAGTGGGACTCGTTGTCGTGTATCAGGTAGACCGTACCCGCGCCGGCCAGGCAGGCGCCTAGGACCAGCGCACCGATGATCACCAGCGGGGCAGGCCAGAAACGCCGGCCGGATGTAGTAAGGTAGCGTTGCCGCGTTGAGATGCCAGGTACCGCCGGAGTGCTCCGCTGGAGTTCGGCCTTGCGCAGTGCGTCGAGGATGTCGGACATGACTCTACCTATGAAGCAGGTTGGTGGTTATGAAGGCGCGGACCGGGTGAGTTGTCATACGGGGCATGGAGATGGCTCAGGGTGTACGGCCCGGCGATCCCATCCACCATCAGCCCCGCATTGCGCTGCACCCGCCGGATCCGTTCGCGCATGCTCTCATTGAAATGGATAGCCTCACTGCCGGATTTGCGTCCTTCGTAGCGATCCAGCGCCTCGCTCAGCCAATGGATATCGCTCGGTGGTGAGTCGGCACCGATGGTGGTGAACACCAGCGGGCGGGGGTGCCAGAGCAGGCGAAAATCACCGCTCCAATAGCGGTTCACCACCTCGCGCGGCACTGTTACCAGGGCACCATCCGACCACAGGGTGGCCTTCTCACCATCGAGACCTTCCAGCAGCACATAACGCAACTCCCCCTCCTGCTGGAGGGTGAGCAGCGCCGGACGGTTGTAATGGAGCAGGGTCTCCCAGCTCCCGCTGCCGAAGAGGCACTCCAGGCCGTTGCGCCGCGCGCTCGAACAGAGTCGGGCCTCTTTGTTGTCGGGCTCCAGCCCCCAGCGGTCCAATAGCGCACGCTCGGCTTGGACCAGCCCGCTCATCCCCCGGGGCAGGGCCATTTCCGCGAGGAGCGGCGTGGCGGCCTGCGTTGGCTCGGCGACGGCTGTCTCTGTAACCGGCGTGGGTGGAGGTGATGAGGTGGCCTGCGGAAGTACGGCCGCCCCGTTCGCTGGTGAAACCAGTGCCTCTTTGGGCGCTGTAGCCGCCCCATCTACTGCTGGCAGAGTGACCTCGGCCACCGGTGCAGCAACCGATTTTTTAACCGGCACACTCTGCTGAGCTGTAGCAGATGCCACCACGCCGGCTGGTTGTGCATTTTCGACAGCCAGCGCGGCGGCAGTGATTGACCAACCGCCGCCGTAGACAAACAACAGCGCGGCGCCGCAGAGCAGACCGGCCGTGGAAAGTGGCAGGACGAGGCGACGCCAGGTGAACCACGGCCGCTTCACCCGCATCTCGTCGCGCCAGACCTTGGCCGCCTCGCGCACCTCGGATTTGCCCACCTGGGGCAGATCATTGGCAAAGGCGCCGAGCAGCGCTCGGTCGCACAGGATGTTGATCACGCGCGGCACCCCTTGCGACTCCTGGTGCAGCTGTCGCAGGGCACCGCTGCTGAACAGACCATGGCGGCAGCCGGCCACCGTCAGCCGGTGGTGAACGTAGTCCTCCGTCTCGCTGAGAGTGAGTGGTTGCAGATGGTAGCGGGCGGTGATGCGCTGCGAGACCTGACGCAGGGAGGGTTCGGCCAGCTGCTGGCGCAGCTCCGGTTGCCCCACCAGGATGACGTGCAGCAGTTTCTCGGTGGCCGTCTCCAGGTTGGTGAGCAGCCGCACCTGCTCCAATACATCGGGACGAATGTTTTGCGCCTCATCGATGATCACCACCGTGCGCCGTCCCGCCGCGTGACTCTCCAGCAGGCGCTGGTTGAGTTGATCGACCAGCTCGCGCAGCGGCGCCTCGCGCTGCCGCAGCGCGATGTGCAACTCATCGCAGATCGCCAGCAGCAGCTCGCGACCGCTGCGCGGCGGATCAAGCAGCAACGCCACATCGACGTTGTCCGGCAACTGTTCGAGCAGGGCCCGACAGACCGTAGTCTTGCCGGTGCCCACCTCGCCGGTGAGCATCACGAAGCAGCCGCTCTCGACCACCCCATAAAGCAGGTGGGCGAGCGCCTCGCAATGGCGCTCACTCATGTAGAGGTAGCGCGGATCGGGGGTGATGGAGAAGGCGTTCTCCGAGATCCCGAAGTAGTCGCTATACATCCTGCGTCCCATGGCGGCCCCTCGCGTGATCACATTTCCGGCATCGCCAGGCTGCGATCCCGTCCCTTTTTCATGCTGCTCATACGGCGCCGATACTCGTCGGTGATATTGGTGGCATCTTCAGTGGTGCGTACCACCTTCGGCGTGATGAGCACCACCAGCTCGGTGCGGCGTTTCGACTCCACACTCCTGCCAAACAGCGCACCAAGGACCGGGATGCGACTGAGGATCGGAATCCCCGATGAGCCTTTGCTGCCGTTCTCGGTGATAAGCCCGCCGAGCATGATGGTTTCACCGCTCTGGATGGCGATGGAGCTCTCGATGTTGCGCTGGCGGAAACTGCGTTGGCCGGTGGCGGTATCCTGGGCACCGGCATCGGTGACATCCTGGCGGATGTCGAGGGTGATCAGATCACCGGCGTTGATGCGCGGCTTCACCTCCAGTTGCACGCCGGTATCCTTGAACTGGATCGACTCGATGATTACCCCCGCCTCGGTGGTGGCCGTCTCGGTGCGCACCGGCACCTGATCACCGACGGTGATGCGTGCGGTGCGGTTGTCGAGCACCATCAGCGAAGGGCTGGAGATGACATTCAGCCGTGAATCGGAGGCGAGCGCATTGAGTACCGCCTCGACACCGCCACCGGTCAGTGAATAGGAGAATCCGGGGATCACCGCGCCGAGGCCTTTGCCCGCGTTGAGGTCGAGCAGCGCCTCACCGGTGCGGCCATTGAGCACGTTGTTTCGCTTGATGTACCACTCCAGTCCGTAATTCAGATCGTCCGAGAGACTTACCTCCATGATCGATGCCTCGATCAACACCTGCGCCTCTATCACGTCGAGACGCTTCAGTGCTGATTCGACCACCTGATAGTCCTGCGCCGAGGCCATCACCAGAATGGCGTTGTTGCTCTCGTCAGCGACGATGCGCACAGTGCCGCCGTCGGGCAGTGACAGGTTCTGTGTTGGCGCAGCCGTCGTCGCTGCCGGCGAGGTTGTGCTATCGGTTGTGGTGGTCGAGGTGGTGGAGCCCATGGTGCTGGTTGCCGAGGTACTCAGCTTGACCGGTTTGAGACCGGGCGCCAGCGAAGCCTGCGGCGTGGTACTGATGCCAGCGCCGCCGCTGCCACCGAAAACATTGGTAAGCACCATCGCCAGCTCGGCCGCCTTGCGATTCTTCACCGCATAGGTGAAGAGGCGCACGCTCGGGCCCTCGCCGGAGCGGTCGAGACGCTCCAGCCAGCCCTGCACCTGCTCCAGATAGCTCTGTTGCGGCGTCAGCACCAGAATCGAATTGAGACGCTCCATGGCCTCGATATGCACCATGCCCGCCGAATCGGCATTCATGTGTTCACCAATGACGCGATTGAGTTCATCGGCGATGGTGCGCGCCTCGGTGTAGTGGAGCGGAAAAACACCGACCGAGTAACCGCTCATCCAATCCACGTCGAAGATCTCGACGGTGTCGTGCCAGCCGCGCAATTCACGGCTGGTGCCGCCGATCACCAGCAGATTGCGATGCTCATCCACCGACAGGATGTTCTCCTTGGGGATCATCGGCTCCAGGATCTTCATCATCTCCTTGGCGGCGATGAAACGCAGCGGCATGATCTCCACAGCAAAGCCGGCGCCATCATCCGGATGGCTGGTACGCAGTGTAGAAGCCGCACGTACCGCACCGGTCAACGGCGTGATGCGATAAAAAGTGTCCGACCAGACCAGCGCGGCACTGTTGACCTTGAGCAGCTCTTCCAGGATCGGCAGCAGCGCATCGCGTTTCACCGGCTTGCTGGTCTTGAGGGTGACGTTACCCTTTACCGCTGGATCGATCTCGTAGTTGACATCGAGCAGATCACCGAGGATCAGCTTGATCACATCCTCGATGGCGGTGTTCTCGAAATTGAGGGAGACATCGCCCTGAGCCGGGGCTTTATAGCGACGCGCCGCCGCCTCTTGATTGATGAATTCGCCACTCCCCTGGATGATCTGCGGGGCGGGACGCGTGGCTGATTCGCTTTCAACCTGCGGCTTGGTGGTGGTCTCCGCGACAGTCGCAGGGGGTGTGGCCGCAGGGGAGGTGACACCCGTCTCCTTCACGGGTGGATTGGCGGCACATCCCGCCAGCAGGATCACTGCCATTACCTGCATCAGCCTGCCGTGCACTACTGTCGTCACGTTGTTCTCCTAAGGATCCTTTGAATACGAGGCGGCATAATCTGTCCGCGGGTGATGCCTTTCTTTGGTGGTGCAGAGCCCGCTAGTTGCCCTTTGATACGCCGGGCCCCACCTGCAACTCCCGACGCACGTTGCCCGAGGCCAGTGTTACACCCTGGGGCCCCACCTCCTCGATCAACCATCCCTCCACCACATCGCCCTTGCTGGCGCGGGTCACCTCCTTGCCATCGGGCTTGGCCAGCAGTGCCTTGCTTTTCGCGCCCGTCACCACCCCGAGCAGCACAAAGGGAACCGTGGTCTGCGCCACATCGGCCACCGCGCTTCCCGCGAAGCCTCGCCGCTCACTCCAGAACAGGGGACGCTCGGTGATCTCCTGATAGTCACTGAGTTGCGCCAGCAGGGGACGTGCCGCGGGAAGATCCAGCCTGGCCTCAGCGCTGCGCGTCGCCGCGGCTGGCGCCGCCTTCTCAGGCAACGGCGCGCGCAGCTCCACGGCAGCCACGGCCACCAGCATCAGGTTGATCACCAGCAATGCCGCTGTGGATGCTCGCTCTTCAATCAGCCGCATATACTTACGCGCCCGCGCCGCTGCTCGAAAAAACATTGTTCGCCCCATGAGAAGAGATAGCGCAGAGCGCGGCGACCCAGACAAGGTTGTCGTTCCCGCCGCCCATCTGCACAACTATAAAATCCACGCACTGGAGACAGTGAAAGGGACCCGCAATGCCTTATAGGTATAGACAAGCGGCCATCACACCAACAAGCGGGTGAACACCCTATTTCGGCTCATTAAGATCCGCACGACACCAATTTGCCTTCATGGCGCGCACAACTACTGCCCTCGTGCGATGGCTGCGCTATCACTCGTGAGCTCCTTCATACCCGCCTCCACCTCGCGCCACGCCAGTGTCTCCTGCAAGGGTGGCCCGTTACTGCGCCGTGAGGTGAATCGCACCACCGCTTCCAGCCCTTCGCGCACACCGCTGTCGAGGCGTGCCTCGCAATGGATGGTGAAGACATGCCCTGCCACCGTCGTGTTGCGCGCTGCGGGAGTGGTGTTTGCCGAGTCCTCGTTCTGTGCCTCTTCGAAGCTGGTGAGCAGCGCCTCTTCCTTGAGGTGGGGAAAGGCGCGCAGCAGTGCCCCCTTGCTATCGAGATTGAGAGTGCGTGCGCCTGAATAGATCGTGACGGCGGGGGCGAGGCGATGATAGAGCGGTGCGCTCATCCCCAGTACCAGCGCCAGCTCCTCGACGCTTTTAAAGGGTGCATTGCGCGGCTGATAGTTGCGACCGGCCGCCTGATACTCTGCGGCTTCGGCACCCTGGAGGCGGCGCAACTCGTCACTGTCGCGCCAGTCGAGGATGGCATCGACCAGCCGCGCCCGCTCCGTTTCATCTTCCACATCGGCCGCGTGCAGGAGTACATCAAGCAGGGGGGCCGAGGCGAAGTTGAGATCGACCTTGCCCGCCTCGTCGACCACATAAATCCACAAGGTTGCATTGTCGAACCGGGCCTCATAGACAGCACCATCCGTACTCAACTGACGCATCGCGATGGGACGGCTCAGTTCAAGCAGCGCCAGCTGGATGCCTGCCTGGGCGGCGGCGGTGGCCTTGGCCGATTCGATAAGATTGCCCGTCACCGCCGTTTCGCCACGCTGCAAGGTGGTGAGACTCACCGCCATCATCGCCAGCAGCGCTACCAGCCACAACACGATCGCCAGCGCGATGCCCGCCTGCTTGCGGTCGCCACGACCAAAGATCTTTATGGCGGGTGCGCTGGCGAACTTCATCGCGCCCTCTCGGTGGGCAGCATCACCACCATCTCCATCCGCTCACCCGGTGCTGTATTGCGCGCCAGCGTGACACGCACCATGCGTGGCAGGTGCTCGTTGTCATGCCAAAGGTCGAGCCACTCTGCCTCTTCGGGCGCGGCATTGTAGTAGCTGAAGGCCCCTGCTTCGATGTGGTCGAGAAGCAGCGCCGTTTCGGGTTGGGGTGGCCAGCTGCGCAGGGGACCCGGAGCGTAGGGTTGGTAGTCGAGCAGCAACTGCTCTCCCTGCGCGCCACGTTCGAAATGCAATCGGTACTGGTAGAGGCCGGCGAGGCGCTCGCCCTGCGTCGGTGCCGGGGCGACGAACTCCAGCTTTTGCGCCTCACCGCGAAAGCTCACGTGCGGGTCTGTCGTCATCTCGAGCAGCGGGCGCGCCTGCGCCAAGTGGCGTTGCACCACAATGCGCGTGACGCGCAGCTCCTCCAGGGTGTCGGCCAGCCGATCGGTGCGCTCCAGACTGCGCGTGCCAAGTCGCAACGCGGCGAAGGAGATTGTGAGCGCCAGCGTGATCAGCAGCATGGCTATGAGCAGTTCGATGAGGGTGAAGCCAGCGGTTTTGGCGTTCATGGCGTCGGCACCAACCGCAAGGTGGAGAGTTCGATGAGCCGGGTGTGCCCACCGTCACGCCAGCTAGTTTGGACATCGATGCGATAGAGCAGCAGCGCCGTTTCGGTGGCTTCAGTGGGGTATACGCTCACCTCACTGCGCCAGAGCAGCCCCCCCTCCCCTTCCCCCTGGTAGATCTCGGGGTGCAACTGATTTGGCGCGATACCCTGCAGATAGTTCATGCGCGCCTCGGCCAGTACCAGCGCGCGCTGGTAGTCGCTGGCCAGGGTGGTGTTGCGTACGCCACTGCCGAACATTGCAAGCAGGGTGGTGACCGCCATGGCGAGAATGGCGAAGGCCACCACCACCTCCAGCAGGGTGAAGCCACGCTGTGGCTGGTTCACGGCGCGGTTACCTCGCTCGCCACCACCCGCCCCGACAGCCACACCACATCGATCCTTTCAGCGGCACGCGGTGTGGCGAGGGTGATGCGCCCGCCACTGCTGCTGCCGTCGGCGTAGAAACGAATGGCACCGCTGCCACTGCCGCGCAGTTCGTTCTCGGCGGTGGTCATGGTCAGTTCGAGGGAGGATGGCAGGGTGACTTCATCATGTCCCTCCACCTGGTAGTGCCGCTGCTCCAGATTGAGGATGAAGGCCACTGGCGTGCGCTTGGCCACGGCACTACTGCGTGCCTGGCGCAGTGCCGCGCTCAGCTGCCGGGTGGCGGCATGCAGTTCGGTGGTGGAGGCGGCGGAAGAGAAAAATGGCGGGGCGATCGCAAACAGACCGGCGATGATGGCCAGCACCACCAGCAGCTCGAACAGGGTGTAGCCGCGCGGTGACAGACTACTCCCAGCCGAGAACGTCGCCATCCTCACCTTCGCCACCCGCAGCATTGTCGGCCCCCAGCGAAAAGAGATCGTAGACATTCTGCTCACCGGGGTAGCGGTAGTGGTAATCGCTACCCCACGGGTCCTTCGGTACCACCTTCTTTTTCAGATAGGGACCGTTCCACTGCGCCTCCTTGCCGGGCGGGGCCTGCACCAGTGCATTGAGCCCCTCCTCGGCACTGGGATAGTGCCCCATCTCCAGTCGATAGAGATCGAGCGCCGCACTCAGCTCCTCGATTTGCAGGCGAGCCGTCTTGGTCTTCGACGAACCCAGGTATTTCATCACCTGGGGGCCCACCAGGCCGGCCAGCATGCCGAGGATCACCAACACCACCAACAGCTCGATCAATGTGAAGCCGCGCGCTCCTTTATATGACTGCCTGTTACGCCTCATGAGTCGAATCTCCTTGTGTTAGTTATGCGCCTACAGGGCGAGATCGTTGATGCTGAGGATCGCCAGCAGGATCGATACGATGATGCTGCCCACGATCAGCCCCAGGCCGACGATCAGCAGCGGCTCCAGCAGCGCCAGCGCCCGCTGCACCGCGAGACGCGCCTCGCGTTCGAGGATCTCCGCCAGTTGCAGCAGCATCGCCTCCAGCTGGCCGGTCTCCTCGCCAACACGCACCAGATGAATCGCCAGCGGCGGAAAGCCATCATGGGTCGCCATCTGGCTCGCCAGCGTCGCCCCCTCCTTCACCCCCTCGGCCACGCGACCAACGCTATTTTGGAGTGACAGACTGGTGAGGGTTTCGCGCACGATCTGCAACGCGTTCAGCAGCGGCACACCATTGTCGAGCAGGGTGGAGAGGGTGCGTGCAAAGAGCGCGATCTGGATCCGGTTCAGCACCTCACCGAGCAGTGGCCAGCCATGGAGGCGCCGCTCCCAGCGCAGGCGTGACACCGGCTGCGACCACTGGTGGCGGAGCAGCCGCACCGCTCCCAGCACCAGCAACGCGCCAAGCCACCAGTAACTGCGCAATCCCTCACCGATGGCACTGACGATGCGCGTGGCGAGTGGCAGCTGGCGCCCCATCTCACTGAACATCACGCTGAACTGCGGCACCACGAAGATCATCAGCAGCATCAGCGTGGTGACGGTTACCATCACCAGCAGCGCCGGATAGATGAGCGCGCTTTTCACACTCTCCTTCAGCGTATCGAGCTGCTCCGTTGCATCGGCAAGGCGCAGCATCACCTTGCCGAGAGCCCCCGACGCCTCGCCGGCGCGCACCATGTTGAGGTGAAAGCGGCTGAACAGATGGGGGTGCGGCTCCATCGCCTGCGAGAGGGACTGGCCGTTGCGCACCCCGTCCAGCATCTGGTTGAGCAGAGGGCGCGCTGCATCGTCACGCGCGGTGTCGATCTGCATCGACAAGGCACGCTCCAGAGGAATGCCGGCCGCCAGCAAGGTACCCACATCGCGTGCAAAGCGCGCCACCTGCAGCGGGCGGCGGCGGCGCACCGGCGCGCGCAGCCAGCGCGCCCCGCGCGCCGGGGTGGCGCTGATGGGGGCGTGGCCGAGCGCCTTGAGCCGCTGCAGGGCATCGAGTTCGGTCGCTGCCTCCAGCTCCCCTTCCAGCAGCGCCCCTTCTGCATCCACTGCCTTGTAGCGAAACAGTCCCATCTCATTCGGCGCGCGTAACGCGCAGCACCTCGTCGAGAGAGGTCATGCCGGCCTGCGCCTTGGCGAGACCGTCCTGATACATGGTGCGCATCCCCTGCGTTACTGCCGCCGCGGCAATCTCATGGGCATCGGCATGGCGCAGAATCAAGGCGCGGATCGCATCGGTGATGGCAAGGATCTCGATGATTGCCACCCGGCCGTGATAGCCGCTACCGCCACACTGCTCGCAGCCGACGGCGCGGTAGAGGTGGCTGGCGTCGGGAGGCAGCCGCACCTCGTGCGCCAGTTCCGGGGTGACCGCATAGGCCTCGCGACAGTGGGGACAGAGGCGGCGCACCAAACGCTGCGCCAGCGCACCGTTCAACGTCGAGGTGACCAGATAGGCCTCGATGCCCATGTCGAGCAGACGGGTGATACTGCTCACTGCATCGTTGGTGTGGAGGGTGGAGAGGACCAGATGGCCGGTCATCGCCGACTGCACGGCGATGCGCGCCGTCTCGGTGTCGCGCATCTCGCCGATCATGATCACGTCGGGGTCCTGGCGCAGCAGCGAACGCAGCGCGCGTGCAAAGTCGAGGCCGATGGCCGGCTTCACCTGCAGCTGGTTGACACCCTCCAGCTCGTACTCCACCGGGTCCTCCACGGTGAGGATCTTGCGGGTGGGATCGTTCAGGGTGCGCAACGCCGCGTAGAGGGTGGTGGTCTTGCCGCTGCCGGTGGGGCCGGTGACCAGCAGAATGCCGTGGGGACGCTCCAGCAGCCCCTGGAACTGCGCCAGCGAATCGGTGGCGAAACCCAGCTCCTGAAAATCGAGTTGCGCCCCCTCCTTGCGCAGCAGGCGGATCACCACGCTCTCGCCGTGCATGGTGGGCACGGTGGAGATGCGCAGATCGATCTCGCGCCCCTGGCTGTGGAGCTGGATGCGTCCATCCTGCGGCAGGCGGCGCTCGGCGATGTCGAGGCGCGCCATGATCTTGAGGCGTGAGATGACGGCGGCGCTGAGCCGCTGCGGTGGCTCCTCCTGCTCCTGCAGGATGCCGTCGATGCGGTAGCGCACCTTGAGGCGGTTTTGAAACGGCTCCACGTGCACATCGGAGGCGCCCGCCTCGACAGCGCGTTCGATGAGCAGGTTGACCAGGCGGATCACCGGTGCCTCGCTCGCCAGGTCCTTGAGGTGTTCGATATCCTCCTGGGCGATCTCCTGCCCGCCCGGCGCCACCCCGGCGATGATCTGATCCATCACCGAGCGGCCGCTGCCGTAGAGGCGTTCGATAGCCGCATCGAGTTCGCTGGGCAACGCCAGCTTGCGCCGCACCCGCTTGCCGCTGGTGAGCGCCACCGCGTCGGCAACGAGGCGATCGTGGGGATCGGCCACGGCCAACTCCAGCTCGTCATTTTTGACTGTCAGCGGCACCGCCAGATGGTGGCGCAGGAATTTGGCAGCGAACTGTTCGGGTAGCACCGGCTCGGCGGGGTACTCGTCACTTCTCACCAGCGGCATGCCCAGTTGGCGCGCCACCATCTCCACCACGTCGCGCTCGGACACCAGACCGAGCCGCACCAGGATCGCGCCAAGCCGCTCCTCGCGCTGCTTGCCGATCGCCAGCGCACGCTCCAGGTCGGCCGGCGCCACTTTGCCGGCAGCCACCAGCGCATCACCGATCCTGCCCGGTGTCTCGTTACAACTCATCCTCTCACCATGCCATCAAGGGCTGTTGCCATAAGTGAATCTTTATCCGTGCTGAGAATAGACCCGATGTCGCGCGGCGTGATTGGGGCGAAGACCCCAGTCGCTGCCCGGAGCCCTGGTTAGCTGGAAAACGGCACAGTTTGCGGTGCTGGATTCGTGATATCGTTTAGGCAGCATCGCTGCCATAAGAAAGAAAGGGGAATTCATGTACCGGCTCATCACTCTGCTCGCCCTGTCGCTGGCCACCTTCTGTGCCCTCGCCGACAAGCCCGTAGCACCGCCAGCGGTGGCCGGGACTACTCAGGTCACCGCCGAACAGCTGGTGGAGATGATCAGGAACGTACCGGAGCTGGTACTCATCGATGCCCGTAACCATGAGGAATACACCAAGGGGCATATCGAAGGGGCGCTCTCGATTCTCGATACCGATATGACCGCTGAGCTGCTGGCCAAGAGCGCGCACCACAAGGAGAGACCGCTGCTCTTTTACTGCAATGGCGAACGCTGCCTGCGCAGCGCCAATGCGGCACGAAAGGCGGTGAAGTGGGGATACCGCCGCGTCTACTGGTTGCGCGGCGGCTGGCAGGAGTGGACAAGCAAGGGGTTACCGGTCAGCCAGTAACCACGAATTCGGCTACGAGTCTACCGCATTGGAACGCATCTCCTACAAAAGCATCATTCTCGCCCTGCTGGTGACACTGGCGCTGCTCAGTATCGTCCACACCCTCATCGCCAAGCTGCAGTTCCGCGATGCCGCTTTTCGCTCCCAGACAGTAAGCCTGGCACGCGTCGTCGAGGTCGCCAGCAATGAAACATTGCGCAATCTCCACAACGAGGCCTTCACGCTGGGCA
>DASWUD010000180.1:0-3716 GCA_036401755.1 Gammaproteobacteria bacterium
AGGAAGCCCTGGCACCACTCGGCCAGCGCCTCGATACGCTCTTCGAGCGGCTCTTCGTCGTCGGGCAGCAGTAGATGGAAATCGAGTACCGCGTCGTCGAGCTGCAGCGCCGTTGTCTCGTAGAGGTTTGCCAGCATGGCAATGGCGTCGCGCACCAGCAGATCGCTGTTATCCACCTCAGGGAAAAGGCGCTGCAACCACTGTGTCTTCTCCATCCGGCCGGCCGCACAGAGCAGTCCGGCCATGGCGCCGTGGCATTCGGCGGCGCCCTTGTCGCTATCGAGCCGCTCCAGCGCAGCGCCGATCTCATCGATATCGGGGGGTGAGGTGCTCATCAAATCCTTACCTAGGGAGGGGTGGCCTTTGCCACAACGATTATCAGATGGTAGCACCGCCCCGCCGCCGCCCCCAAGTATGCGTTGGCGGATATCAGCATTGTGACGGCCCACATTGACCGCCCTGACGCACCGCTCTATAGTGAACGCCCGATATCGAATACGCCTTGCATCCACCAATTGGCGAAACAATTACACGAATGACAATGGATGAAATGGATCTGAAAAGCCTTGAGCGCCGCGTCGATGAACTTATACGCAGCGTTCACTCTCTAAGGGAGGAGAACCATTCGTTGCGCGAGAGCCAGACGAGCCTGATGGCTGAGCGCGCCAGGTTGATGGAAAAGACCGAACTGGCCCGCACCCGGGTGGAGGCGATGATCGCCCGGCTGCGCTCCATGGAGCAGAGTTCATGAGCGCAGCAACGCAGGAGAAGGTTCGCCTGCTTGACAAAGATTACGCTGTAACCTGTCCGCCTGAGGAGCGCGAAGCGCTGCTCGACTCGGCGCGACTACTCGATGGCAAGATGCGCGAGATCCGCGACCACGGCAAGATCATCGGCACCGAGCGCATCGCGGTGATGGCGGCGCTCAATCTTGCCCATGAGCTGCTCATGCAGCGGAACGCGCAAGAGGGAAAGGCCGGCATCAGTGACGACATCCGCTATCGACTGAGGATGTTGCAGGAACGCATCGAAGCGGTGCTGGAAGAGGATCGCCAGCTTCGGCTGTAGGGAGAGAGCCACCCGGTCTCGTCGCACCACGAGTGCACAACATCGAGATTGGTTTAAGATTTGTTTTGGGC
This sequence comes from Gammaproteobacteria bacterium, assembly GCA_036401755.1. GTDB lineage: Bacteria > Pseudomonadota > Gammaproteobacteria > Thiohalomonadales > Thiohalomonadaceae > DASWUD01. Next base: position 1,140 of record DASWUD010000180.1, read on the forward strand.
ATTCTCTGCCGTGTTCGCTTTGGCGCTGGGTGTTTCTTGAGCCTAATTCCTCACCCCGGGAGACGAACGGCACGCCTGTGTGCATGTCCGCACGCCGGAAAGCCTGACGGCGACCCGCACTCTCCCACTTGAACCTTTGGTTCAAGGACGAAGGTGCCGGCGGCATACGCGGAGAGTGCCCCCTTAATTCCCTGCCGGATCATCGAGACTGTCCGGCAACTCGGGAGTGAAGCATCTACACAATACACGTAGGCTTCACGCCCGAAAGCCAATAACAACAGCGAGCCACCCTCCGGTGACCACAGAACTGGATCGCAACACCATCCGCCGTCTGGTGCGTGCGCGCCGCCGCGAACTGAGCGGCCACGAGCGTTCCCGGCGCTCGGCGCAACTCGCGTGCAACATCACCCGCTCCGCGCTGTTTCGCAACTGCCGCACCCTGGCCATCTACTTGCCCAACGATGGCGAGGTGGATCTGACGGCGGTGGCGCAGAGCGCCTGGTCGCAGGGCAAGCAGTGCTTCCTGCCGGTATTGAGTCCGCTGTACCACAACCGCCTCTGGTTCGCCCCCTACACCCCGCAAACCACCCTGGTCCTCAACCGCTTCGGTATCCCGGAGCCGGCACTCAACTGGCACGCCATGCGCCCGGTGTGGAGTCTCGACCTGCTGTTGATGCCCCTGGTCGCCTTCGATGGGTGGGGCAACCGCCTTGGCATGGGCGGCGGCTTTTACGACCGCACCCTCGCCTACCTCGAGCAACGAAGCCAGTGGCGCAAACCCCATTTGGTGGGCACCGCCTTTGAACTGCAGCATTTCGATGCTGTGCCTAGCCAGCCGTGGGATGTCCCCCTGGAGGCGGTGGTCACCGAGCAGCAGTACCACCGTTTCGAACGAAATTCCCATAAAGGTAAAGACCGGTTAAAGCCGGACGAAGGGCAATAAAAAACCCGCCGCAGCGGGTTTTTTATTGCGTGCCACAGCGACCTAGCGCGTCGCCGCTACCACCGGTTTGGCCTCGCCGGTATAGGCCTGCACCACCTTGGTAGTGACGATGCCAAGGCCAATCAGAACGGCCAGCACTATCAAAATATCGGGTTTTCTCTTACGCATATCATCCCCCCTTGCCTGCCCTGGCAGTTTTGGTTGGCTGATCTCTCCATGTGGGAGCGTGAATATACACAAAGAAACAGTGGTATTTCACTACCTCTGTCACAAAATTCCTTCTAAATGCCACTTATTTGGCTAATTCAGCGCAGAAATAGCGGATAGACCGGATTGCCCGACTCCTCCCAGAAGGGATAGTCCACCTGTTGGAGAAAGGTTCGGAATTTCTCATCTTCTTCAGGGGGGACCTGAATGCCGGCCAGTACCCGGCCATAGGCGGCGCCATGGTTGCGGTAGTGGAACAGGCTGATGTTCCAGTGGGCTCCCATGCGGTTGAGGAAGTGGAGCAGTGCACCGGGCCGTTCCGGAAACTCGAAGCGCAGCAGACGCTCGTTGGTGACGCTGGCGCGGCCGCCCACCATATAGCGCATGTGCAGTTTGGCCATCTCGTTGTCGCTCATGTCGAGCACCGGGTAACCGCCGGCACGCAGTTCGGCGATGAGGCCGTTCTTCTCGTTTTCGCCACCGGCCAGCTGCACACCGACAAAGATGTGGGCATCGCTCGCATCGGCAAAGCGATAGTTGAACTCGGTGATGGCGCGGGTGCCGAGCGCCTCGCAGAAGCGGCGGAAACTACCGGGCCGTTCGGGAATGGTTACCGCCAGCAGCGCCTCGCGCCGCTCGCCCAGTTCGGCACGCTCCGCCACGTGGCGCAGCCGATCGAAATTCATGTTGGCGCCGCTGTCGATGGCGACCAGGTGCTCGCCCGTCACATTCGCGCGCGCCACATACTTCTTGATGCCGGCGATGGCGAGCGCTCCGGCCGGCTCGGCGATAGAGCGGGTATCCTCGAAGATATCCTTGATGGCGGCGCAGATCTCGTCGGTATTGACCAGGATCACCTCGTCTACCAGCTCACGGGCAATGCGGAAGGTCTCCTCGCCTACCTGGCGCACCGCCACCCCGTCGGCGAAGATCCCCACCTGGTCGAGCACCACCCGCTCACCCTTGGCCAGTGCTTCATGGAGGCAGGCGGCATCATCCGGCTCCACGCCGATTACCTTGATCTCGGGGCGCAACGACTTGAGATAGGCGGCCACACCCGCAATCAGCCCGCCGCCACCCACCGGCACAAATACCGCATCCATCCCGGTGTGCTGGCGCAGCAACTCCATGGCGATGGTCCCCTGCCCGGCGATCACGTCGGGGTCGTCGTAGGGATGGATGAAGGTCAGCCCCTGCTCGGTGGCGAGGCGTTTGGCGTGCTCGGCGGCGTCGTTGTAGGTGTTGCCGAACAGCTCGATGCCGGCGCCGTAGGCCGCCACCGACTGCACTTTGATCTGCGGCGTGGTCAGCGGCATGACGATCAGTGCCTTCAGGCCGAGCTTCTGCGCCGAGAGCGCCACCCCCTGGGCGTGGTTGCCGGCCGAGGCGGCGATCACGCCACGCGCCCGCTCCTCACCGCTCAACTG
>DASWUD010000181.1:0-2066 GCA_036401755.1 Gammaproteobacteria bacterium
ACTGGCGGGTATTTTTCACCTGGTTGAAGTAGTTGAGTACGAAACGCTCCAGCTGCTGCTGATTGAAGCGGCCCTCGAACATGCGCACGAAAAACGGATGGCGCCACACCGGATGGCTCATCACATGCTCATGGAGATCGAGGAACATCTCCCGCAGCGCACCCGGCTGGAACAGCGCCACCGAACCGAAGCGGTTGCCCGGTTCGCGCGCGGCGATGGTGCGCAGCTCATCAAACATGCGAAACAATGGATTGTGCGGATCCTCCAGCTCGTGGATCACCTGTTCGAAATCGTTGATCTGATCGTGCTTGAAACGGCTCAGCACCTGCTCGGCATCCATCTCCAACAACTCGGCGATGGGGTGGACACTGGCTGGCAAGCGCGGGCGGCCGGCGCCATCGATATCGAGCAGATCGGAAAAACGGCCAGGGGCGCGACTGTTCATGACATCTCCAACGGGTAAATTTGAGTGAACATGGGGTTGGCAGTAATCTTTCGCAACACCCACCGGGTGCCACTTCGGCCATACTTGTGCAGGACCGCGCATGAACGACAGCACTGGCAGCAAGATCCAGATCGGTATCAGCAGTTGTCTGCTCGGAGAGAAGGTGCGCTTCGACGGCAACCACAAGCACGACCACTACATCACCGACACCCTGGGCAGGGTATTCCAATTCGTGCCGTTCTGCCCCGAGGTAGCCATCGGGCTGGGGGTCCCGCGCGAACCGATTCGTCTGGAGGGCGATCCCGGGATGCCGCGCGCCATCGGCGTGCGCGACAAATCGCTGGATGTGACTATCGCACTCGCCAACTACGGCCGTAAAGTTGTAAATCATAGTCAGCAAATCAGTGGTTTTATCCTCAAAAGCCGCTCACCCAGCTGTGGCATGGAGCGGGTGAAGGTCTATCCGCCACACGGTGTGCCACGCCACGGGCGCGGTATCTTCGCCGCCGCCCTCATGGAGGGACTCCCTTGGCTGCCGGTCGAAGAGGAGGGGCGCCTCGGCGACCCGGCGTTACGCGATAACTTCCTGGAACGGGTCTTCGCCTGCCATCGCTGGCAACAGCTTCACCGCGCTCCGCTCACGCCACAGCGCTTGGTGGAGTTCCACACCCGCCACAAGCTGATCGTGATGGCCCACAGCACCGAAGCCTATCGCGCCCTGGGACGGCTGGTGGCCGAGGCGGGCAGCCAGCCCATCGCCGAGCTGGGTGCGCGCTACATCGATGAGCTGACGGCTGCGCTCAAACATCGCGCCACGGAGCGGCGCCACGCCAACGTGCTGCATCACCTGCTGGGTTATTTGAAAAAGCAGCTCGACAGCGCCGACAAGGCCGAGCTGCTGGAGCTCATCGAGCAGTATCGCCGCGGCCACCTGCCGCTCATCGTGCCGCTCACCCTGCTGCGCCACCACTTCCGCCGCCATCCCCACCCCTACGTGGCGGGACAGCTCTACCTGGAAGCGACACCGCAAGAGTTGCTGCTGCGCAGCCAACTGTAAAAATACAAGTTCATCGTGGATTACCGAGAAAAGCGATTGAGTTTTTGCAGCTAGGGCAACGGCTTATTTGAAAGCGGTGTTCGCTCCAGGAGAACCCTTCATTCAGCCAAAACGTTGTGCCCAGTCCCCGTGGACGCAGCCGAGCATCGCAGTCATTTCAGGGGTAAGTGAGTGCATGTTTGAGCGAGGCGGCTTTTTGCCTCGCGAGTTGCACGAACGGCCCTGAAATGACGAGAGCGCAGGGAACCGCGCAGCGGCAAGTCCCCGGGCGGCCTTCTCTTTGGTTACTTTCTCTTGGCCGCGCAAGAGAAAGTGACCTGCGCGCGGGGCAGCCCCCCGCATCAAAATTCAATCGGTCGCGGCAGCGACACAGACCGAGAGCGACGTACCCTCGCTCCGTCGGATTACGCTTCGCTAACCCGACCTACATCTGATGATGCCTTCGCGGCATTTCGACCAAACGCCGCTCTCGGCCATCCATGCACCCTAAAGGGCATAAAGCCTCCGCGGCATAAGGCCATCCTTCGTCCAACGCCGCTCCCGGCCATCCATGGCCTCCTCGGC
>DASWUD010000182.1:0-22637 GCA_036401755.1 Gammaproteobacteria bacterium
TGTTCAAGGGTGATTTGCCTTCTCTGTCAATGTCTGTATTCTCTCGCACCGCATAGATAGATGCTTCTTGGGTGGCGGTGTGTCAAATATCCAGTGTGTCGTGTCGCCAATCCTGTGATCAGCACCACACCCAGCCGTACACCACTGTGTTTATATGCCTGTTAATTAGAAAAATAACAGCTCGGGAAAATCAAAATGACAAAAAATTTCCTCCGTATCCTTTCTCTCTTATTCACTCTTATGCTGGCCGCCTGTGGTGGTGGCGGCGGCAGTACGAGTGGCGGCGGTACCCCAACTCCCCCTAGCACTGTCACTAAGATTGAGCTCGACCCGCCCAGCATCACCCTGCGCGCAGGGGAGAGTCTGCAACTGACCCTCAACGCCACCTCCAGTGACGGCTATGGCCCGGTCAACGGCAGCAGTGTCACCTGGTCGCCCGGCAATACGGCGGTCGCTACTGTAGATTCGACGGGGACCCTGACCGCTGTTGCCGTTGGCACCACGACCCTCACGGTCAGCTATGCGGGGTTATCGATCTACGTGCCGGTGACCGTCAAGCGGGTGGTAGAGTCGATCTACCTCGATGCCACCGCGGTGACCATTTACGGCCTGGGCTCGTCACGCAAGGTCTCCTTACTTGAGAAGTACCCGGATGGCAGCACGGCCGATGTTACCAGCGAGGCCCAGTGGAGCTCCGACAACTTGTCAGTGGCGCAAGCCCTCGCCGGCACCATCTCGGCCGTGGCTGCCGGCAGCACGACGGTGACGGCCAGTTATCTCGGCGTCAATTACACCGTTGCGGTAACGGTCTCGACCCAGGATCAGCTGACGCTGGCCATCAATGGCACCACCGCCCAGGAGTGGCTGGAGGTAGCGGCGGCCAATCCAGCCGGGGCTGACCCGCTGGTCACCACCTACTGGGATTACACCGGCAATGACTATGATGGTTCTGCAACCAACCATATGGTGCTGGAATTCGGCAAGAACTTCGACAGTGCAAGTAACCAGTTTGCCTCGCACCTGATGGTCAGGATCAAATCGTGGGATACCTCTTTTGCCACTGGTAGCTATAACCAGCGCCAGAACACCCAGATCACCTATCGCGGGCCGGAGGGGGAGTTCTCCGGCGATCAGGGCGAGCAGACCCGCTTCGCCATCGAGATCACCAAATACACCACCTCGCTTGGCTACCCCGTCGAGGGCACTATTACGGCGACCCTGTGCAAGAGTTCAGTATTGCAAAGCGGTGGCGACTGTAGCCTGGCAGGCAACTTCATTGAATTGGCCGGCAGTTTCCGGGCCGCCGTTGATGCCACGATCCGGTACCTCAACGAGGGGAGCCAGAGTGCACCGGTGGCGCTCGTCTACCCGTTCACGCCACATCGGGTTGAGGCGCAGGAATCTGGCACCAGCTACTACACCATCTCGGGGCTTACCCCGGGCCAGAGCTACGCCTTCGTCTTCAACGACGCCAATAATCCCTGGCTCAGGTTCACCACCTACGATGGTGACTGGGCAACCGCCAACTGCATCGCACAGTCTTTTCCGCGTTGCGAGATCAAGCCGACCACAGGTACCGTCAATCTCAAGGTCGGGGTCGATATCAACGACAACGGTGCCTATGGCGGTGCGGCGACCCTCTTTATAGCGCCGCTCAGTGCTGAAGGGAGTGCGCTGGCCCCCAAGGTGCTCAGTGCCGCGGACGCGCTGTCGTACGCCGGCATGGCGGATGAAAACGCCAGCTATTATCGCGTGGATGGTCTAACCGCGGGTGCCCGCTATACCGTTGTTAACACCGGTGAGCATCAACACAGCGGTATCTATGTCTATAAGGATGCGGCGTTCAGCAACCTGTTCTGCAGCCATGGCAGTGAAGTCAATGCCAACTGGCCGTCCATTTTCTGCCATACCACCGCACTCCCCACCACCAGCCTCTACATCAAGGTTGACCATAGCGATTTGGGACTGATGGGCGCGAACTTCACCCTCAACGTGTTTGAAACCTATACCAGTGAGGGAACGCTTGCCGCACCGCTAGTGGTGCCCTTGGGGCAGGACTTCATGGGAAAACGTGCGCCAGATACACAACTTGCAGACAGCTACTATGTGGTGGAGGGGCTCACCCCGGGCTCGCCCTATTTGTTGAACATCACCAAGCCCATCACCGGTCTTGAATTCACCCTTGCCAACGATGCCAATCATACCAGTGCCGCGAGCTGTAGCTGGGGTTATCTCAGTGCCTACAACCTGAGCGAGTACTGCCTCATCTTCCCGCAGCAGGACAGGTTGTGGATCAAGGCTCATTCCACGCTTCAGGAGTATTACGGCACGTCGTATACCCTCAAGTTCGCACCGTATAGTCTGGTCAACCTGACCGGCAACCTGCCCACCACCCTGGCTGTCGACTCTCCCCCAACCTACGCCATTCTGGAGGGACTGACTCCCGGGCAGAGCTACAACGTAACCTTCAGCAACGATACCGTTGACACCACCGTCTATATCTACGATCAGGACAGGAAAACGGTGCTGGCCAGCGAGCTGTACAATAACAATGGTGAACCGCCCTATCTCACCATTACGCCGAGTAGCAGCACCGTCTATGTAGAGACGTCCACCTACTACAGCAACCACGTTGGTGAGATCACGCTGGAGAGTGTTGTGCCGGCGCCTTGAGCTGCCAGGTGTTAAGATGAAAGCGTGACACGAGCAACTCGGAGCAGCACGCCAATCGATCAATTATTGGCGCGTCTGCCCCGGGGGTATAAAAAGAGTGGCCCTCCTGGGGACTCATCCTCGGTTGGTGATGGGGGCCCACTCAAACCATCGGTACCTCGATACTGCATCAGCGGTACCTCGTATAAAAAAGAGCGGATCCACCCAGGGGTTATCACTTGGTGCTTTGGCGGTGATGGGGATCCACTCAAACCTGGCATGACATCAATCTGTGTGCTTATGGAGATCGGCGGCGCCAAGAAAAGCGCAGCCGGCCACCAAGCATCTCTCTCTATCACACTGTGTAGGCTAACAGTCACATCCCGCCGTCGTGACCGCCTTGATCTACATCATGACCCTTAAGGGCGCACGGCCTGGCACCGTTGGTTTTCCATCTCCACAAACAGCTGGGCTTTGATCCGATGGAGCGGCTGCCACCTCTCTAGGGCAACTGCCGCTTGCATTATGAACATCGTTCAATTAATCTGCCCCTTAATTGAGCGATGTTCAATTTAACCGTTCCGGCCATACCAATGAGGAAAGAGGAGTGACATGGCACGACGCAGCGACCACAGCCGCGAGGAGATCCGCCAGATGGCCCTGGAGGCAGCCGAGGCCATCGTGGCAACCGAGGGTTACAAGGGGCTCTCCACCCGCAAGGTGGCCAGCGCCATCGGCTATACAGTAGGGACGCTCTATCTGGTTTTCGAAAGCCAGGAGGATCTGGTGTGGCAACTCAACGGCCGTACCCTCGATGCCATGTACGAATGGCTGCGCGCGCGCCGGGGCGATGCCATTACACCGCGTGCCAACCTGCTGGCGCTGGCGGATGCCTATATCGCCTACGCCGAAGCCGAGACGCCGCGCTGGAATATGTTATTCGAATACACCCCTGCCGAAGGCGAAGAGCCCGGCTGGTATCTGAACAGGCTGGGCAAGGTATTCGGTCTGGTGGAGGCCGCCCTCAAGCCGCTGGCTGAGCACCGCTCTGAGCTGGAGCTGCAGCAGGCCGCGCGCGTGCTGTGGGCCAGTGTCCACGGGATCTGCACATTGAAGATCCGCCATCGCATGGAGCTGGCCGGTGGCCAGACCACCGGGGAGATGGCCCAGATGCTGGTCGACAACTTTCTCAAGGGCTTCCAGCAATCTCACACTGGAGATGAACGATGAAGCGATTACTCAAAGAGCTCCTGCGCTGGTTTCTCACCCTCGTCTACAAGGTGGAGGTGTCAGGGGTGGAGAATCTGAACAGCGCCGGCAAGCGGGTATTGATCGTTGCCAACCACACCTCTTTCATCGACGGGCTGCTGCTGGCGGCGTTTCTCCCCGGCGACCTCACCTTCGCCATCAACACCTTCATCGCCAGAAGGCGGCTCATCAAACCCTTCCTGCTGTTGGCCAAGGTCTTTCCCATGGACCCGACCAATCCGCTCGCCACCAAGTCGTTGATCCGCTTCCTGCAGCAGGACAATCGCGCCGTCATCTTTCCCGAGGGACGCATCACGGTCACCGGCTCACTGATGAAGATCTATGACGGCCCGGGCCTGGTGGCCGACAGGTCGGAAGCGATGGTGGTGCCGGTGCGCATCGATGGCGCGCAATACAGCCGCTTTTCGCGGCTACGCGGCCGGGTGCGACTGCGCTGGTTCCCGAAGATCACTCTCACGGTGCTGGAGCCGCGCCGTATCTCGCCATCACTGGCGGTGCGCGGTCGCGCACGGCGCAAGGCGGCGGGGCGTGAGCTGACGCAGATCATGACCGAGATGATGTTTGCCACCAGCAACTATCATCGCACCCTATTCCAGGCGCTGCTCGACGCACGCAAGGTGCACGGCGGCAAGCATATGATCATCGAGGATGTTCAGCGCCGGCCGCTCTCCTATAACCGGCTGATTGCCGCAGCCTTTGTATTGGGCGGGGCGCTGGCACGACGCACCCGCCACGGCGAGTATGTCGGCCTGCTGCTGCCGAGCATGAGCAGCACCGTGGTGAGTTTTATCGGTCTGCACGCGCACGGCCGTGTTCCAGCGATGCTCAATTTCACGGTGGGCGGCAATGGCATGCTCTCCGCCTGCCGGACCGCGCAGATCAACACCGTGGTCACCTCGCGCCGCTTTGTCGAGACCGCCAAGCTGGTCGAGGCGGTGCGGGTGCTCGGCGAGGAGGTGACGCTGATCTATCTGGAGGATGTGGCACAGCAGCTTTCGCTGTTCGACAAGCTGAAGGGGTGGCTGCAGTCGCATATGGCAGCCTCTACCTACCACCGACACGGCGGAGACATGGATCCTGACGCTCCGGCGGTGGTGCTGTTTACCTCCGGCTCCGAGGGGACTCCCAAGGGGGTGGTGCTCTCCCATAGCAATCTGCTGGCAAACCGAGAGCAGATCGCGGCGCGTGTCGATTTCTCAGCGCAAGACATCATCCTCAATGCCCTGCCGCTGTTTCACTCCTTCGGCCTGACCGCCGGCACGTTGCTGCCGCTCTTTTCCGGCATGAAGACCTTCTTCTATCCCTCACCGCTCCACTACCGCATCGTGCCGGAGATGGCCTACGAGATGAACGCCACCATCCTGTTCGGCACCAACACCTTCCTCGCCGGCTATGCGCGGTTCGCCCATCCCTACGACTTCTATTCGGTGCGCTATGTCTTCGCCGGTGCCGAGAAGCTGCAGGAGGAGACACGTCGCATCTGGTCTGAGAAATTCGGCGTGCGCATCTTCGAAGGGTATGGCGCCACCGAGACCGCGCCGGTGCTCTCTGCCAACACCCCGATGGACCATGCTGTTGGCAGTGTCGGCCGTCTGATGCCGGGCATCGAGTACCAGCTGCAGCCCGTGCCCGGCCTGAAGGAGGGTGCACGTCTTTACGTGCGCGGCCCCAACGTGATGCTCGGCTATCTGCTCAGCGCCAATCCCGGTGTGCTGGTGGCGGCGGAGAGTGAACTGGGCAAGGGGTGGTATGACACCGGCGACATCGTCACCATCGATGACGCCGGATTCATCCGCATCCAGGGGCGTGCCAAGCGCTTTGCCAAGGTGGGGGGCGAGATGGTCTCGCTCGCCGCGGTCGAGGAGATGATCGGCAAAATCTGGCCGGACCATAGCCACGCAGTGGTGGCGCTGCCCGATAAGGCGAAGGGCGAACAGCTCATCCTGCTCACCGAGCAGCCCGATGCCGATCGCCGCACGCTACAACAGCGTGCCAGGGCAGAGGGGATGGCGGAGCTCAACGTGCCAAAAACGATCCTGATCATTCAGAAATTGCCGCTGCTCGCCACCGGCAAGATCGATTACCCGGCGGCGAAGCGTCTTGCCGAAGAGAGCAGAGTCAAAACGGAGAGCGAGGCGTGAAGCGCGGTATCTATACGTTACTGCTGGCGCAGTTTCTCAGCGCCTTTGCGGACAACGCGATCCTCTTTACCGCGTTCGCCATGATCAACCAGGCGGGTGGCCAGGGCGAATGGTACAAGCCAGCCTTGCAGGCCTCATTTCTCATCGCCTTTGTGGTGCTGGCCCCCTGGGTCGGGCGCCTTGCCGATCGCTACAGCAAGGGACAGGTGCTTGGCTGGGGCAATGGCTGCAAGTTGCTCGGCACGTTGCTGTTGCTGCTCGGCAGCGAGCCGCTGCTCGCCTACGGGGTGGTGGGTGTCGGCGCTGCAGTCTACGGTCCGGCCAAGTACGGCATCCTGCCGGAACTGGTGGGACACGACCGGCTGGTGCAGGCCAACGGCTGGGTGGAAGGCTCGACCATCGTTGCTATCGTGCTGGGCGCGGTGATCGGTGCGCAGGTGGCCGATCAGAGTGTCGCTGCAGCGCTGCTGATGGTGGGAAGCTGCTATCTGTTGTCGCTGCTCGCCACGCTGTTTATTGCCAGGACCGCCACCCAGGCGCGTGACGAGCGCGCGGCACTCGGCCACTTTCTCGTGATGATGCGCGGCTTTTTCACCACCTCGCGTGCCCGCTTCGCCATGCTCGGCGCGGCGATCTTCTGGGCGGCGGCGGTCGTGCTGCGAGTAATGATGGTGGCGTGGGCCCCGGCGGTTTTGCTGACGCACCGCACCTCCGATATCGCCAACCTCACGGTCTTCATCGCCATCGGTATCACCCTGGGGGCGGTGGTGGTGCCCTGGCTGGTGCCCCTCGACAAACTGCGTCGTGCCCGTCTCGCGGCCTACCTGATGGGATTCGCCATCGTGCTCCTTGCCATCACCAGCGATCCGCTGTGGGCCAAGGGGCTGCTGTTGCTGATTGGCTTCACCGGGGGGCTCTTTGTGGTGCCGATCAATGCGGCGTTGCAGGAGATCGGTCATCGCACGATCGGGGCCGGTGGCGCGGTGGCGATCCAGAATTTTTTCGAGAATCTGGCCATGCTGGTCGGCACCGCCCTCTACTCCGCTGCCCTGACCCGGCAAATCGATCCGGTGATAGCGGTGCTCACGTTGGGGGTGGTAGTCGTGGTCGCCACCACGGTGATTGCCTGGCAGCTGCCCAGGGAGCCGCAACCACTTCCCCAGCAAGTGCTGAGTTGAAGGCTGGGCTGCGGATGTTGAAGGGTGTTGGCAGGGTGCTGCAACGCAAGGGGCTCTGGCCCGAGGGCGGCATCGTCAATCCCTGTCTGGGAGCACTGCCGGAAGCGTTGCGACGCGACGAACGAATGGCGGCGATCTGGGAGGGGCTCGATAGTTCACAGGTGTGGGATAGCCACGCCCACCTCATCGGTACCGGCGACAGTGGCAGCGGTATCCGCCTGCACCGCGACATGGTCAATCCGCTCAAACCGCTCTTCTACCTGCAGCGCGCCTTCTATCTCAACGCCAGCTGCTGCAATGAGTCCGGGCGCATCGATCAGGCCTTTGTCGAGCGGCTGCTGGCGTTACACGAGCCGCTGCCGCGCGGTTACAAGACCATGTTGCTCGCCTTCGATGATTGCTACGACGAACAGGGACGGCACAACGGTGAGTTGAGTGCCTTTGTCACCCCCAACCGCTACGCGCAGCAACTGGCGCAGGAGTATCCGCAGCAGTTTGAGTGGATCGCTTCGATCCACCCCTACCGTGAGGATTGTGAAGAGGCTTTATGCGAGGCCGTCGCCGCCGGTGCGCGCGCCATCAAATGGTTGCCGCCGGCGCAGGGGATGGACCCCGCCTCGCCGCTGTGCGATCGCTTCTATGCCGCCATGGCCCGTCATGAGATCCCTCTGCTCAGTCACGCGGGAGGTGAAAATGCCGTGCACGGTGCCAACCGGCACGATTACGGTAACCCGTTACGTTTGCGCCGCCCCCTTGAGCAGGGGGTGCGCGTTATCGTCGCCCACTGTGCCTCGCTGGGTCGCTATCCCGATAGTGATCGCGGCGGGCGCGGCGCAATGCATGACTCCTTTACGCTGTTCGCGCGCCTGATGGATGAGCCGGCCTATGAGAAACTGCTCCATGCGGACATCTCCGCACTCACGCAGAGCAATCGTGCCGGCATACCACTACGCACGGTCATGGAGCGTGACGAGTGGCATCCGCGCCTGATTAACGGTACCGACTATCCATTGCCGGGCGTGCTGCCTCTTTTTTCGCTGCATCAACTCGCGGCACTCGGTTATCTCGATGCAGGCGATATCGCCTGGCTCAACGCCGTGCGCCGCCACAACCCGCTGCTGTTCGACTTTGCCGTGAAGCGGCGCTTGCGCTGGCAGGGCAAGGCGCTCGCCAACTCAATTTTCGAGTCGCGTAGATTGTTTGAAGCGCCTGGTTAGCCGGCGCACTTGCCGCCGCTGCAACAGCTGCTGCCGGTGCTGCGAGCAGCAGGAGCGCCAGACAACCACGTGCTGACGGTGTCGCGGCTGGGCACACCACCGCTGTGCACCACCTTGCCGTCGATCACCACTCCCGGCGTCGACATCACACCGTAGCCCATGATCTGGCCGATATCCTCGACCTTCTCCAGTTGCACGCTGACACCGAGTTCGGCAGCGGTCTTGCTGATAAGCTCGTAAGTGGTTTGGCAGTTGCGGCAGCCGCTGCCGAGTACCTTGATCTGTTTCATGGTGTGTTTGTCCTCTGTGGTGGGTTTGATCGCTTCAATGGTGGCGGAGACGACATAGGCCTCGATACCGCGTCCCGGTGCCCAGGTGCGGATGAATTCGCGGCTCTCGTCCTTCGGTTTGATCTCGATGTGGGTGAAACCCGCCGCACCCATCATCTGTTCCAGCTCGCCGATGGTGGAGGCGCCCGCCATGCAGCCGGTGTAGAGGGCGAGATCCTGGCGTGCCTCTTCCGGTAGTTCCGCGGTGGCAACGATGTCGGAGATGGCGAGGCGTCCACCCGGTTTCAGCACCCGAAAGGCTTCGCTAAATACGCGCCCCTTCTCCGGGGAGAGGTTGATGACGCAGTTGGAGATGATCACATCGACCGTATCATCGGCCACTGGCAACGCTTCGATCTGGCCGGCGCGAAACTCCACATTGTGGTAGCCACCCTTGTCGGCATTGCTGCGTGCCTTCTCCAGCATCTGCGGCGTCATGTCGACACCGATGACATGGCCTGTCTCACCCACCGCACGGGCGGCGAGGAAGGCATCGAAGCCGGCGCCACTGCCCAGATCGAGCACCGTCTCGCCCGGCTTGAGCGCCGCGATCGCCTGCGGATTACCGCAGCCGAGACCGAGGTTGGCACCCTCCGGCACCACGCCCACTTCACTGGAGGAGTAGCCGAGTCCCATTGAGACATCGGCGGCCGGTGCCGGCGAGCAGCAACTGCTGGTGCTGCAACAGCCGCCGCCACTTTGGGTGGCGACCTTGCCGTAACTCTCGCGTACCGCGGCGCGGATCGCTTCGTGATTCTTGTCGCTCATCTCTATTCTCCTAGCAGCACGACTGGCCGCTTGAGGTGGTGGAGCAGCCGCAGCCTGTGCTTTCGGCGGCCATGACGGGAATGCTCTTTTTGGCCGGTTTCGACTTTTCCTCAAATTCGGCATCGAGCTTTTGCGCCGCCTCATCGCGGATGTGGCGGGCGATCTCGATCACGGCGGCAATCTGGTGTTCCGGTACGCCGTAGTCGCGCAGCCGCTGCAATTGACAGAGCCCCATCGCCGGATGTTTGGCGGCGATGCCGGCGGCGAGTGAGACCATGGCGACGATAGAGGAGTGGAGCGGTGGTTGATCGTTCATTGGATATCTCCTGGTTACAACAGGTTGAAGCCCCACCCCACCAGGGTGATGGCGATGGCGAGGATGGCGGTGAAGAGGGCGAGCCCCTGCCATTTGATGACTTTGCGCAGGATAAGCAGCTCGGGCAGCGAGATGGCGGCGATACTCATCATTAGCGCGAGGGTGGTACCAAGCGCGACTCCCTTGCCGAGCATCGCCTCGGCGATGGGGATCACCCCGGTGGCGTTGGAGTAGAGCGGCACGCCGAGCAGCACCGCGGCGGGCACCGTGTACCAGGCATCGCCGCCGAGGTTTTCTGTGACCCACTGCGCCGGCACGTAACCATGGAACAGCGCGCCCACGGCGACGCCGATGATCACCCATTTCCAGATGCGCCCCACGATCTCTTTGACTTCGGCAAGCGCGAAGGCGTGACGGCCGCGCAACGAGGTGTCGATTTGGGGGAGCGCCACCTCTCCCATATGGATCTTCCACACATACTCTTCGACCCAGCGCTCCGGCTTGAAGCGTTCCATCACTGCACCGCCTACAAAAGCCACGGCGAGGCCCGCGGCCACATATATCAACGTGATTTGCCAGCCGAGCACGCCGGCCAGCATCACCACCGCCACTTCGTTGATCATCGGCGAGGCGATGAGGAAGGAGAAGGTGACGCCAAGCGGGATGCCCGCCTCGACAAAGCCGATGAAGAGCGGCACCGAGGAGCAGGAGCAGAAGGGGGTTACCGCGCCAAGCAGGATTGCCAAGGTGCGCGCGAGCCACCTCGGCTTGCCGCGCACATAGTTGCGTACCCGCTCCGGAGAGAGCAGCGCACGCAGCAGCCCCATCGCGTAGATGATCGCCACGAGCAGCACGAAGATTTTCACCGTGTCCATGATGAAGAAGTGGAGCGCCGCTGCGGTATGGCTGGCGGGGTCGAGAGCGAGCCATTGATAGGTGATCAGGTTGGCGAGGACGTCGAACACGGTCAGTGCACCAGCAGCTCTGCGACGAGTTTTCGTACCCGTTCGCGGATGTCGTCGCGGGCAGTACGGAACACTTTCAAGATCTCCCCTTCGCTGCCCGTCGCCTTGGCCGGATCGGTGAGGGGCCAGTGGAGCTTGTGCACGCCGGCAGGCAGGGCCGGGCAGTGCTCATCGGCATGGCCGCAGACCGTTACCACCACATCGGCGGCAGCGATCATTTCGGGCGTGACCTTGGTCGACTCCTGGCCGGAGATATCGATGCCCGCCTCGGCCATCACGGCGATGGCGCGCGGATTCTTGCCGTGGGCCTCGATACCGGCCGACTGCACAGCGAGCCTTCCTTGGGCAAAATGGCTGCCCCACCCCTCCGCCATCTGGGAGCGGCAGGAGTTGCCGGTGCAGAGAAACAGCAGATTCATTTGTTTGTTCACGTAGGGTGCTCCGCTTAAGGGAATTCAGGCGCAGCAGCGCGCGCCGGGACGGTTGGGCATGGCGCAGAGCTGCCGGCGGTCGTGCAGGTGAGGCGTCTCGGTAGCGAGTGACGCGACGGTGACCGTGAGCACCTGCGCCACCCAGGCGGGCAGTTCGGGGTTGAGCCGGTAGTAGACCCACTGGCCGGCGCGTCTATCACTTACCAGACCACTTTCACGCAATTGGCCAAGGTGGCGCGAAATCTTCGGCTGGCTTTCGCCCAGCGCGTGGGTCAGCTCGCATACGCACAACTCGCCCTCCAGACCCAGCAACACCAGAGCGCGCAGCCGGGTCGGGTCGGCGAGGGTGCGGAACAGGGCATCGGCAGAGAGGTTCATGACGAGAATATATGGCAACCCATATATGCGGTCAAGCATATATTTTATCAGCCACGCGCCGGTGCTAAGGCGCGTTCTGGCAGAGCAGCGCGTGTCCTGCAAATCGGGATGAAACACTCACACGCGTTAGATGCGGTAAGGTAAGATGTGGAGCGGCCGTGAACCGAGTGGTTGCAGGGAAAAATGACTCGACGCCACCCACAGGAGATGGGATGACCATCGGGCGCCACACCAATATTAACGATAAGGATCGCCTGGGCGACCGCTACCTTTTTGATCAGTCACGTGCAAGCACACCTATCACTCCCGACACCTCCGCGCCGTTGGCCAGGCGCCCCACGCGCCGCTGGGCTATGAAACAGCCGCTAAACGCTTTCCGCTACGGCTACTATCTGGCGTGCTTCGGCATGCTGGAGCTGCTCCATCTGCTCACGGTCCGCCCGGCGCAACTCATCTCGCTGCTGTCGCCTGTCGGTATTCTTATCGCTTTGCTGGTGGTGAGCGCGGCGGTCAGGATCCGCCAGGAGTGGGAGGAGACCAGCTTTGCCAGCATCGCCCGTCAGCAGCGCGACTACTTTCTCCACGAATTCTTTGTCTATGTGGTAGTGGCACTCCTCTCCCTCATCGTCTCCCGTGAGCTGTTACACCTTTCCCTCGAAGATTCGCTCTACGATACCCTCTTCATTGTTTTGCTGGGCTATTTCGCCTCGGTCGAAAAGACCCTCGTCATCTCCATGAAGTGGTATCGCCAGGGGGTGCAGCAGCGCGTTGACACCTTCCGCCTGGTGCCGCTCTCCATCACCCTCAAGCGCGCCATCTACAGCGTGCTCGCCGCCGTGGTGCTCTTTCTGCTCGTCGCACTCTTCCAGTTCCATTCGGCGCTGGAGTATGGGCACGGCGCCCCGGTAACGCTGCTGACCAACTTTGCGCTGGAAAGCCTCTTTTTCCTGCTGCTGCTGGGCTACCTGCTGCTGCGCATCGCCCGCCGCTATACCAGCAATGTCCACTACATACTCGAAACGCAACTTAAGGTGGTGCGTGATGCCCAGGCGGGTGACTACTCGCAGACCATCCCGCTGCTCAGCCAGGGGGAGCTGGGACTGATCGGAATGCAGCTCAACCGTCTGATCGAATATGTGCGCAAGCGCCAGGACGTGGAGACACTGCTCAAGCGGGTGGTCAGCCCCGACATCATGGAGAAGCTGATCAACACCGATTCCGACAAGCTACGCCGGGGTGAAGAGCGCGAGGTGGCGATCCTCTTCTGTGATATCCGCGGCTTTACCGAAATGAGCGAGGGCTCCTCCGCCGCCGACATCATCCTCTTCCTGAATGATTTCTTCTCGGAGCTGACCGAGATCGTCGCGCGCAATCACGGCACCATCAACAAATTCATGGGGGATGCCGTTCTCGCCGTCTACGGTGGCGACAGCCCCACCGCGGCGATCGATTCGGCCCTCAACACCGCCAACGAGATCACCATGCGGGTGCGGCAGATGCGTCTGCCCAACGGCGGCTCGCCCGAGACCGGCACCGGCATCCATTTCGGCCGCGTGGTCGCCGGCACCATCGGTTCCGATCAGCGCTACGAGTACACCTTCCTCGGCGATGCGGTGAACACCGCCAGTCGACTGCAAGGGCTGAGCAAACGGCTCGGCTATCCCATCATCGTCTCCTCGGAGGCCTACGAGATGTTGTCAGGGTATCTACGCGCCGGCCTCACCGATCTGGGCCAGCACATGCTGCGCGGCAAAGCCGAGGCGCTGCATATCTACGGCGGCCCCAACGAAGGGCGTGGGTAACAAAGACAGGGAAGCAAGGAAAAACCGCGGCACTAAATTCGATGGTAGCCCCCATCCAGGCTCTTACCTGAGGTACCCGTTCTTGTGAGGAATGGGTTCTCCTAAATAAAGCTGCCCCCATTTCCCGGATCTGGCAGGTGAAGGATCAGTTCTGTAGCCTCATCAAAGACGAAGACATCTGATACGCCGTTTGACAATAGAAGGCAACGTGCTGGTAACGAGCGGTGGGAGCAGCCACTAAAATAGGCTATGGAATTTACCTGTTTAAGAGTCGGTCTGACGAAAATGCTATAGCGAGCTACTCGTGTGATTTTGGTTTGCGTCAGATCAGCGCTTCGTTGAGCAGGTAGGAGCGCATGTCGACGCCGTAGGCGTCGGGGGGGAGAACCTGGCGGATGGCGTACTGTTTCTTTTGACCGCCGTCGGCGAACATGGCGAGGCTGATGAGGCGCGGTGGTTCGTAGGGGCGCTTGTCGGGGCTGCGCACCATCATCAGGCGCGGGTAGAGGTGTTCCCCCGGTTGGGAGGAGACGACGATACCGACCTCGCCGCTCTCCAGCTCCACCAGACTGCCCACCGGGTAGATCCCCAGACACTTGATGAATGCCTCGGTCAGCTTGGCGTCGATCATCTTGTCGCGATAGAGATAGAGATAGCGCAGCGCTTCGGTGGAGGCGATCCCTTTGTCACCCTTGCCGTGCGTCAGGGTGTCGTAGAGGTCGACGATGCTGACGATCTTGCTGAAGATGGTCAACGCATGGCCGGCGACACCGCGCGGGTAGCCCTTGCCATCCACCTGTTCGTGATGGGAGTGCGCCACGTCGATAACGCTGTCGGGCATGCCCGGGGTGTTGCTCAGGATCTCCACACCAAGACGGGTGTGGCTCTTCATCAACTCCTGTTCCTGCGGTGTCTTCGTCCGGTTGCGGAGGATCTCCACCGGGATGCGCACCTCGCCCACGTCGTGCAGCAGGGCGGCCAGCCCCAACTCCTCCACCATCTTCTGGGAGAACTTCATGAAGCGTCCCAGGGTCAGGGAGAGGATGCAGGAGTTGATGGCGTGGGCTTCCGCCTCCTGCTCATGACTCTTGATGCTGCCCAGCAGCAGCATGGCGTCGGGGTTGCGGATCAGACTCTCGATGATCTCCTCCACCACCGCGCTGGCCTGATCGGGATCGAGTGCCTTGCCGGCGCGCGCCTGGCTCAGCATCAGTGATACCTGATGCTCGGCCACCTCCTTGACCTTGCGCGCCCGGGCGATCTCCTCCTCGATGGCCACCTTGGCCTCGGGTTTTTCGTATTTCACCTCGGCCAGTTTGGCCGCGGCGGCTTCGATCTGCTGGGGGGTGGGGGACTTGGCCACCACGCGCTGGTATTGGCTGCGCTCCTCGTCGATGAAGACGAATTTGCAGTAGCGGGTCAGTTCGTTGATATCGCCCTGGCTGGTGATCTTGAATCCCTGGAACAGAAAGGGGGTTTCGAGCCAGGAGCGGTCGAGCTCGCTGACATACATGCCGATCTGCAGCTCTTTCGTATCAACCTTGCGCTTCATCTGATAGTGGCTTTTCTGCTTTGTGTGTCACTGTGGGTGTCGGTCCACCAGGAGGGAAAGGGGCGATGAGCCGACGGGCCATTGTAGTGCTTCCGCGCCGCGCCGGCATCAATTACCGAGCTCCATTGTGCGCCTCTCTTCAATGGGGGCCCATGATCACCATCGCAAACCTCGAACGGCGTCAGTAGAGTTCCACCGGGTCCACATCCAGTGACCAGCGCACCTTGCGCCCCTCCTTGAGCCCCTCCAGCCCGACGACCCACTGATCCAGCAGGCGGTGCAGTGCGGTGCGGCTGTTCGACTGCAGCAGCAGCTGGGCACGGGTGCGACCGGCGCGCCGCTCCATGGGGGCGGGCACCGGGCCGAGCAGCTGCACGGCGGAGTCCGCGCTCCCTGCGGCCAGTCGACGTGCTGCCTCCAGGAAGGTGAGCGGGGCGGTGGGATCGACCGCCTCGGCACGCAGCAGGGCGAGGTGGCTGAAGGGGGGGAATTGCGCCTGCTCGCGCTCCAGGAGAGCCGCTTGGGCAAAGGCGTGGTAGTCGGCCGCCACCAGGGTCCGCAGCAGCGGATGGTCGGGGGCGTGGGTCTGGATCACCACCTCACCTGGGCGCTCGGCACGGCCGGCGCGCCCCGCCACCTGCAGGATCAACTGTGCCATCCGCTCGCTGGCGCGAAAATCGGCGCTGAACAGCCCCTGGTCGGCGTCCAAAATCCCTACCAGGGTGACCTCGGGAAAGTGGTGACCCTTGGCCACCATCTGGGTACCGATGAGAATGCGCGCCTCCCCGCCATGCACCTCCTGCAACAGCGCCGTCATCGCCCCCTTGCGGCTGGTGGTGTCGCGGTCGATGCGCACCAGCCCGACCCCGGGAAAGCGCACCTTCAGCCCCTCCTCGATGCGCTCGGTCCCCTGTCCCAGCGGACGCAGGTCGGCACTGCCGCAGTGGGGACACTGCTTGGGCACCGGCCGTTCCGTGCCGCAGTGGTGGCAGCGCAGGCGGCGCTGGGCGGCGTGGTAGGTGAGGCGTGCATCGCAGCGCGGGCAGTCGGCCACTTGGCCGCAATCGTGGCAGATGAGGGCCGGGGAGTAGCCGCGCCGGTTGAGAAACAGCAACACCTGTCCCCCCTGCGCCAGATGGCGATGCATCAGCAGGGCCAGCGGCTCGGCGAGCCCCTCCTGTAGCGGCTGCTGGCGTACATCGAGCAGGTGCATACGGGGATGGAGGGCGGTGCCGGCCCGTTCCGGCAGGCGCAGCCGCAGGTAGCGCCCCGCCTGGGCGTTATGCAGGCTCTCCAGCGACGGCGTGGCCGAACCCAGCACCACGGGAATGCCCAGCTGGTGAGCGCGCACTACCGCCACATCCCTTGCCGAGTAGCGAAACCCCTCCTGCTGCTTGAGGGAGGGGTCATGCTCCTCGTCGACGATAATGAGGCCGGGGTTTTTCAGGGGGGTGAAGAGGGCCGAGCGGGTACCGATGACGATGGGGGCATGGCCGTTGCGCGCCATCAGCCAGGCGCACTGCCGCTCGCCATCGGCAAGTCCGGAGTGGAGCAGTGCCAGCGGCACAGCAAAGCGTTGCCGAAAGCGCTCCACCAACTGCGGGGTGAGGCCGATCTCCGGTACCAGCAGCAGTATCTGCCGGCCGGCGGCAAGCACCGGGGCGATCGCCTGCAGGTAGACCTCGGTCTTGCCGCTGCCGGTGACGCCATCGAGCAGAAAGGGCTGGAAGCGGCCCGCCGCGGCCGTGATGGCCGTGACCGCCGCACGCTGGTCGCTGTTGAGTTCGGGAGGTGGCTCGGCACGGTGCCCCTCGGGTGGAGCGAGGCAGGGCTGCTCGCGGGACTCGACCCACCCCCTATCCAGCAGGCGCTTGAGGACCGGCTGCGGCTGCTCGATGGCGGCGGCCAGGGCGGCGGTATCGAGTTCGCCGCGGGCGGCGAACAGGGCCAGCAGCCGCCCCTGCTTGGGGGCGCGCACCAGGCTGGTGGGGTCGATGGCAGATCCCGCCGCGGTGAGGCGCCAGCGCACTACGCCACGGCTGCTCGCTGCGCCGCCGCTGCGCAGCGCCAGCGGCAGCGCCGTGGCATAGACCTCGCCGGGCGGGTGGTGGTAGTAGTTACAGCTCCAGGCCAGCAACCTCATAAGCTCCTGGGGCAGCAGTGGTTCCGCGTCGAGGATTGCCGCTGCCGGGCGCAGTCGCTCGGCCGGAACCGCGCTCCCGTCCGCCACCTCCACCCGCATACCCACGCCCTCTCCCTTGGCGAATGGCACCCGCACCCGCTGTCCCGGCTGAGGCTGCGGGTGGGGCGCCTGCGGGGGCAGGTAGTCGAAGAGGCGATGCAGCGGCGAGGGGACGGCGATGCGCAGGATAGGCGAGGTCATGGCGGCAGTTTATCACCCGCCGGGTGATCCTTTGACCGCCGCCGCGTAGCGAACGAAGGGGGGCCAGGGAGTGCCTCGCGTGACGCGCCGTTATCCACAATAGCTGTGGATAACTTTGTGGATGTTCTGGGAGGATCGTGCGCCAGAGCGCAGCCGTGCTGGCTTGGCGTTAAAACGCTCAGAAAATGAGCTAACGAATAAATTGCATTAAAATCAAATAGATAGAATTAAATGCCGGGTGGGCGCGCAGGGTGGTGGCAGGTTATACAGCTAAGTGATTGATTCTCGATTGTTCTGTGCATAAGCGCTTACCGACAGGCGGTGAAAAGGTCAAGGGTCTCGTCGCAGAAAAGTGGGGCCACTGGCAGCAAGCCGCGTTACGACTTGGATTGTGAGGTGATGGAGAGACCCCAATGAACCCCGCAAGGTGTTGCTGAGCCGCTCCGCTCGGCCACTCTCCTGAGCGGTTTGCGCTCAAATAGCCTCCCCGCTTCGCGCCTGGGTGACGAGCGCCTGGACGGTCTTCTGCAGGAAGGGAGGGAGGTCGGCCAGGGGGGCTTCAAGAAAGCCCTGGATGATCAGCGAGCGCGCGCTCTCTTCGCTCAGCCCACTGGCCATCAGGTAAGAAAGCTCTTCGCGCGAGATCATGCCGACCGAGGCCTCGTGGGAGAGGGCAATATCCGGGGCGCGCCCCTCCAGTTCCGGGATGGCGTGGATCACCCCCTGCTCTTTCAGCAGCAGGCCATTGCACTCCATGTGGCCGCGGCTGCCAGCGCGCTCACCAATAATATGTCCGCGGTTCATGACGTAGCCACCATCCGAGACGGCGCGGCTGACGATGTCGGCGGTGGCGTTGCTGCCGCGCAAAATGGCACGGGCACCCAGATCGAGCGAGGCGCCGGCCGGGGCGTAGACGACCGAATTGAAGGTCGCGGTCGCACCGCTCTCCACAATCGCGGTGGGATACATCTGGATGCGGCCCACCTTGCTCATGGCGATGTAGTTGGAGACGAAGTGGCCCCCCTGCTCGACAAGTGCGGTGGAGCGTGGATAGACCTCCACCTCGGCGCCCCAGTGGTGGATCATGCTGGAGGTGACCTTGGCATTTTTGCCCACGTAGTATTCAGTGAGGCCGATGTGGGTACCGAGGTCGGTGTAGCGGGCCGTAGTGCAACCATTGACCAGGTGCAGCTCGGCCCCCTCCTCGGCGATCACCAGGTTGTGCACCACCTGCCTCAGGCCGGGGGTGCGCAGCAGAAAGCAGCTCTGCACCGGCAGCAACACGCGCTTGCCGGCGAAGACACGGATGAAAAAACCGCTTGGCCCGGTGGCGGCCGCCTCACGGGTGTACTCATCCTCCTCCCTGTCGACGAGATGGAAGTAGCGCTCCTTGAGCCAGGGATAATGGTCCAGTGCCGTGGCGAGCGGCAGTACCTCCAGCGCATCGGTGTGGGGGATCGCCTCGGTGATGGTGCGATCTTCAAACAGGAAATTGCCGGCATGCTCGATCGTGGGATCGTAGCCGACTTCCTTGAGCGTGTTGTTATCAGGTGCACCGCTGTTCATGGTCACTTTTCCCGCCGGCGGACATGCGTTGAACACAGTGGCTATACCCCTCGCTGCGGATCCCCTCAAACATCTCGCGCGGATCGCCGCTGCACACGATCCTGCCGTCGAGAATGATGTGGCCGCGATTGGCCTCGACATAGTTCAGGATGAATCCGGCGTGGGAGATGATGAGGCCACCGTTGCGCCGGATCTCAAACGGATGGTGTTGCTGCAGGATTTGATTGATGGCGCGGGTGATGATGGCAAGATTCTCCAGATCGACTCCCGACTCCGGCTCATCGAGCAGGATCAGCTCGGGAGACTGCGCATAGAGCTTGAGGATCTCCGAGCGCTTGAGCTCGCCCCCAGAAAAGCCGCAATTCAGTTCGCGACGGCGATGGCTGTCGAGGTGCAGCGCCCGAAAGCCGCTGTCCAGCGTGCCCGAATTGTCGATGGCGGCGATGAAGGTCTGCAGCGGCACACCGCGAATCGGTGGAGGATGCTGAAAGGCAAGACCGATACCGAGCTGCGCGATCTCATTGGTTTCCAGCCCATTGATGCGCTTGCCGCGAAACTCGATGGTGCCCTGGCTGATGTGATAACCCGGCAGTCCCATCACCGCCGCAAGCAGCGTCGATTTTCCCGAACCGTTGGGACCAAACAGGATGTGAACCTCCCCGTTGGGGATGCACAGTTCCACCCCGCGCAGCACCGGCTTGCCGCCGACCTCCACCCACAAATCATTTATGGCAAGCAAGGGTTTCATCAAATCACCCGCTTTGGTCTATCAGTCGTTAACTATAGTCGCGACCAAGAGGAGTGCGATTCAGGGGGGCTACAGCTCAAGCTAGGGAACCTGTATCAGGCGCTCGCTTGGCAGGGATTGTCCTCCATCACGATCAGTGACCTCTCCGCTACACCCAGATGGGCGGCAACCACTGCGCATTTGCTCTGCAACAGGAAGAAGAGCCCCTGGCGTGAGCCGTGCAGGCTTTCATAGTTGGCCATCCCCTTGGCGATGATGAGCGGTGCCCTATCGAAGCGCTGTTTCAGTTCGGGGCGGCACTGCTCAAACAAAGTGCCGAGGATGGCCGCGCCGTTGTCGATGACGGTACAAACCGCATCGAGCCCCGCGGCGCGCGCATCGTCACGGGTGGCGTCATTGACCGCCGCCCCGCCCTTCACCACGTAGGTGGTGGGCTTGGCGAGGGTTTCGATCAGCAGACGATCCATCACCGTTTCGCCGGCGTTGTCGGCCAGAAACAGCAACTCCCCTGCCTCACGCGCTGCCTGCTTGAGGCGCGCCAGGTGATCGATGGCAAGGGGTTGGGTGAGCACTTGGGCGATGCTCGCCTCCAGATCGTATTCACTGGCGACGCCGAGGTCGATGATGTTGCCGGCGATGGCGATGCGCACGGCCAGCTCGATGGGGTCGGCGGCGTGTGCGATGCGTTGCTTCAGCTGGGGGTAGAGGGCGAGGGCGTGTGCCGTGGCCTCCTGCTTGGCCAGACGGTAGGGATCCTGGTTGCCGCTCACCTCGCGTACCAGTGCATGAATGCGTGAAGCGCGCTCCGGCGGCGTCATGCTCGCTGCCATGGTCGCCAGCTCCAGTCTGACCCGCATTTGCAGCGCGGCGCTGGCCGACGCATCGAGACCGGCACGGCGTGCCGCATCCAGAGCCTGGCGCAGGAAGCAGTGCTGGCATTCAGGCTGGGTCAGCATCGCGGTGTCGCTATATCGCCGCGCGGGGCAAGGTGATAAGGTGCATCAGAAGAGAATACCACAATCATTTCAACGATTTATGCACCCATAAGTGATTTGTTCGAGGTAAGCGAAAAATGCAGTCCGGTCCGCGCGAAATCGTCACACCGTTCCGTCCCATCCCGCTGGACGTGCCCGAGGGGATGAAGCCCAACGAGTTTTTCAACAGCACCGAAAACCTCAACGACCTGGTGCATAACAATGGGCTGCTCATCAATCCGGAAAACCTGCTGCTCTATCGCAAGGCGCTCGGCCACAGCACGGTGTTCGACACCTCGATCATCTACAACACCTCGCAGGTGATCTTGAATCCGCTCGGCCGCCCAGTGCGGCGCACCCAGGTGCCAGAGAACGTCAAGCACGTGTGGAACCGCATGAACCAGATCCTGATCGAGTTCATGCTGGAGAGCTACCCCGATCCGGAAAGGCATCTGGTACTGGCCGGCGAGGCGAGTCTCGATGCCACCTGGCCGCTCACCTCGCCTGGGGTGCCGAGCATCCGCATGCTGCACAACCACTTCATCGTCTTCGACAAGGAGGAGCTGCGCGGCGCCAAGCTGGCCGATGCCAAGAACCCCAACCTCACCGACGGTGGGCAACACTCGCTGTTCCAGGCCTATATGCGCGATGTCTACCGTGACTTCTTTGACAAGGCGCTCGACCTGGAGATCCTCAAGCCTGCCAGCGATGCCGAGGCACGCATCGAATTGACCGGCTATCCGCAGGGTCTTCCTTGCTGGGAGGTGCAGGGCGGCGCAGCAGCACTGCGCGACATCCGCTTCTGGAAGGAGTACGACCTGGTGCTGATGGGCTTCATCGACTTCTATCGCTCCTTCTTCTCGCAGGTGTCGAGCCGCAACGCGCCGATGCTCGACGATGTCTACTTCCCGGAGCAGGTGGAGAGCGTGTTGCTGTTCGACAACGACTTCATGGCCACCGCCAAGAAGGTGCGCGACCGCTGCATCACCGACGCCAAGTACGCCAACGCCATCCGCTGGCAGCCGGCCTTCAAGCAGCTCATCTATCGCAACGATAGCGGCAAGCTGATCGTCACCATCAGCCAGAACTCCATCGGTAACGCCATCACCGAACTGCTCGGCGTGGTGGTCAACCGCAACCCCGACGCCGAGGCCTATGGCGCGCGTGAACCGGAGCTCATTTCGCAGTTGTTGAAGGTGCGCCGGCGGCTGATCGAGGCCGATCTGGGTGAAGGGGTAGGGACGGCGTACTGGCCAAAGGAGTAAGATAACGGCAACCGGATCATCCATTTACTCAGGGAGTAACCATGACCCTTCGCCATCTCATTCTCACCTCTGGACTGGCCGCGTTGCTGGGCGGTTGTGTCGTCGCCCCTTATGAGCGTGGTTATCACGAAGACCATTACTATTACGACGATAACTATTACGACTACCACGATACCCCATCGTAGGAGGGGTATTACTACGCGCGCATCATCTTCATCAGCAACGTACCCTACTACGTAGATGACGATCGCTATGTGCGTCCGCTCCCGCCCCGCCTGCATGACCATTTCCGCCGCTCGGATTACTGGAAGCGGGATCGCCGCGCCCCGGTGTTTAGCCGTGATGGGGAGGTGCGTGACGGTTATCGGGTATCGCGCGTGGTCTATTTCAACGATGTGCCCTATTACGTCGAGAATGACCGCATGGCCCGCCCGCTACCCGACAAGGAGCGGGAACGTTTCAGATATTCACCCCCGGCCCAGCAGGGCGGCCCCATGCCACGGGAGGAGCAGCCACGTTACCAGCCCCCCTTGAATGGCCGTGGTCGCGAAGGTGAACTGGAGCGCGAACGCAACCAGCCGCCGGCGTACGGCCGTGAACGGGAGCGTGAGCGCAACCTGCCGCCGGCCTATGGTCGCGAACCCGTGCGCGAGCAGGAGCGCAATCAGTCCCCCGCCTATCAGCAGGAGCAGGAGCGTGAACG
>DASWUD010000183.1:0-7048 GCA_036401755.1 Gammaproteobacteria bacterium
CAAGACCCGCGTGCTGACCCATCGCATCGCCTGGCTGGTGCGCACCGGCGAGGCCTCGCCCTACGGCATCCTCGCCGTCACCTTCACCAACAAGGCCGCCCACGAGATGCGCGGCCGCATCGAGGTGCTGCTGCAGATGCCGGTGGGCGGCATGTGGGTCGGCACCTTCCACGGCCTTGCCCACCGCCTGCTGCGCGCCCACTGGCGCGAGGCCAATCTGCCCCAGGCGTTCCAGATCCTCGATGGCGAGGATCAGTACCGGCTCATCCGCCGCCTGCTGCGCGAACAGAGTCTCGACGAGGCGCACTGGCCGCCGCGCCAGGTGCAGGGCTTTATCAACGCGCGCAAGGATGAGGGGCTGCGCGCCAAGCATCTGCCGAGCTCGGGTGACCCGTGGCAGAAGCAGATGGCACGCCTCTACCAGCTCTACGAGGAGACCTGCGAGCGCAACGGCCTGGTCGATTTCGCCGAGCTGCTGCTGCGCGCCCACGAGTTGTGGCTCAACCATCCGGAGGTGCTCAACCACTACCGGCAGCGCTTCCGCCACATCCTGGTCGATGAATTTCAGGATACCAACGCCATTCAATACGCCTGGCTGCTCCTGCTGGCCGGCAACAGTGGGCAGATGTTCGCGGTGGGTGACGACGACCAGTCGATCTACGGCTGGCGCGGCGCCAAGGTGGAGAACATCCACCAATACAGCCGCGACTTTGCCGACGTGCAGATCATCCGTCTGGAGCAGAACTACCGCTCCACCGGCACCATCCTCGCTGCTGCCAATGCACTCATCGCCCACAACAGCGATCGCCTAGGCAAGGAGCTGTGGACCGAGGGTGATAAAGGTGAACTCATCCGCCTCTATGGCGCCTTCAACGAGATCGACGAGGCGCGCTTTATCGTCGACCGCATCGAGCAGTGGCTCGCCCAGGGCGGCAAGCGCAGTGACGCGGCGATCCTCTACCGCTCCAACGCCCAGTCGCGCGTGTTGGAAGAGGCGTTGATCGCAGCCAGCATTCCCTACCGCGTCTATGGCGGCATGCGCTTCTTCGAGCGCGCCGAGATCAAGGATGCGCTCGCCTATCTGCGCCTCATCCTCAATCGCAACGATGACCCCTCCTTTGAGCGCATCATCAACACCCCGACGCGCGGCATCGGCGAGCGTACTGTGCAGACCATTCGCGACCACGCGCATGCTCACAATATTTCACTATGGCGCGCCGCCAAGGATCTGCTCGCTGCCAACGCCCTCGCCGCGCGCGCCCACAGCATGCTGGCCAACTTCGTGCAACTCATTGAGCGGCTGGAGCGCGAGACCGCCGATACCGAACTCGACGAACGCGTCGAGCATGTCATCCAGCACAGCGGCCTCATCGAGTTTTTCGCCAAGGAGAAGGGCGACAAGGGCGAGTCACGCGTGGAGAACCTGGAGGAGCTGGTCTCCGCCGCGCGCCAGTTTGAATACGACGATGAGGAGGGGCTCGACGACCTCTCCGCCTTCCTCTCCCACGCCGCGCTGGAGGCCGGTGAAGGTCAGGCCGAGCAGTGGGAGGAGAGCGTGCAGATGATGACGCTCCACTCCGCCAAGGGGCTGGAGTTTCCGCTGGTGTTCATGGCGGGCATGGAGGAGGGGCTGTTCCCCCACCACCTCTCCATGGAGGAGCCGGGCCGCCTCGAAGAGGAGCGCCGCCTCTGCTACGTGGGAATGACGCGCGCCATGCGCCAGCTCTACATGACCCATGCCGAGGTGCGCCGCCTCTACGGCAAGGAGGAGTACACCCGCCCCTCGCGTTTCCTGCGCGAAATTCCCGCCGAACATCTCGAAGAGATCCGCGTACGCGGCACCGTCAGCCAGCCGGTGTTCCGCCGCGACAGCGCGGTCGCCGAACCGAGCAGTGGCTTGCGGCTGGGGCAGCGGGTGGTGCATCCCAAATTCGGTGAAGGGGTGGTGTTAAGCTGCGAGGGAAGCGGCGCGCAGGCGCGCGTGCAGGTCAACTTTGCCCAGGTCGGCACCAAGTGGCTGGTGTTGGCCTATGCCAATTTGCAAACGATTTAACCGAGAACGTTACTTCCAACAGGAGTCAGGGGGAGCACAATGAAAAGACGCGACTTCATTACCAAGGTAGGCGGCGCTGCGCTGGTAGCGGGCACGCTGGCGACCACCGGCTGCGGCAAGAAAGAGGAGAGTGCGAAGGGCACGGCGGCGCACAGTGAAACCAAAGTGCACTGGAAGATGGTCACTACCTGGCCGAAGAACTTTCCCGGCATGGGCACCGGTGCCGAGAAACTGGCCAAGCTGATCAACGAGATGTCGGGTGGCCGCATCGAGGTGAAGGTCTATGCCGCGGGCGAGCTGGTGCCGGCGATGGAGATCTTCGATGCGGTGTCGCGCGGCACGGCACAGATGGGCCACGGCGCCAGCTACTACTGGAAGGGCAAGAGCGAGGCGGCGCAGTTCTTCGCCGCCGTGCCGTTCGGTTTCACCGCGCAGGAGATGAACGGCTGGCTCTACCACGGCGGCGGCATGGAGCTGTGGCAGGAGGTCTATGCGCCGTTCGGTCTGATACCGACTGCCGCGGCCAACACCGGCGTGCAGATGGGCGGCTGGTTCAACAAGCCGATCAATTCGCTGAAGGATCTGGAGGGGCTGAAGATGCGCATCCCGGGCCTGGGCGGTGAAGTGCTGAAGCGCCTCGGCGGCACACCGCTCAACCTGCCCGGCGGCGAGATCTTCACCTCACTGCAATCGGGCGCCATCGATGCCACCGAGTGGGTCGGCCCCTACAACGACCTCGCCTTCGGCCTGCACAAGGCGGCCAAGTTCTACTACTACCCGGGCTGGCACGAACCCGGCACCACCCTGGAATGCTTCATCAACGAGCAGGCATTCAAGGCGTTGCCCGCCGATCTGCAGAGCATCGTGCTCAACGCCTGCAAGGTCGCCAACCTCGACCTGCTCTCCGAGTACACCGCACGCAACAACGAAGCGCTCAACATCCTGGTCCACGAACACAAGGTCGACCTGCGCAAGTTTCCGGACGATGTACTACAGAAGCTCAAGGTCATCTCCGAAGAGGTGGTCGCCGAAATCGCCGCCAAGGATCCACTGTCGAAGAAGGTCTACGACTCCTTCCGCAAGTTCCGCGAGCAGGTGATCGCCTGGCACGACGTTTCGGAATTTGCCTATCTCAAGGCGCGCGCCCTCTAGCGCCCGCTTCCCGCCAGGCCCGGCGGCGTGCATCACCCGCCGGGGCCGCGCGGTTCTGCTCCCCGCCCCCTTGGCAGCGCCACATGGCGCCCCCATCTACTCTGCCCGCCCTACATTCGAGGAACGCAACCCATGTCCGCGCCCGTCATTGCCCAGAAAAAACCCTACATTGTTGAGCTGGAGGCCGGTGACTACTGGTTCTGCAGCTGCGGCAAAAGCAGCAAGCAGCCGTTCTGCGACGGCTCCCATAAAGGGACGGGACTGTCACCCAGGAAATTCACCATCGAGGAGAAGCGCAAGGTGGGTTTGTGCGGCTGCAAGCAGAGCAAGAATGGTCCGTTCTGCGATGGTGCCCACAAAGAGGTGTAGCGCGCGTTATCTTTGCCCTGGCGCTGCTTGGTAGAGCAGCGCAGGGAGGGCTCCCTGCGCTGCATGCCGCCGCTCACCGACAGGTGGACATGAAGCGCGCCGCCGCCCCCTTGCAGGGATCGGATTCAAAGCTCTCCTGCTTGCTGTCGCTACCAGGCAGTGTGGCACTTGTTCCACCGGCGCTTTGCGGCTGCGCCGGTACGGGGCCCGGCTTTGGCGGGGGCGGTTGCGTGATGGGCAGCGCCCGCTCCTCCTGCTTGCGCTGCGCCGCCGCCGTCCTGGCCCGCTCCTCCTCGGCGCGCTTTTGCGCCTGGAGCTGGCGCTGGCGCTCCGCCTCATCCCGCTGGCGTGTCAGCCGCTCCTCCTCGCTGCGCCGTCGCTCTGCAGCGTTGCGCCGCTCCTCCTCTTCACGCTTTTGCGCGAGCGCAGCCTGCCGCTCCTCCTCTTCGCGCTGTTTGAGCAGCTGTGCCTCGCGCTCCATCTTCACCGTATCGCCGTATGGTCGCCGCTGCCCCAGTGTAGCCAGCCGCTGCTTGGCCTCCGCATGCCCCTGGCTCGCCGCCAACTCGTACCACTCCTTGGCCTTGCCGAGATCGCGAGGCGTACCGCGCCCCTCCTCGCACATTTCACCCAACTTGAATTGCGCCTCGGAACTGCCCTTGGCGGCCAGTCGTGAATGGATCTCGAAAAGCTTTACGTTGGCATCGTCATCAGCGCGGGCGAGGGTTACTGCCAGGCAGAATATCGCCAGCAAAAATATCCTGTACATCGCACACTCCCTAAACTTCTCATCCGGTGCGGGCAGAAGCATCGTGTGATGCGTCTGTCGCAGGCGGTCATGGAACGAGCAGCAACACCTTCACACTCTCATCTACCGCGCTGCTGTCGATATAGCCAATCCCGCGCGGGTTGGCGGCGACAGCCGCCTTGACAGCCGCATCATCGCGCAACATTTCGGGTGGCTGGCCCCTGCCGGAGAACATCAGTTTCGACCAGTGGTTCTTGAGTGCCCCTTCATCCATGCCCAATACCGCTTTGAGAAACTGGCGGCGCATCGGACTCTGGCTGATTTGATCCAGTGGTTCAACCGCCGCGCCATTGGCGAACTCCTCCGCACGTCCCAGATAGATATCGCTTACTTCGCTTTTGGAGATCTTTGTCAGGCTGTTGGCGGGATGGACAATCACCGCAAGCTCAGCGGCGCTCGCCTGCGAAAAAAACACGGCGGACAGCAACCAGGCGGCGGCCCATACTCTTGTCAATTTATTCTTCATTATCGATTACCGCCTAGAAAATCACGTCGAGGGCGATGCCGTAGAGACGGGCATCCTTGAGGTAATTGCCGTTTGCATCCTTGCCATCGAAGTAACCGTAGTTATCATCCTCGGGAGCGATACGCTGCGCCTCGAACTTCATTGCCGCACCATCGAGAAATTCATAGCGCAAGCCGGCGGTAGCGGAGCGTTGCCGCACCGCGAGCGGTGATGCGTCACGCCCCTCGTTGATCGCGGCGTAGGTCAGATGGGGGAGGAACTTGCCCATGCGGTAACCGACCGTGAGATAACCGGCCTGTTGATCGGGAAACGCCCCTTCGAGCTCCTTAACGACATTGCGGTCTACATACTCCCCGTAAAGCACGACGTCGTGCCAGTCGACGGTAAAGCCGGCACTGCCGAAATCGGCGCGCCGCTCCTCTATGGCGAAGGTCTCCTGATCGACGCGCGCCTGGAGATAACCGAGACGGAACGAGGCAGAACGGCCGCTGAGCGCCATGTTGATGCCGTACATGGCGGGCACGCTGAAATCAAGCGTGTCACCCGCGACGATCGTATTTGCGGGATCGGTGGCCAGATAGTCCGCCAGCGCTGGCGAAACGGTAATGGTGCCGCGGTTGGAACCGGCAAACGGCTGAATCATCAGCTTGGCCCGACCGATCTTGGGTGTGTACAGGGCATCGACCCCCACTTGGGTGGTGATCGGATTCAGGGAGTAGACCTCCTGGGGCGGACGGATCCACGGATAGGCGTAACCCACCTCGATATAGTCAGAGGCCAAAAAGGTGGAGAGCTTCAGTTTGCCGGCACGCACCTTGGCATCGTTGGCCGCCTTGATGGAGGCAAAGGCCCAGTCGGCGATCAGCGCGTTGTTGTCACCACGACCGCGCGCCAACAGCTGGGCGGTGGCATCGATGCGCTCGGAGACCTGTGCCGAAAATTGCAGCCCGAGACGGCTGTCGGGATTGTCAAAGCGCGGCTGATGGGTGAATGAGCCGCCCAGATAGCTGGTCTCATCGGTGGAGAGCTTGGCAAGTGATGTGGTCAGGAAACCGTTCACCCGCACTTCGTCGGCAAGGGCACTCGCGCTTGCCATGCCCAGCAGGGTTACCACGACGCCGTGGCAGATTTTTCTTCTCATTGTTTTTTCCTTAATTCCTGGGGATTTCATTGTTCAGCTACAGGGGAAATTCGAGGACCGGGAGGACTCCTCACCTGAAACCAAAGGCGCGCACCTTAACAAACCGGGAAATGATCAACAAGGATCAGGCGCGTAACAGTGAAGTAAGAGTTTCCTTACAAACACCATCCAAAGCAGCGATGATGCACCCTGCCATAAGCGTCCAACAAAAACTGGCATTCAGAGGGATCTTTTTGCTCTGCAACTGGCACTTCTGACGCACACGGCCTGGCACGGCTCGCATTGCGCTATTCTCTGCACAAAAAAAACGGGCGCCGAAGCGCCCGTCCGATTGCTCTTCCCTGAGCCATCTCTTTTACATGTTGTAGGCACGCTCACCGTGCGAAGTGGTATCGAGACCTTCGCGCTCCTGCTCTTCGGGCACACGCAGACCGATGACCAGGTCCACCACCTTGTAGCAGATGAAGGCCACCACCGCGGACCAGATCACCGCGGTCAGCACGGCCTGGATCTGGATCCAGACCTGGCTGCCGATGGAGGTATCGACGATGGTGTTGTTGACGTAGTCGATGATGCCGGTACCGCCCATCGACCAGCTGTTGAACACGCCGGTCAGGATCGCACCGAGGATACCGCCGACACCGTGCACGCCGAACACATCGAGGGCATCGTCAGCACCGAGCAGACGCTTCAGGCCAGTGACACCCCAGAAGCAGACCACACCCGCCAGCGCACCTATCGCCAGCGCGCCACCGACACCGACCCAACCGCAGGCTGGGGTGATGGCGACCAGGCCCGCGACCGCACCGGAGACGGCACCGAGCATGGAAGGCTTGCCCTTGACCAGCCATTCGGCAATGGTCCAGGTGAGCGCCGCCACAGCGGTAGCGTTAAGGGTATTGATGAAGGCCAGCGATGCCGTGGCACCCGCTTCCAGCGCCGAGCCGGCGTTGAAACCGAACCAGCCCACCCACAGCAGCGAGGCACCGATCATGGTCATGGTCAGGCTGTGCGGCGTGAACGCCTCCTTGCCGTAGCCGATGCGCTTGCCGACCACAA
>DASWUD010000184.1:0-8317 GCA_036401755.1 Gammaproteobacteria bacterium
TCTTCTCGCCCAGGTTGAAGGCGACGGTCGGCGAGGCGGGCCCCATGATCACGTCCACCTGCTTGAAGGCGTTGCTGAAGTCGTCGCTGATGAGGCGACGCAGCTGCTGCGCCTTCAGGTAGTAGGCGTCGTAGTAACCGGCCGAGAGGGCGTAGGTGCCGATCATGATGCGGCGCTTCACTTCGGCGCCGAACCCTTCGCCGCGCGAACGCTTGTAAAGGTCTTCAAGGTTCTTCGGCTTGTCGCAACGGTGGCCGAAGCGCACCCCGTCCATGCGCGACAGGTTGGAGGAGCACTCGGCAGGCGCCACCACGTAGTAGGTGGGCACCGCCAGGTGGGTGTTGGGCAGGGAGATCTCGACGATCTCGGCACCCAGCTTCTTGTACTGGTTGATGGCCTCCTCGATCACCTTGGCCACCGCCGGGTCGAGCCCCTCGCCGAAATACTCCTTGGGCAGGCCGATGCGCAGCCCCTTGATGGGGTTGTTGAGGGTGGCGGTGTAGTCGGGGACGTGGCGGTCCACCGAGGTGGAGTCGCGCTCGTCGAAGCCGGCCATGGCGCCGAGCAGCAGCGCGCAATCCTCGGCGCTGCGCGCCATCGGTCCGGCCTGGTCGAGGGAGGAAGCGAAGGCGATCATGCCGTAGCGTGAGACGCGGCCATAGGTGGGCTTGATGCCGGTGATGCCGCACAGGGCGGCCGGCTGACGGATGGAGCCGCCGGTGTCGGTGCCGGTGGCACCGGGGGCGAGGCGCGCTGCTACCGCCGCCGCCGAGCCGCCCGAGGAGCCGCCAGGTACTGCATTGATATCCCAGGGATTCTTCACCGGCCCGTACCAGCTGGTCTCGTTGGAGGAGCCCATGGCGAACTCGTCCATGTTGGTCTTGCCCAGCATCACCAGCCCGGCGTTACGCCAGCGGCTCACCACCGTGGCGTCGTAGGGGGCGGTGAACTTATCGAGCATTTTCGAGCCGCAGGAGGTACGCACCCCGTTGGTGCAGAAGATGTCCTTGTGGGCGATGGGCACGCCGGTGAGCGGGCCTCCGCGGCCGTCGGCCAGTTGGGCGTCGGCCGCAATGGCCTGCGCCAGGGCGATCTCGGGGGTGGGGGTGATGAAGCTGTTGAGCTGACTGTCGAAGCGCTCGATGCGCTTCAAAAAGGCCAGCGTCAACTCCTCGCTGCTGAACTCGCGCGCCTGCAGGCCGCGGGCCAGTTCGGCGATCGTCTTGTTGTGCATAATTTCTGTTCCGTCAATGGGTTAGCGTCGTGACTCGAAGCCCGCAGACTATTCGATGACCTTCGGGACCAGGTAAAGACCGGCCTCCACGGAAGGGGCGATGGCCTGAAAGTGGTCG
Organism: Gammaproteobacteria bacterium; assembly: GCA_036401755.1. Taxonomy (GTDB): domain Bacteria; phylum Pseudomonadota; class Gammaproteobacteria; order Thiohalomonadales; family Thiohalomonadaceae; genus DASWUD01. The sequence continues at coordinate 1,353 of DASWUD010000184.1, forward strand.
CGCTGGTTGGACTCGGTGACCACGTCCTCGCGCAGCCGCTGGGCCATATCGAGGGGATGGGCCATGGGGGTGACACCACTGGTATCGACACTGCTCATCTGCTCCACGAGGGTCAGAATGTTCGACAGGTTGTGCGCGTAGGCGGGAATATCCTCCTCGCTGATGGCGAGGCGCGCGAGGTGGGCAATCTTCTCCACATCACTCTTGTCGAGGGCCATTAGTGTGCTCCGTTTGGATTAACCGGGAAAAAGGGGAAAGTTATCACAGATATGGCCTTGCCCAAAGACCTAAAGGATTGATAGATTAGCGGGATTCGATCCTCCTCTCATTATTAAAGTGCCTATTCCACCATGCTCGGACGTTTTCGCGGACTCTTCTCCTACGACATCTCCATCGACCTCGGCACTGCTAATACCCTGATCTATGTGCGCGGCGAAGGGATCGTACTCAATGAGCCGTCGGTAGTGGCGATCCGCGAGGAGGGGGGGCCCAACAATGCCAAGCGCATCGCCGCGGTCGGCATCGAGGCCAAGCGCATGCTGGGGCGCACCCCGGGCAACATCTCGGCCATCCGCCCGATGAAGGATGGGGTGATCGCCAACTTCACCATCACCGAGAAGATGCTGCAGCACTTCATCCGCAAGGTGCACGAAACCAAATTCAAGTTCTTCAAGCCGAGTCCGCGCGTGTTGATCTGCGTCCCCTGCGGTGCCACTCAGGTGGAGCGGCGCGCCATTCGCGAATCGGCCCAGGGCGCCGGCGCGCGCGAGGTCTACCTGATCGAAGAGCCGATGGCCGCGGCGATCGGCGCCGGCATGCCCATCAGCGAGGCGAGCGGCTCGATGATCCTCGACATCGGTGGTGGTACCACCGAAATCGCCGTGCTCTCCCTCAACGGCATCGTCTACTCCAACTCGGTGCGCATCGGCGGCGACCGTTTCGACGAATCGATCGTCAACTACGTACGCCGCAACTACGGCACGCTGATCGGCGAATCGACCGCCGAACGCATCAAGCACGAGATCGGCACCGCCTACCCCAGCACCGAAGTGCGCGAAATCGAAGTGCGCGGCCGTAACCTGGCCGAAGGGATCCCGCGCAGCTTCACCCTCAACAGCAACGAAATCCTCGAAGCGCTGCAGGAACCCCTCTCCGGCATCGTCGGCGCCGTGAAGTCGGCACTGGAGCAGACCCCGCCGGAACTGGGTGCCGACATCGCCGAACGCGGTATGGTGCTCACCGGTGGCGGCGCGCTGCTGCACGATCTCGATCGCCTGCTGATGGAGGAGACCGGCCTGCCGGTGATCATCGCCGAAGACCCACTTACCTGCGTGGCACGTGGCGGCGGCCGCGCCCTGGAACTGATGGATGAGCATGGCGGCGAGCTGTTCGCACTCGAATAACTGGAGTGCACGCACCTGATTGATTCAGGTGCTTCGGAGGTGTCGTATCAAGCTGCTGTTTACCCAGGGTCCATCGATCACGGTACGCGCCGGTGTCTTCGTGTTGCTGTCACTGCTGATCATGTTTCTCGACCACCGCCAACACCACCTCGAAGCAATCCGCGCCGGCCTCTCTGTCCTCATCTACCCGCTCCAGTATGCGGTGAGTGTGCCGAGCCGCCTCAGTATCTGGGCGGAGTCGAGCCTCTCCACCCGTAACAGCCTCATCGACGAAAACCGCGCCCTCCGGGAGCGGCTACTTGAGCAGGAGATCCGCCTGCTCAAACTCGCCGCCCTGGAGAGCGAAAATGTGCGACTGCGTGCCCTGCTGCAATCGGCCAATCGCAACTGGGAGCGAGTGAGCATCGCTGAACTGCTCTCCGTCGACTTTGATCCCTTCAAACGTCAGATCCTGCTTAACAAGGGGAGTAACGACGGCGTTGTCGAAGGCCATCCACTGCTCGATGCCCAGGGCGTGATGGGACAGGTGATCCACGTCAGCCCCCTCACCAGCACGGCGATGTTGATCACCGACCCCAGCCACGCCATACCGGTGCAGGTCAACCGCAACGGGCTGCGCGCCATCGCCCTCGGCACCGGCGCCGCCGATCGGCTCGACATCCCCCACATTCCCAACAATGCCGATATCGAAGTGGGCGATCTGCTGATCAGCTCGGGATTGGCACATCGCTTCCCCGTCGGCTATCCGGTGGCGGAGGTGGTGGCCGTGGAGCGCGACCCACGCCAGCCCTACGCCCGGATCGTGGCGCGCCCCACCGCCCGTCTGGAGCAGGCGCGCGAGGTGCTGCTGGTATGGGGCGCAGATGAGATGGCCACTACCCCGCCCGCCGGCGAGACGACGGCACCCACCGGTGAGGTGAAACCTGCCCAGGAGGCGACCCCATGAACCCGGTACGCCACCACGCCGGATGGGTGATCGTCGTCTCCTTCATCGTGGCGCTAATGCTCACCATGATGCCTCTGCCGGAGTGGGCCCGCTTTGTCCGTCCGCAGTGGGTAACAATGGTGCTGATCTACTGGTGCATGGCACTGCCTGGCCGTGTCAGCGTTGGTTGGGGCTGGGCGCTGGGACTGCTGCTCGACGTGGCGCATGGCTCGGTACTCGGCCAGCACGCCCTTTCGCTGAGCCTCATCGCCTACGCAGTGACGCTGCTCTACCAGCGACTGCGCCTCTATCCCCTCAGCCAGCAGGCGATCATCGTGGCCCTGCTGATCTTCTTGCAGTTGCTCATCACCCTCTGGGTCAAGGGGGCCACCGGGGCTGCGCCCGACGACCTGGGCTTCTGGCTGACAGCCCTCACCAGCGCGCTGTTGTGGCCCTGGAGTTTTATGGTTCTGCGCGATCTGCGCCGCAAATTCAAGGTGAGCTGAGATGGCCCGCGGGACCATGCTCAAGAACCCCCTGCGGGAGAACCACCTATTCCGCCAACGCAGTATCGTCGCCGCTGTCGGTGTGGCATTCCTGTTGCTGCTGTTGCTGCTGCGCCTGGTTTATCTCCAGGTGTTCCGCCACGAACACTTCGCCACCCTCTCCACCAACAACAGCGTCAATGTTGTGCCGGTCGCACCGACACGCGGCCTCATCTACGACCGCAACGGCGTGCTGCTGGCGGAAAACATTCCCACCTTCAGCGTCGAACTGATCCCCGAGGCGGTGCCCGACATCGAGCAGACGCTGCGCGACATCGCCGCACTGATCAATGTCAGCGACAGCGACCTGTCACGGTTTCGTGAAGAGCTGAAGCGCCGGCGCCGCTTCGAGGAGATACCGCTGCGCTTTCGCCTCAATGACGAGGAGGTGGCACTGCTCGCCGTCAACCGTTACCGCCTGCCTGGCGTCGAGGTCAACTCGCGCCTGACCCGTTACTACCCGCTCGGCACACTCACCGCCCACAGCGTCGGTTATGTAGGGCGCATCAGCGAAGAGGAGCTGAAGACCCTCGACGAGGCCAAGTACAGCGCCACCAGCCATATTGGCAAGGTGGGGGTGGAGAAGGCCTACGAAGAGCAGCTCCACGGTCAGGTCGGTTACCAGCAGGTGGAGACCAATGCGCGTGGCCGCGTGCTGCGTATCATCGACAACACACCACCCACACCGGGACAAAATCTCTACCTGAACATCGATATTCGGCTACAGCGCGTTGCCGAGGAGGCGTTCGCCGGCGAGTGGGGCGCCCTGGTCGCAGTGGACCCCAACAACGGCGCGGTGCTGGCACTGGTGAGCCTGCCCAGCTTCGATCCCAATCTGTTCGTCAACGGCATCGACGCAAAAACCTACAACGAACTGATCAACTCGGCGGAGCGCCCGCTCTACAACCGCGCCCTGCGCGGCCAGTACCCGCCGGGCTCCACGCTGAAACCGTTTGTCGGCCTGGCTGGGCTCGAAAATGGCGTGATCAGCACCAGCGAACCTACCTACTGTCCCGGCTACTTCATGCTCAAGGGCGACGATCACCGCTACCGTGACTGGAAAAAGGATGGCCATGGCGCGGTCAACATCACCAACGCCATCGTGCAGTCGTGCGACGTCTACTTCTACAGCCTGGCGCAACAGCTCGGCATCGATCGCCTCTCCAGCTTTCTCGGCCAATTCGGTTTCGGTTCGCCCACCGGCATCGATATCGGCGGTGAAGCGGGCGGCATCCTCCCTTCCAAGGAGTGGAAGCGCAAGGCGCGCAAGCAGGCCTGGTTTCCCGGTGAAACACTCATCACCGGTATCGGCCAGGGCTACAACCTGACCACTCCGGCACAACTGGCCGCCGCCACCGCGGCGCTCGCCAGCCACGGCAAGCACATGGCGCCGATGGTGGTACATGCCACCCAAGACCCCGCTAGTGGCACACAGAGCGAACTGGCGCTGCAACCCTTTACCGAGATACCAGTGAAGAACCCGGCCAACTGGAACACGGTGGTCTCCGCCATGACCCAGGTGGTACACGGTGCCGGCGGTACCGCGCGCGGCATCAGCCGCGATATCACCTATCAAATCGCCGGCAAGACCGGCACCGCGCAGGTGTTTGGCATCAAACAGGATGCCCGCTATGTGGAGTCGGAAGTGCAGAAGCGGTTGCGTGACCATGCGCTGTTCGTCGCCTTCGCGCCGGTCGACGATCCGAAGATCGCCGTCGGCATCATCGTCGAAAACGGCGGCCACGGTGGTTCGGTGGCGGCACCGATCGTGCGCCGCCTCATGGATACCTATCTGTTGCCCGAAGCAGCCCCCGAGGAGCCGGCACCATGATCGCCAACCAGACCACCCTGCGCCAGCGCACCCTGCTCAACCTGCTGCATATCGATCTGCCCCTGCTCAGCGGTCTGGTGGTCTTGATCAGCTTTGGCCTGCTGATCCTCTACAGTGCCTCCGGACAAGAGATGGATATGGTGCTGCGCCAGGGGTCGCGCATGCTGCTTGCCTTTGGGGGGCTGTTCTTGATGGCCCAGATCCCACCCGAGACGCTGCGCCGCTGGACACCGTGGATCTACGGCGTGGGCCTGCTGCTGCTCATCGCGGTGCTGGTAGTCGGTGACGTGGGCAAGGGGGCACAGCGCTGGCTCGATCTCGGCGTCATCCGCTTTCAGCCCTCGGAGATCATGAAACTCGCGGTACCGATGATGGTGGCCTGGTACCTCTCGGAGGTGGTGCTGCCCCCCTCGCCACGGCATATCATCATCGCCGGCCTCATCGCACTGGTACCGGCGCTGCTCATCGCCAAACAGCCCGACCTGGGCACCTCGGTGCTGATCAGCAGCGCCGGCATCTTCGTGCTGCTGTTCGCCGGACTGAGCTGGCGCCTCATCGCCTATAGCGGCCTCGCGGCACTGCCGCTCGGTTATCTGTTGTGGACCTTCGGCATGCACGACTATCAGCGCCAGCGCGTGCTCACCTTCCTCGATCCGGAACGCGATCCGCTCGGCACCGGTTACCATATCATCCAGTCGGAGATCGCCATCGGCTCCGGCGGCGTCTATGGCAAGGGATGGCTCAACGGCACCCAGTCGCATCTGGAGTTCCTGCCTGAACGCCATACCGACTTCATCTTTGCAGTGTTCGGCGAAGAGTTCGGCCTGTTCGGTGCCGTGTTGCTGCTCGCCATCTACGCCTTCATCATCTATCGCGGCCTCTATATCGCGGTAATGGCCCAGGACACCTTCGCCCGCCTCGCCGCCGGCGCGCTCACCATGACCTTCCTCATCTATGTGTTTATCAACATGGGGATGGTGAGCGGCCTGCTGCCGGTAGTGGGGGTGCCGCTTCCGCTGGTCAGTTACGGCGGCAGCTCGATGGTGACCTTGCTCGCCGCTTTCGGTATCCTCATGTCGGTGCACACCCATCGTCGGCTGCTAAAAACCTGAGAATCAAATCCGTGCGACGTCTTTTGCTACTGTTGTTTACCCTGACACTTACCGCAGTGGCGCACGCCGACATGCTGGAGCGCCCCGGCGTAGCAGAGTTCATCGACGAGATGGTGCAGCAGCAGGGCTTTGAGCGCGCAACACTCCAACAGCTGTTTCACAACACCGAGATGCGCGACGACATCATCGCCGCCATCTCCCGCCCGGCCGAGGGCAAACCCTGGCATCAGTATCGCCCCCTGTTCCTCACCGAACAGCGCATCCGCGAAGGAGTCGAATTCTGGAACCAGAACGCCTCAGCACTGGCCGCCGCGGAAAAGAGTTATGGCGTCTCCGCCGCCATCATCGTTGCCATCATCGGTGTCGAGACGCGCTATGGTCAGCATCGCGGCCGCTACCGCGTGATGGACGCACTCTCCACCCTGGCCTTCGGCTATCCGCAGCGGGCGCCATTCTTTCGCAGCCAGCTGGCTGAATATCTGCTGATGACCCGCGAGGAGAAGGTCGACCCCCTCTCGCTCACCGGCTCCTACGCCGGCGCCATGGGCCAGCCGCAGTTCATGCCGAGCAGCTTTCGCAGCTTCGCCGTCGATTTCGATCAGGATGGACGGCGCGATCTCTGGGAGAGCCGTGCCGACATCATCGGCAGCGTTGCCAACTATTTCGCCCAGCACAAGTGGCGCAGCGGTGAAGCCGTGGCGTACCGCGCCCAAAGCAAGGGGGGCAATCTCGAACCACTGCTGAGCCAGGGGCTGTTACCGGCCATCACTGCCAGCGAGCTGACCGCCAACGGCATCACCCTCAAGACATCGCTTGCACCGGGCCAACTGGCTGCGCTGCTGCAGCTCGACACAGAGAACGGCCCCGAATACTGGGTGACCCTCAACAACTTCTATGTCATCACCCGCTACAACCGCAGCCCGCTCTACTCCATGTCGGTATGGCAGCTCAGCGAAGCGATCCGCGCCACACGCAGCGAACAACTACAGGCCGGGCGATGATGAACGCCACCACCCTGCGCCGCCTCCTGCTGCTGTTGCCCGTGGCCCTGGCAGGATGCGGCAGCCTGGAGCCGCGCGACAGCGGGCCGCGCCATCCGGTCGACACCCGCAGTGTCGCGGAACCGGTGCCGCGTGCCGAACCGCGCAG
>DASWUD010000185.1:0-15807 GCA_036401755.1 Gammaproteobacteria bacterium
GTATCCGCCACCCCGGACGACGCCTGTTGGACATCGCCCAGCGTCTTGATGAGCTGGAGGGGCGTCTTGGTCATGCCTGGCACGTGCAAGCACGCCGGCGAGCGACGCACCTCGGCCAGCTGGAAACACGCCTGCATGGGCGCACGCCGCTCTCGTTGGTGCAGCGCCTGACAGCTCGCCATGCTGAGTTGAAAGGCCGTCTGCGGCGTGCCATCGTACTGCGTATCGAGAGCTCATCACGCCAGCTTGCCGCCGCTGCCAGTCAGCTCGATGCGGTCAGCCCATTGGCGACGCTGGCCAGAGGTTATGCAATTGTCGAACATTTCCCGGATGGCGGGGTGGTACGACGATATAGTGATGCCGTGGCCGGTGAGCGTGTCTTGGCGCGCCTCGGTAAGGGACGTTTGATCTGCCGTGTTGAGGAGAGTCATGAAGAATAAAGCGCTATTGTCGATCGTTGCCCTGCTGCTGATGAGTGCATCCCTCGGTGCAACAACACTCCCGCGCGAATCGGCGGTACCCGGCGGGATTGCCCTGGTCCCCCTGGGGGCTGAAGGCAAACAGGCACCACGGGCTACCTTTGAAGGTAAACGCGTCATGGTGCAAAGCCATGAGGGGCACTGGTGGGCCATCATCGGCCTGCCACTGACGATTGCACCCGGCAAGCAGAGCGTCAAGGTGACGGAGGCCGGGGGCGCTGCACGTCTCATCGACTTCGCAGTTGAAGAAAAGAGTTATACCGAACAACGCCTGACGCTGAAAAACAAAAAAATGGTTGATCCCGATCCGGAGGATCTGAAGCGCATCGCGCGCGAACAGTCATTGAGTCGTCAGGCATTCGCCAAGTGGAGCGAGCAGAGCGAAGTCGCGATGACCTTTTCTGCACCGGTCATGGGACGTGTCAGCAGCCCGTTTGGACTGCGCCGCTTCTTCAACGATCAGCCGCGCGCCCCCCATAGCGGTCTCGACATCGCTGCTCCACAGGGCACCGAGGTGCTGGCACCGGCAGCGGGGACCGTGATTGAGACCGGCCACTTCTACTTCAACGGCAACACGGTCTTTATCGATCACGGCCAGGGGCTGGTTTCCATGTATTGCCACCTCGACACCATCAAGGTGAAGAAAGGCGAGCGGCTCGCCCAGGGTGAGCCGTTTGCTACCGTCGGCATGACCGGCCGTGCCACCGGGCCGCACCTCCACTGGAGTGTCAGCCTCAACGATGCCCGCATCGATCCTTCGCTGCTGCTTTCAGCCGAGACGGAAACTGCCCTCACCACCACTTCCCACGACTAATCTTCCATGTCCATTATCAAGCCGCACCACGCCCCGATCCTGCTGGCCTTCTTCACCTCACTCTTCATGTCGTGCCTGATGTCGATGGTGATCACCTTCATCAACCTCGGCCCCGCCCCCGACTTCCTGCCGCGCTGGATGCACGCCTTCGCCCTCGCCTTTTCGGTGGCCTTTCCCGCGATCATGCTGGTGTTACCCGTGGCAAAAAAACTGGTGACATGGCTGGTCAATCAGCCCACACCCTGACTCAATCCGCTTCCCGTTCGAGCGTGCAGCAGGGGCCCGGCGCGGGTAGCTGCGCCAGGAGGGTACCGGTGGCTGGATTGGGTCGGAAGGTGGTACATCCCTTCAGGCCACTGTCATAAGCCAGATCGTATACCGCCCTGTACGCTGCGAACGGCATCGTCTCCGGAATATTGATGGTCTTGGAGATGGCGTTGTCGACGAAGGGCTGCAAGGCTGCCTGCATCGCAATGTGTGCTTGCGGTGGCAGTTGCAGTGCCGTGACGAAATGTTCGGGGAGCGGTGTATCGCCATGGTTTTCGCGCCAGAGCCGCCAGGCGTAATCGCTGACCGACTCGGTCTCATAATTGCCGTTCAGACCGAGAATGCGCCGTTGAAACTCCCAGGAAAAAACCGGCTCCAGTCCTGACGAAATGTTGTTGGCGAGCAGGCTGATGGTGCCGGTCGGGGCAATGGCGATGAGATGGCTGTTGCGAATACCGTGTGCGGCGATGGCACTGCGGATATCCGCCGGCAGGGTAGCGATGAATTCGCCCGCCAGATAGTGCTCGCAGTCAAAAAAAGGAAAATTTCCCTTCTCCTGCGCCAAAGCAATCGAAGCACGATAGGCGCGGTGCAGCAAGGTACGCATGATGCGCGCCGCCAGCGAGCGTGCCTCATCACTATCATAATGGAGGCCCAGCATGAGCAGCGCATCGGCCAGGCCGGTGATGCCCAGTCCGATACGACGACTCCCCTTGGCCTGCTGCTCCTGCTCTGGCAGCGGGAATCGCGACACATCGATCACATCATCGAGCAGCCGCACCGCATCATCGACCATCCGCTCCATTGCCTCGAAATCGAGACGCGCCCCTGCGCTGAAGGGGTCGCGCACCAGTGTCACCAGATTGATTGAGCCGAGATTGCAGGCACCATAAGGCGGCAGCGGGATCTCGCCACAGGGATTGGTGGCAGTGATCTGTTCTCGATAGTAAAGATTGTTGAGGCGGTTGATGCGATCGATGAACAACACTCCCGGCTCCGCTGCAGCATAACTGGAGCTGAGGATCTCATCCCACAATTTGCGCGCATCGATGCGACGAAACACTCGGCATGCTACCGGTGCGCGACCGCCACTCCACACCCGCTGTAAAACCTCGCCTGATGGTTCTGTTCCCTCAGTGGGAAACACCAGCGCCCATTCCCGCCCCTCGCGCACCGCCTGCATAAAGGCGTCGCTGATCAATACCGAAAGATTGAAGTGACTGAGCGAGCTGCTGCCGCGCTTGGCGTGGACAAACTCCTCGATGTCCGGATGATCGCAACGCAGCGTTGCCATCATCGCGCCGCGCCGCGCCCCGGTGGAGAGAAGGGTGGCGCACATGGCATCCCAGATCTTCATGAAGGAGACCGGCCCGGAGGCGATGGTGTTGGCGTGGCGTGCCTCCATACCGCGTGGTCGCAGCGTGGAGAAGTCGTAACCGACACCGCCCCCCTGTTGCATGGTGAGTGCCCCTTCGCGCAGCGCCGAGAAGATGCCATCGATGGAGTCATCGATGCGCCCCATCACGAAACAGTTGAAGAGCGTCACCCGACTACCGGCACCCGCCCCCGCCAAAATCCTTCCGCCCGGCAGAAAATGAAAACCATCGAGCAGGGTATGGAAGCGCTCCTCCCAGTGCGTGCGCTCCCCACCCTCGGCGGTGGCGATGGCGCGACTGACGCGCCGCCAACTGGCGCGGATATCGGCCTCCCGCTCGCCGTGTGCATCGCTTTGGCGATACTTCACGTCCCACAGCCGCTGAGACAACTCCACACTGAATGGATAGTTTTTCATGAGCTGAATATAGTAGAAATAGCCGCGCAGACGACAGCGGAAGCCCCCGTCAGCTGCGGAAAAAAGCTTGGTCGAGGCGAGCAAGGGGCGTAAACTCGCCTTTTTATCCGCAACAAGGTCATATCATGCAGATCAGCGCACAGAAGGTCGTCTCTATCGACTACACCCTCACCAACGACAAGGGCGAGGTGGTCGATACCTCTCAGGGGCGCGAGCCACTCGCCTACATCCAGGGCATCGGTAATCTCATCCCCGGTCTGGAGCAGGCCCTCGAAGGGCGCTCCGCAGGCGATACCCTGCAGGTCTCCATTCCGCCCGAGCAGGCCTACGGCACCCGTGACGCCGATCTGACCCAGGCAGTGCCGCGCAAGATGTTCGAAAACGCCGACGAAATCCAGGTAGGTATGCAGTTCCAGACCATGTCGGAACACGGCCACCAGATTGTCACCGTGATCGCGGTCGATCCCGAGACCATCACCGTCGATGCCAACCACCCACTCGCTGGCGAAACGCTCCACTTTGATGTGAAGGTGATCGAAGTGCGCGATGCCTCCCCCGAGGAGCTCGACCACGGCCACGTCCATGGCGCGGGCGGTCACCACCACTAATCCGCTCACCATGAATAGAAAAGGCCCGTTACGGGCCTTTTCTATTTATTCGGTTATTACATGATCACTGACCAGCACCACGCTGCGGCCGTGCACCTTTTTTCTGCAGCCGATCCAGGTGCCCCTGAGCTTCGGGATTCCCTTTGTCGAGAGCCTTTTGATACCACTCCCGGGCATGCTCTTCACTCCGCTCGGTGCCCAAGCCCTCTTCGTACATCTCGCCAAGCTTGATCATCGCCTCGGAATTTCCTGCGGCGGCCATTTTAGTCTGGAAATTAAACAGGCTCTGCAAATTATCATTGGCTGCCATCAGCGGGAGCGAGAGCATGAGCATGCCGGTGCAAACCAAGGTGCGCAGAAGGCCGCGCAGAGAAACTGAAAAAGACGATACTGGTATAGAGCGAGCAGACATTTGTTTCCCCTCCAGAAGTCTTGAATAGTTGCGATAGGCGGTCCCATCGAATTGGGCTCGCTAGCGCTCCTTTTTTCTTTCACGTTTTTTGATGAAATCTACCAGCCGCTTGCGCTTGTGCATTTGGCGCGGCGTCAGGGTATTGCGCTTGCCAGCGAAGGGATTTTCACCCCCCTTGAACTCGATGCGGATGGGTGTTCCCTCCAGCCGCAGATATTTGCGGAAACCATTTTCCAGATAGCGCTTATAGCTGTCAGGTACCGCGTCGAGCTGGTTACCGTGGATGACGATGAGCGGGGGGTTCTTGCCGCCCTGATGGGCGTAGCGCAGCTTGATGCGGCGTCCCTTCACGATGGGCGGCTGATGGGTCGCCACCATATCCTCCAACAGCTTGGTGAGCTGCGGTGTGGAAAGTTTGCGCATCGCTGATTCGTAGGCCTTGCGCACCGAGCCGAACAGCTCGCCAACACCGGTGCCGTGCAGCGCCGAGATGTGATGAATGCGCGCGAAGCTGAGGAATGGCAGCTTGATCTCCAGATCGTGGCGCACCTTCTCCTTCTGGTCGTGAGTCAGGCCATCCCACTTGTTGATGGCGATCACCATGGCGCGCCCCGCCTCCATGGCAAAGCCGAGTAGATGGGCATCCTGTTCGCTGATCCCTTCGCGCGCATCGAGCACCATGATCACCACATGGGCATCGGAGATCGCCTGCAGTGTCTTGACGATGCTGAATTTTTCGATGGCCTCATCGACACGCGACTTGCGCCGTACACCGGCGGTGTCGATCAGCGTATAGGAGCGGCCATCACGCTCGAAGGGGATGTAGATGCTGTCGCGGGTGGTGCCTGGCATGTCGAACACCACCACGCGCTCCTCGCCAAGCAGACGGTTCACCAGGGTCGATTTACCGACGTTGGGGCGGCCGATGATCGCCACCTTGACGTTCTCATGCTCGGCCCCTTCCGTGGTGCTCTCATCCACAGTTTCCGGCAGCGGAAAGCGCTCGAGCAGCTCGGTCATCATCGAGGTCACGCCACGGCCATGAACCGCGGCAATGGGTAACGGCTCCCCCAGCCCCAGCACATAGAATTCGTTGCGCGCCATCTCGGGATCAACACCGTCGGTTTTGTTGACCACCACCGTCACCGGCTTGCCGCTCTCGCGCAGCATGGTGGCGATCTCCTGATCGCCAGTGGTTAGACCACCGCGGCCATCGACCAGGAACAGCACATGGTCTGCTTCGAGAATGGCGAGCTGCGCCTGCTGTGCCATCACCGAAGTGATCCCTTCATCCTCTCCAGTAAGGCCGCCGGTGTCGATCACCAGGTAGGGGCGCTCGCCCACCACCCCCTCGCCATACTTGCGATCGCGCGTCAGGCCGGCAAAGTCGGCCACCAGCGCATCGCGGCTGCGGGTCAGGCAATTGAAGAGCGTGGATTTGCCCACGTTGGGTCTTCCCACCAGGGCAATGACAGGTTTCATCGGTGTGGTTGTTCTCCTGTTCAGGGATGGTGCAGCGAGACCTGGAAGACGGCGAGCACGCCGCGCTTATCCATGGCATAGACCGTGTCGCCCGCCACCACCGGTGGGGCGAGCACGGTACGATCCTCGTGATATTCGTTCTGGGGCTCGTCACTTGGCACGGGCCAATAATAATCGGCATCCTCGACGCGCACGCGCGCGACGATACGGCCATCATCGCGGGCTATCCAGTGGAGATAACCGTCATAATCACCAACCACCAGATAGTCGCCCTGCACCACCGGCACCGAGAGGGTGCGTGCATGAAGTGCCGTCTGCTTCCAGAGGGTGGCACCGTTACGGCTGGAGAGCGCCCACAGGTCACCCTTGTCGTCGCTCAGGTAGAGATTGTCCTCGGCCAGCGCAGAACCTGACCAGGAAGAGATTTCGCGTGACCAGAGCAGCTGGCCACTCCGCAGTGACAAGGCGGCCAGCTGGCCGTGGTAGCCCGCGGCGAACAGCAGGTCACCGCGCGCTGTGAGCTGGGCATCCACATCGACCATGCGCTCCAACTCATTGCGTCCGCGCGGTACCGCGATCACCGCCTCCCACAGCTGTGCACCGTCGGTCAGCGCAAGGGCGATCACCTTGCCATTGGCAAAGCCGCTCACGACCATGTCACCGACCACCAGCGGCGTCGAGATACCGCGCAGGCTGAGCGCAGGTACCTCCTGGGAAAAACGCCAGCGAATATTGCCGGTGGGAACATCGATGGCGTGCACCTTGCCATCAACGGTCCGGGCAATCACGGTATCGCCAGCACGCACCGGGGCGGCGAGCACCTCATTGCCCACATTGACGCGCCAGGCAACGGAGCCGTCCCGCTTGGCCAAGGCAATCACCTCTTCACGCCCGCCGAGCAGCACCACATCACCGCCATCGGCCGGCCCGACATAGAGTGCCGTACCAAGACGGTTGCGCCACAGGCGTGTGCCGCGGCGGGCATCGAAGGCCGCCACCTCGCCAGCCTCATTGGCCGCATAGACACGGCCGGCATCGAGTAGCGGCGGCAGCTTCACGAAATAGCCATCCCCCCCCTTGCCCAGACGCACTACCCACTGCGGCTGCACCGTCAATTCGGGGGTGAAGGCGGCGAGTGGCGCAGGCGGTTCAATACTCTCTGGTGACGAGCCGCAAGCGGCCAAGGTCAGCCAGAGAATGGCGAGGGGAAGGAGTCTTCTCACGAATTGCTGCCCTTGGCATCGGCCAGATCGTCGATCTTCATCTGCAGCAGGTTCTGCTTGGCAGGCACGCTTGCGTAGCCGGCCAAGGCATTGGCATAGGCGGTACGCGCTTCGGCACGCTTGCCCTGGGAGAGGAGGATGTCGCCACGCAGCTCATCGTAAGGGGCGCGGAAGCTGGCGTTATCGCCCTTGGCGATCAACGCCAATGCCTCATCGCCCTTGCCCATGTCGAGCAGCAGACGGCCCAGACGGAGGCGGGCGATCTCCTGCAGCTCCTCCTGCTTGCCATTTTCCATCACCCAGCGCAACTGGGTGGTAGCGGCCTCACGGTCGCCCTGTTCAACACTGATGGAGGCCATCACCAGGGAAGCCATCGCGGCATAGTTGCTGCCTGCATGACTACCCACCAGCTGATGGCCGAGCTCCATTGCCTCCCCGGGCTTGCTCTGCACCACTTCGAGCATCTTCATATACTGCTCGGAGGCGGCCTCTGCTTCATGATGTTTGCTGTCCATCCAGCTGCGCCACCCCAACACGCCTGCCAGTACTACGACGATGGCGATGATGACGCGCGTGCCGTTTTTGTCCCACCACGCTTTTAGCGCCTCGACTTGCTCATGTTCGTTGTCGTATGTCTCCACCGCTTCGCTCCTTTTTTTCGTATGTCGAATGACTCACTCGCCGCTGCGCATCAATGCGGCGAGAAAGGCCTGTAGTTCATCCTGGCGTACCGTCTCCTGCTCACGCTCCTCGCGCAGGTACTTGACGCCAATCGTGCTGTTCGCCACCTCCTCCTCACCGAGGATCAGGGCAACGTGGGCACCGCTCTTGTCGGCGCGCTTGAACTGGCTCTTGAAGCTGCCACCGCCGCAGTGGTTCTCCAGGCGCAGTTGTGGCAGCGCGTCACGCAACTGCTCGGCGAGTACCAGCCCGGCCTGCTGCGCACCATCGCCGACCCGCACCAGATAGGCGTGGGGGCGATAGCGCTCCAGCGGGATGTGGGCATGCTCCAGCAGCGCGGTGAGACGCTCCAGCCCCATGGCAAAACCACAGGCCGCCGTCGGCTTGCCGCCCAGCTGTTCTACCAGACCATCGAAACGTCCGCCAGCACAGACCGTACCCTGAGCGCCAAGACGCTCCGTCACCCATTCGAACACGGTCTTGCTGTAGTAGTCGAGGCCGCGTACCAGACAGGGGTTGACCTCGTAACGCACCTGGGCGGCATCGAGGCTGGCGCAGAGTGCCGCAAAATGGAGTCGTGACTCCTCATCCAGATGGTCGGTCAGCTTCGGGGCGGCGGCGATGATCTCGCGCAGCTCCGGATTCTTGCTGTCGAGGATGCGCAGCGGATTGCTGTGCAGGCGGCGCTGGCTGTCCTCATCGAGCTGGTCGTGATGGACGCTGAAATAGCCCACCAGCTGCTCGCGGTAGGCGACCCGGCTTTCACTCGTGCCGAGCGAATTGATCTGCAGCGTCACGGCATCGGCCAAGCCCAGCAGCTTCCAGAGCCGCGCCGTCATGATGATCAGCTCGGCGTCGATGTCGGGGCCGTTCAGGCCGAACACCTCGATGCCGATTTGGTGGAACTGGCGGTAGCGCCCCTTCTGCGGCCGTTCGTGACGGAACATCGGGCCACGGTACCAGAGCTTCTGCACTTGGTTGTGCAGCAGGCCGTTTTCGATGGCGGCGCGCACGCAGCCGGCGGTCCCCTCGGGACGCAGTGTCAGACTGTCGCCGTTGCGATCCTCGAAGGTGTACATCTCCTTCTCGACGATGTCCGTCACCTCGCCGATGGAGCGCTTGAACAGCTCGGTCTTCTCGACGATCGGCATGCGGATCTCGTTGTAGCCGTAGGCCGACAACAGCTGGCGCACCGTATCCTCGATGAAGTGCCAGGTCGGCATGTGCTCGGGCAGAATGTCGTTCATGCCGCGCACCGCCTGGATATTACCGCTCAATCTCTGATCTCCAAATCAAAACAAAACAAATTAACCGCAAAGGACGCGAAGGACGCAAAGATCAACAGGTGTAAGACAGCAACGCTGTCACAGACCTCTCCCAAAACTAGTCGCTACACAATTCATACTTATCATTCTTCGCGTCCTTTGCGTCCTTAGCGGTTAAAGATTTTTACGTCGCGCCAGTTCGGCGCGGATCTGCCGCTCAAGCGTATCCACGAGGTTTTCATTGTCCACCTTGTGATCGGGCTTGCCGCCCAGATAGAGCAGGTTGGGCTGGCCGCCGGCCA
Source organism: Gammaproteobacteria bacterium (assembly GCA_036401755.1). Taxonomy (GTDB): domain Bacteria; phylum Pseudomonadota; class Gammaproteobacteria; order Thiohalomonadales; family Thiohalomonadaceae; genus DASWUD01. The sequence continues at coordinate 9,326 of DASWUD010000185.1, forward strand.
GGCCGACATCGGCCTCGCGCGCTTCGCCCGGGCCGTTGACCACACAGCCGATCACCGCCACGTCGAGTGGCTCAAGCACATCCTCCAACCGCTGCTCCAGCGCATTCACTGTAGCGATCACATCGAAGTTCTGGCGCGAACAGGAGGGACAGGCGATCAAGTTGATCCCTTTGCTGCGCAGATGCAGGCTCTTGAGGATATCGAAGCCGACCTTGATCTCCTGCACCGGATCGGCGGCGAGCGAGACGCGAATGGTGTCGCCGATGCCGTCGGCGAGCAGCATGCCGAGGCCGATGGCCGATTTCACCGTGCCGGAGCGGAACCCGCCCGCCTCGGTGATGCCCAGATGCAGGGGCTGTTCGATCTGGCTGGCCAGTTTGCGATAGGCCGCCACCGTCAGGAAGATCTCGGAGGCCTTGAGGCTCACCTTGAAGTTCTGGAAATCGAGCTTATCGAGAATGTCGATATGGCGCAGCGCCGATTCAACCAGCGCCTCGGCGGTCGGTTCGCCATATTTCTTCTGCAGATCCTTTTCCAGCGAGCCGGCATTGACGCCGATGCGGATCGGCACATTCTTGTCGCGTGCTGCATCGACCACTGTGCGCACCCGATCCTCCTTGCCGATGTTGCCCGGATTGATGCGCAGGCAATCGACACCGAGCTCCAGCACGCGCAGGGCGATCTTGTAATCGAAGTGGATGTCGCTGATGAGGGGTACTGTCACCTGTTGGCGGATCTCGCCGAATGCTTCGGCCGCCTCCATGCTAGGCACCGACACACGCACGATGTCGGCGCCGGCCATCTCCAGCGCACGGATCTGCGCCACCGTTGCCGCCACATCGCAGGTTTCGGTGTTGGTCATGCTCTGCACGGAGATGGGGGCATCGCCGCCGACCGCGACGTTGCCGACCATGATTTTGCGCGATTTGCGCCGCACGATGGGCGATGGGTTATGCATACCGGTTACCTGTCGAGGAGACGGTTATCCGCGTTGGCACCGACCCGGAAACGGGCCAGATCGCCACGCTGGTAGGGGGCGTGTGAGAACAGGGTACCGTTGTAGTAGACCAGCACACCCGGCGCATACCCCAGGAAGACCTTGAAGGGGGCCACCCCGCGCAACTCCAAACGGCGGCCCGGTTTGACCACCTCATAGACCAACACCCGCCCCTTGGCATCCTCCACCTGGGTCCAGCTGGCCGCCTGATACTCCAACACCAGCCGCGCCTGTGGCGTCGACACGGGGAGCGGTTCGTTTGTCACGGCCGGTTGCTGCGGCGGCGGTTTGACACTCTCAGCCGCCGGGGTTGCTGTGGAGACTGCAGGTGCTGCCGGGGTGGTAGGCGCACTCGCACTGGGCTGAGGTGCGACCGGCTGAGGTGCGACCGGCTGAGGCGTGACCGGCTGGGGGGTGACGGGTTGCGGCGCGACGGGCTGGGGTGCGGTGGCGAGCGGCTGAACAGGGGCCACCTCCTGCATCCCGGGAGCGCTTGGATCGCTGCCAGTCCCCTCCCCAGCAGTACCCGGCGCAGCCTCTTCGACTGGCGTATAGTCCTGAAGCGGCATCGGTTCCGGGAGATCGGCCTTCACCTCCAGTTCCGCGCCGTCATCCCTTGGTGGTTCAAACGAAATGAAGTCGAAACGCTGGTTGACCCACCAGGCGGAGAAGAGCAGCACCAGCACGGCCACCAGTGCATACGTAATGAGGCGGAATTTCGGATCGCGGCTGGAGACCATCGGCATCCCGCTGCGATCGGTTGGGCGAATGAGGGAGGGAGCCACCTGCTCATTGAGATATTCGTTGACCAGCTGATCGGCCGGCAACGCCAGAAGCCGGGCATAAGCCCGCAGATAGCCGCTGATGTAGGTCGCAGGCGGTAACTGGCTGCGCTCTCCCGCCTCCAATGCGCCAATCAGTTTTTCATGCAACCTCAGCTCGCGCGCTACGTCATCGCGGCTCAACCCCAGAGCTTCGCGCGCTACGCGCAGCTTATCCCCCGCTGCCACCGACGGCGGGAGTGCTGTGTTCGGCTCGTGTTCTGTAACTGTTTCCTGACTCATGGTTTCATCGACTGGAGATAGAGGCGTGTCTCTTCCGCGTTGGGGAAGTTGTTCCTGAGCAGCATGCCATAACTGGCGAGTGCATCTTTGTTACCCAGAATACGTTCGGTGCGAATGCCTAGCCAGAGAGTCTCTGGTGTATGGCGCTCGATCTCGAGGTAGCGTTGCAGATAGGCTCGTGTGGAGAGGTAGTTGGCCTGCTGGAAACTGAGGCGCGCCATGCCCAGCAGCGACTTCGGCCGCCGCGCATCCTGCGCGAGCACCTTGCGCAAATACCCATCCGCCTTTTTCAGATCCGGCTTTTCCAGCAGACAGATGCCGAGATTTTCCAGGGTATCGAGGCGGCCGCGGTAGACAGGGTCATCCAGCGCCTCGAGAAATTGCTCTTCGGCATCATCGTATCTCTTGCGGCTACAGAGAAACACGCCGTAATTGTTGTTCAGGGCAGCATCATTATCGGCCAGATGCACCGCACGACGATAATATTTGTCTGCCTCGTCAAAACGTCCAACGCGGTTGTAAAGCTCGGCCAGATAATGGTTGGCATTGACGTTGTCGTCATCAAATTCGAGGGCGTGCTTGAGCTTCTCCATCGCCACCTCGTATTGTCCACTGAGCATGTATTGCAGACCGAGCTCGGCATTGGCCTCAGCCGCCTGCTTGGGATTGACCTTGTCATTCGTGGGCGATGTGGTACAGCCCGCCAGCAGCAGGCCCGCCACGAAACAAACAGCAATACGAAATCTCATTGTCCCATCCTCTCTTCCTTGATCAGGAAGCGCACGCTGCGCTGTGTGCGGTCCTGAACCTGGCCTACCAGTTGGCCGCAGGCGGCAGCGATATCATCACCGCGCGTCTTGCGGGTGACGGTGACGATGCCTGCGTCGTTCAATATGGCGATAAACCGTTCGATCGCGGTCGCGCTGGAGCATTGATAGGGCGCGCCGGGGAACGGATTGAACGGGATCAGATTGACCTTGGACGGCACACCGCGTAGCACCTTCACCAGCTCGCGCGCCTGCTCGATTGAATCGTTGACACCGGCCAGCATCACGTACTCGATGGTGACGCGGCGGCGCGTCGCTTCATTGGCGTAGCGCTTGCACGCCGCCATCAACTCCTTGATGGGGTACTTGCGGTTGATCGGTACCAGCACATCGCGCAGCGCATCGTTGGGTGCGTGCAGCGAGATGGCGAGGCTGACATCGGTGACATCGCGCATGGCGTCGATGCCCGGTACCACGCCGGCGGTGCTGAGGGTGACGCGCCGTTTGGAAATGCCGAAGGCGAAGTCGTCCTGCATTACCTCGATGGCGGTCATCACGTTGTCGAAATTGAGTAAAGGCTCGCCCATCCCCATCAACACCACGTTGGTGATGACGCGCTCGCCCTTGTTGTCGGGAATGCCCAGCAGGCGGCTGGCCAGCGCCACCTGGCCGACGATCTCGGCGGCGCTCAGGTTGCGGTTGAAGCCCTGCCGGGCGGTGGAGCAGAAACTGCAGGCCAGCGTGCAGCCCACCTGCGAGGAGACGCAGAGGGTGCCGCGCTCGCCATCGGGGATGAAGACCATCTCGACGCTGTTGTCACCGTCGAGACGGACCATCCACTTGCGGGTGCCATCGCGCGACGGCTGATCCCCCACCACCTCGGGGAGGCGCACCTCCGCCACCTCGGCGAGGCGCGCGCGCAGCGCCTTGCCCAGGTTGGTCATTTGCTCGAAATCGCTCACCCCGTAGTGGTAGATCCACTTCATCACCTGGGTGGCGCGGAAGGCCTTTTCGCCCAATTGAGCGAAGAAGGCTTCCATGCCCGTGCGATCGAGTCCCAGCAGGTTGGTCTTGGTGGTATCAGCCATTGGCCGTTTGACTCCCGCCCGTTTCGTCAGTTCAGCTCAGCGGGTGCGCGGGCAGAGTTCGGTGGCAGAGAAGAAGTAGGCGATTTCGATCGCGGCGTTCTCCAGGCTGTCGGAACCGTGCACGGCGTTTTCGTCGATGGAGACGGCGAAATCGGCGCGGATGGTGCCCTTGGCAGCATCCTTGGGATTGGTGGCGCCCATGATTTCACGGTTTTTGGCCACGGCGCTCTCGCCTTCCAGCACCTGGATCATCACCGGGCCGGAGGTCATGAAGGAGACCAGGTCCTTGAAGAAGGGACGCGCCTTGTGCACGGCATAGAAGCCTTCTGCCTCGGTCTGGGAGAGGTGCTTCATCTTGGCGGCGACGATCTTGAGGCCGGCCTTCTCGAAGCGGGTGTAGATTTCACCGATGACGTTCTTGGCGACAGCATCGGGCTTGATGATGGAAATGGTACGTTCGATTGCCATGAAAGTCTCCGTAGGGGGGTCAAAAAAACCAGGGCCTGAATAGGCGAAACCCGCGATTATACGCGGGCTTAGCACACCATTCCAGCAATCCGGTTGAGGTTGAGACCTACTCCCGCTCCTCGATCCACAGTCCCTGAATCGCCTCCAGGATCTTTTCGTTGGAATGGTTGGGATCGTCATCGAAACCCTCCAGTTCGCACACCCAATCGTGCAGGTCGGTAAAGCGCACATAGCGCGGGTCCACCTCGGGGTGGGCCTCATCGAGGCCAATGGCGATCTCTTGTACGTCGGTCCATTTCATTCGACTATTCCCCTCTTTGTATCTACAGCGAGACTGAAAAAGTCTCCGGTGGATGCCAGACCAGGCGCAAAACGGCTCATCCCCTAACGGGGACCAGAAAGCGGAGTTTGCGCAAGGATGCGCTTATGTCGCGAAGCCCAAGGATGGGCGAGAGCGACAACTCCAATCAAGTAAATGAGCATTTTGAGCCGTTTTGCAACGCAGTATGGCGCCACCCGAGGCTTTTTCAGTGCCCTTCCGAGACCATGTTGATGGTGTATTTGGGTATCTCAATGACCAGATCCTCCTCCCCCACCACCGCCTGGCAGGAGAGGCGCGACTGGGGCTCCAGCCCCCACGCCTTGTCGAGCATATCCTCCTCCAGCTCGTCGGCCTCGTTGAGGGAGGCGAACCCCTCGCGAATGATGACGTGACAGGTGGTGCAGGCACACGACTTTTCGCAGGCGTGTTCGATCTCGACGCCGTTGGCCAGTGCCGCGTCGCAGATAGTGGTACCCGGCTCGGCCTCGAAGGCGGCCCCATTGGGGCAGAGCTCCTCGTGGGGGAGGATGATGATCTGGGGCATGGTCCGATTCCTCCGATTACTCGAAATCGTCGAGCTTGTGGCCCGACAGTGCCTGCTGAATGCTGGCATTCATGCGGCGCGAGGCAAACTCCATGGTGCTGCGGTTGAGGGCATCGATGGCCGTCTTTACTGCCTTGTAATCGCTGCTGTGGGTAGCCGCATGGGCCACCACCTCCATGGCATGCTCGATCTCGGCACGCTCCTCGCGCGAAAGGAGGACGTCGCCGTCCTTCGCCAGCGCCACGCGAATCGCATCGAGCACCCGATCGGCCTCCACCTGCTGTTCACGCAACTGGCGCAGATCCAGATCCTCGCGGGCATGCTCCATGGAATCCTTGAGCATACGGGTGATCTCATCGTCGGAGAGGCCGTAGGAGGGTTTCACCTGCACGCTGCTCTCCACCCCGGAGTTCTGCTCGCGGGCGGTCACCGAGAGCAGGCCGTCGGCGTCCACCTGGAAGGTGACGCGGATGCGCGCCGCGCCGGCCGCCATGGGCGGGATGCCGCGCAGTTCAAAGCGGGCCAGGGAACGGCAGTCGATGACCAGCTCGCGCTCCCCCTGCAATACGTGGATGGCCATGGCCGTCTGGCCATCCTTGAAGGTGGTGAAGTCCTGGGCGCGCGCCACCGGGATGGTGGTGTTGCGCGGGATGATCTTCTCCACCAGGCCGCCCATCGTCTCCAGCCCCAGCGAGAGGGGGATGACGTCGAGCAGCAGCATCTCGTCTTCGGGCTTGTTGCCCGCCAGCACATCGGCCTGCATCGCCGCACCGACCGCCACCACCTTGTCGGGGTCGATGTCGACGCGCAGCTCCGCCTGGAAGAACTCCGCCACCTTTTCGCGCACGCGCGGCACGCGGGTGGAGCCGCCCACCATCACCACGTCGTGGATCTCCTCGCGCGACACGCCCGCATCGCGCAGGGCGCGGCGGCATGGCGCCAGGGTCTTCTGGATGAGCGGGTCGACCAGCTCGTTGAACTTCTCGCGGCTCAATACCCCTTCCCAGAAGGTGCCGTCGGAACGCTCCAGCCGGATGGTGGTGCTGGGCACGTCGGTGAGCAGCTCCTTGGCGTCGCAGGCATCGCGCATCAGGCGGCGCATCTGGGCGTGGTCGGCGTCGTGGGCGATCCCCGCCTGCGCCATGATCCACTCGGCGACTACCCTGTCCATGTCGTCGCCACCGAGGGCCGAGTCGCCCGCCGTGGCGAGCACTTCGAATACGCCCTTGTGC
>DASWUD010000186.1:0-7716 GCA_036401755.1 Gammaproteobacteria bacterium
GATGTAGTAGATCGCCTCCTGCCCCTCCTTCATGCGGCCCACGTAATCTGCCAGCGCGACGTTCTGTTCGGTGGTGTCGGTGTGGGTGGAGGCAAAGCGCAGCAGCCTGGCGAGCTGCTCCTTGTTGGCGAAATCCTCCGCCGGCCCCTCCTTCATCACCTTGCCGAATTCGGTCCAGAAGGTGGCGTACTTCTCCGGCTCGTTCTTCGCCAGCTCTTCCAGCAGACCCAGCACCTTCTTCACCGAACCGTTGCGCATGGCGTCGATGGTCTTGTTGTGCTGCAAAATTTCGCGGCTGACGTTGAGCGGCAGGTCGGCAGAGTCGATGACGCCGCGCACGAAGCGCAGGTAGTTGGGCATCAACTGCTCGGCGTCGTCCATGATGAAGACACGCTTCACGTAGAGCTTGATTCCCTTGCGCCGCTCGCGGTCCCACAGGTCGAACGGCGCGCGCTTGGGGATGTAGAGCAGTGAGGTGTATTCGAGCTTGCCCTCCACGCGGGTGTGGATGTGGGCGAGCGGGTCTTCGTAGTCGTGGCCCACATGCTTGTAGAACTCGTTGTACTCTTCCTCAGTGATCTCGTTCTTGCTGCGCGCCCACAGCGCCGAGGCACGGTTGACCGTCTCCTCCTCGGTGGCGGCCTCCTCACCCACCGCCTCCTTGAGCATGCGGATCGGCAGGGTGATGTGGTCGGAGTATTTGCGGATCACCGAACGAATACGCCAGCCGTCGAGGAACTCGTCGTCCCCCTCGCGCAGGTGCAGCACCACTTCGGTGCCGCGCTTGGGCACCGCCACCGTCTCGATGGAGTACTCCCCTTCCCCGGCCGATTCCCAACGCACGCCGTGTTCGGCGCCGAGTCCGGCGCGGCGGGTGGTAACGGTGACGCGGTCGGCGACGATGAAGGCCGAGTAGAAGCCGACCCCGAACTGGCCGATGAGATTGGCATCCTTGCTCTGGTCACCGGAGAGCTGCTCCATGAAGGCGCGGGTACCGGAGCGGGCGATGGTGCCCAGGTTGTCGATAACCTCCTGGCGCGACATGTCGATGCCGTTGTCGCGCAGGGTGAGGGTGCGCGCCGCCTTGTCGAAGGCGACGTGGATCGCCAACTCGTTGTCGCCCTCCCAGAGGGCGTCGTCGGCGAGCGCCTCGAAGCGCAGCTTGTCGCAGGCGTCGGAGGCGTTGGAGATCAGCTCGCGCAGGAAGATCTCCTTGTTGGAATAGAGGGAGTGGATCATCAGGTGCAGCAACTGCTTCACCTCGGTCTCGAAACCTAACGTCTCCTTATGGGCTTCTACACTCATTGTTTTGCTGTCTCCTCGGTTAAACTGGGATAATCGGGATATTCAGGCGATAAAAAAGTGGGGCTATTCTAAACTACTTTCAAGCCCCGTTTTCCCGCTGGCAAAAACGACACAAAAAAGGACCCCCATGGCCATCGAGCTCCACTACTCCGAACCCTTCACCGACCAGCGCCCCGGCACCTCCGGCCTGCGCAAGAAGGTCGCGGCCTTCCAGCAGCCGCGCTACCTGGAAAACTTCGTCCAGGCCATCTTCGATACCCAGCCCGCCCTCAGAGGCGGGGTGCTGGTGGTGGGCGGCGACGGCCGTGACTACAACCGCGAGGCGATCGCCACCATCATCCGCATGGCGGCGGCCAATGGCGTGGCGCGACTCATCGTCGGCCGCGATGGCCTGCTCTCCACCCCGGCTGCCTCGGCGGTGATCCGCAAGTACCGCAGCCAGGGTGGCATCATCCTCTCCGCCAGTCACAATCCCGGCGGCCCCGACGGTGACTTCGGCATCAAGTTCAACACCCCCAACGGTGGCCCCGCCCCCGAGCAGGTTACCGAGGCGATCTTTGAGCGCAGCCGCGACATCAACCGCTACCAGATCAGCGATCTCGAGTCCCCCGATTTTTCTGTCACCGGCCACTACACGCTCGAAAGCATGGAGGTGGCCGTGATCGACCCGGTGGCCGACTATGCGGAATTGATGGAGAAGCTGTTCGATTTTGTAGCGATCCGTAAATTGATTGCCGGCGGCTTCCGTTTGCGTTTCGATGCGATGCACGCCATTACCGGACCTTACGCCCACGAAATTCTGGAAAAGCGCTTGGGTGCACCGGCAGGCACGGTAATGAACGGAGTGCCGCTGCCCGACTTTGGCGGCGGCCATCCCGATCCCAACCTCACCTATGCTGAAGCATTGGTGAAGGCGATGTATGCGGATAATGCCCCCGACTTTGGCGCCGCCTCCGATGGCGATGGCGATCGCAACATGATCCTGGGCAGGAATTTTTTCGTCACCCCCTCCGACTCGCTGGCGGTGATCGCCGCCAACGCCGATTTGATACCTGGTTACAAAGGGCGCCTTAATGGCGTGGCCCGCTCCATGCCCACCTCGGAAGCGGTGGATCGCGTCGCCGAGAAACTGGGCATTGCCTGTTACGAGACCCCCACCGGCTGGAAATTCTTCGGCAACCTGCTCGATGCTGGGAAGATCGTCCTCTGTGGCGAGGAGAGTTTCGGCACCGGCTCGAACCACGTGCGCGAAAAGGATGGCCTGTGGGCAGTGCTCTGCTGGCTCAACATTCTCGCCGCGCGTAATGAATCGGTGCAGGCCATCGTCGAACAGCACTGGCAGCAGTTCGGCCGCAACTACTACACGCGCCACGACTATGAAGAGGTGGATGGTCAGATCGCCAAGAGCCTAATGAGCGATCTCGAAGCGAAACTGCCGCAACTGGAAGGAAGCAGCTTCGGCCAGCGCACCGTGCGTTACGCCGACAACTTCAGTTACACCGATCCGGTGGATGGCAGCGTCAGCAGCCAGCAGGGGTTGCGCATCGGTTTCGAGGACGGTGCGCGCATCGTCTTCCGCCTCTCCGGCACCGGCACGGTCGGCGCCACCCTGCGTGTCTATATCGAAAGTTACGAGACCGATCCGGCGCGCCTCACTCTGGATACCCAACAGACCCTCGCCGACCTCATCACCATCGCCGACGAGGTGAGTGGACTGCGCGCGCGCACCGGGCGCAGCGCGCCTAGCGTCATCACCTGAAGCGATTGATCAATTCACTGCGGGAAGATGAAAAAGAACGCCCGGCAGTTGATGTTGCCGGGCGTAGCTGGTCAGGCCGGGTTCAGTCGACCTGCAGGGTGTAGGCGCTGCCCGTACCGTTGCAGCCGGTGATGCGGATGTAGAGGGTGTTGACGGTCGGGGTGATCGACACCGTCTTGGTGGCGAGCCCCATATTGCTGTCAGCCACATAGTTATACGAGGTGAAGGTGCCGTCGTCCGATTTGTAGACATCCATACAGGCCGAGTCGAACAGGTTGGAGAGGGTGACCGTGTAGGCCGTCCCTGCCACCACCGGGAACTGGTAGTAGCTGTAGCTGGCGACCGTGTAGCTGCCCGTACCGGACGCGGGAGCCTCACCCTGGTGCGGGGTGTGCAGCGTCAGCGCCAGCGCCCCGCCGGTGGCATTACCACCATTGCCGGTCACTGGACTGCCCTCGGCCAGATAGTCGTGATCCACCACCAGTTCGTAGAGCGCCCCGGCACCGCTTGGCGTACCGTCGACGCGGATATAGAGCTGATTACCCGCGCTGTAGTTGAAGGCGCACGACTCGTCTGCCGTGCCCGTCAAGGTAGAGGAGCAGAGCAGGGACGAGAAGGCGGGGTCTGAGTAGACATAGAGGTTGGCATCGAGACTGGGATTGTTCATGCTGACGCGATACCCCACGTAGTCGTAGCCGCCACTGATATCGACCGAGTAATAGCTGCTGCCGTTGCCGACCTCACCATTACTGCGAATCGATGGCACAGTGGCCACGCCATCGGAGACCGGGAAGTTGAGCAGTGCGAGGGGCGCGGCCAGTGTGCCCTCCGACTGGTAGATCTCCTCCTGAACGTTGACGGTGAAGCCCATGCCAAAATTGGACATGGGTGCCCACACCTCGACATAGGCCACGCCAGATACCGAGGGCTGAATCGCGCAGGTAGTTGCTTGTATGCACGACAACCCAAAGAACGAATCCTCGTAGACGTTGAAGCCGCCTTCAGCCGTCTTGTTGGTCACCGTCACCACATAGGACTTGCCCGGCGTGAGGTTGAGCTGATAGACGCTGGGGCCATTCTTGGCGACCTGGCCTATGTAGGCTCCCAGCGGGATCACCTTCGGCGCCGCCTCGCTGCCCTCGTTGAAATAGACACGATCGACGCTGAGGTCGAAGCGCGAGCCGTAGGTGGCACCGGTCACCTTCACCCACAGTGAGGTGCCACTCGGGTTCGGCGCGGTGGTGCACTCCTCAGCGGCCAGTGCGGCGTTATCGGAGGAGCAGAGCAGCACGCTCATGGCCGCGTCGCCATACACCTGCAGCCCGACGTTACCCGAGACGTTGGCCAGGCCGATGTGATAAGTCGCCCCGGCCGTGATGTTCGGCACCTGATAGTAGCTGGCGCCCGTATCGACCTGACCGGCATAGGGGGTATCCAACGGCGGTGCCGCCACCAGGGTGATGGGGACTGCAGCCGTTCCTTCCGCCGCATAGGTGATCTCATGGACATCGATTACGTAGTCGACCCCCAGCCCGTTGCCGTCCCCCATCAAATAGAGGTTGCCACTCGGGGCCGGCTCTATGCGGCAGCTGTTGTCGAATATCTGGCACAGCTGGGTGGTAAAGCCCGCATCGGCGTAGACCAGCAGACTACTGCCGGGCTCGATGGCGGTGTGGGTGATCTGGTACGACTTGCCCGCCGTCACGGGCAGCACGTAGTAGCTGGCATTGATGCTCTGCCCCGTGTAGGGGACGAGGCCCGCCAGGTTGAGCGGCACCGCCTGGGTGCCCTCGTCAACGTAGGCGGCGTGATCTTCCGTCACGGTCAGGGTGTAGGCGGCACCGAGCGGTGCCTTGGTACCATCCACCCATATCTCCACGGGGGAAAACTCGGCCTGGAAGCCGCACTGTTCGTTGGCGAGGCCCACGGTTTGGCTTGAACAGATCCACACCGAATTGGTGGTCATCACGTCCAGATCGACGTCGTCGGTCATTCCCGACAGGGTGAAGGTGTAGCGGGCGGTGGGCTGCAGGCTGACTACATACTTGCTGTAGTTCCCCACCTGGCCGCTGTAGGGCACGCCGACCGTGACCGGCACCGGCGAGCCGCCTTGTCCTTCGTCACCGTACCCCTTCTGCACGATGATCTCGTAGGAGGTGCCGTCTGCCGAATTGGTGACCTTATCGCCATCAACCCGGATGTAGAGTGCACCGTTGGCCGGTACCTGGGCCGCGCACCGTTTGGTTGCAATGTATTCATAAGATGAAACGCTGCACAGCGGCTGGCTATAGGCCGCATCGGCGAACACCTCGAGCGCCACATCATAATCCAACAGCTTGGAGACGGTAACGTAGTAGGTATCACCCGGTGTAAGGTTGGCTGCGTAGTAGCTGTAACCCGGAAGGCCAGGACCGCCGTTATTGACCTGGCCATTGAAAGCCTGCTCCGGGGTAAGCACCACCGGCTGGGCCGCCGTGCCGTCCGTGCCATAAAGGGAAATGTTGATAATCGCCGAGCCGGCGATCGAAGAGTTTCCCGGCACCTTGGCGGTCACCACTGCCCCACTCACCGCGCCATCATTGGTGGCAGTTACCAATCCGGACGAGGAGACAGAGGCGTCCCCCACCGCAATCCATTCGACGCTCTTGCTGACATCCTTCTGGGAGCCGTCGCTATAGGTGCCGGTCGCCTTGAGCTGTACGCTCTTGCCCACCTGAATCATGATCTGTTGGGGAAAGACCACGATCGAGCTGATGCCACTCAGGCTGGGGCCGGTACCATTGGTTGGCACGCTGGGGGTAGCGTCACCCCCACCGCAGCTAACCAGTAATAGCGCGAGGAAAATAGCAAAAAGAGAGCGTGCGGTATTGCGCAACATGGGGAACTACCTCTTATACGTTGTTCTGTTCGCCGCCCATTTTACGGAGAAACATCACAACCATTGGGCGCATGCGCTGGATCTGGTAACCACGTCACAGCGGTTGGTTGTGGTAGCCCTCACTTACGATTCAATGCCTGTTTGTGGGGGAATTGCGCTCACGTACTGCAATCCCAATCAGGAGCTCGGCCGATCAGCGCTCATTGGCATCGTGAGATGGATGAGAAACTAGCTTATAGTGACAACAACAGGTTCAAGCGGGACGTTGGCGCTACGTGTCGGCGCGGCAGAGCAAAATGGTCTTTTTGCGCCGCGCTCGCCAACGGTGATCCCGAAACAATAAAGGATGAGGAGAGGCCACGATGCAATTCACCAAACAGTTCGCCGAGCTCACCATCTCCGACGTGCCACTGGTGGGCGGCAAGAACGCCTCACTGGGCGAGATGTATCGCGCCCTCGCCGAACAGGGGGTGAAGGTACCCAACGGCTTTGCCACCACCGCCGCGGCCTATCGCCTCTATATCGACCATAACCGCTTGCACGAGCGCATTGCCGCCGAACTGGCGCAGCTCGATACCCGCGATGTGGTGGCGCTGGCCAAGGCCGGGGCGCGCATCCGCCAGTGGATCAATGACGGCGAGCTTCCCGCGCCGCTCGCCGCGGAGATCCGCGCCGCCTACCAGGCGCTGGAAGCACAATACGGCCCCGACACCGATGTGGCGGTGCGCAGCTCCGCCACCGCCGAGGATCTTCCCACCGCCTCGTTCGCCGGCCAGCAGGAGACCTATCTCAACATCCGTGGCGCCGACAGCCTGCTGGCCAGCTGCAAGCGGGTGTTCGCCTCGCTGTTCACCGATCGCGCCATCTCCTACCGGGTCGACAAGGGGTTTCTGCACATGGATGTCGCGCTCTCCATCGGGGTGCAGAAGATGGTGCGCTCCGATATCGGTGCATCGGGGGTGATGTTCTCCATCGACACCGAATCGGGTTTTCGCGACGCCGTGTTCATCACCGCCGCCTACGGCCTCGGTGAAAACGTGGTGCAAGGGGCAGTCAATCCCGACGAGTTCTACGTTTTCAAGCCGACGCTACTGCAGGGCAAGCGCCCCATCCTCAAGCGTCAACTGGGTGAGAAGGCGCTGCGCATGGTCTACACCAGCGAGGCGATGGCCGGCCTGTCGACCCGCAACGAGCCGGTGCCGCGCGCCGAGCGCGAGCGCTTCGCGCTGAATGACGACGAGGTATTGGAGTTGGCGCGCTACGCCATCGCCATCGAAAAGCATTACGAGCGGCCGATGGATATCGAGTGGGCCAAAGATGGCGTGGGGGGTGGCCTGTTTATTGTTCAGGCCCGCCCCGAAACGGTGCGTTCAGCCGATGATATCCAGCGCCATGAGAGCTTCCATCTCGACCAGCGTGGCACGATCCTCGTCAGCGGCAAGAGTGTTGGCCAACGCATCGCCACCGGCACGGCACGGGTGATCCTCGAAGCCTCCCGCATGAATGAACTTCAGCCGGGCGAGGTGCTGGTCACCGACATCACCGACCCCGACTGGGAGCCGGTGATGAAGATCGCCGCGGCCATCGTCACCAATCGCGGCGGGCGCACCTGTCATGCGGCGATCATTGCGCGCGAGCTGGGTATCCCGGCTGTGGTCGGCACCGGCAATGGCACACAGGCGATCACCACCGGCCAGCCGGTGACCATCTCCTGCGCCGAAGGCGACACCGGTTATGTCTACGAAGGGCTCCTCCCCTTCGGCACCGAACAGAT
>DASWUD010000187.1:0-6290 GCA_036401755.1 Gammaproteobacteria bacterium
TATCGACGCCAGGGCCGGAGCCAGCCTTGTCGAACAGTGCCGGGTGTTGTAATCGGGTAGCCGTCCTCTCGATGCTGATGTCAAAGCCGGTGACACCGAGCGGCTCGGCGGGGGTGAGCGCCTTGTAGCTGAAGGCAGCGCCAAGGTCTTCCGAAAGGAGACGGAACTCGGACTGTGGCAGGCCCGCCGCCTCATCCAGAATAGTGGCCGCCTGGGCTCCCATCGATACGGCAGCGAAGGTTATACCCGCCAAAAAACGCTTCATGATTCACTTCCTTGTCGTGCAATTGTTGAAATAACACAGCCGGGCGCGGCCGTCGGCAAAAAAAAGGCGCCCAGCCTGAGCGGGACGCCACAGTATCTGACTACCTATCTTGCGCCATCAATGCCGCAGATGGGTGGCTATTTGGTTTACCAGCGCAGGCCGAGCTTGAGGCCGTAGGTGGTGGCTTCGCCGGTCTTGTCCCCCTCGACGGCCAGGTTCATCAGACCGAAGTTGAGGTTGGCACCGACCAGCATCTTGTTCTGGGAGAACTTCTCCTCCTCAAGTTGAACGAGCGCGGTATCGGGCAGATTTGGGGTGCTGGTAGACCAGACCTTGCCAACCCCGGCGTAGGGGGTGAACATCGCCAGCCCCTTGGAGATGGTCAGCTCCAGGCCACGGGTGCTGAAGTCGAGCTGGTCGACGCCGGAAAGCTTGGAGTAGGTGCCACGCAGTGCCAGGGCCGGCATCGCCACCCCGCCTTCGAGGAAGGCGTAGCGCAGCTCGGCACCGGTCAGCTTGATGTTGCTGTCGGGCACTTCGCTCAGGAACGCGCCGACGTCGATATTGAAGGGCAGCCCCTTGTGGACGTGGAGCTTGGCTACCGGCAGGGTATCGAAGCTGGAGCCGGTGGTTACCGCGTCGAAAATGGCGGAGTGTTGCAGCTTGGTGGCGGTCATTTCGATGCCGATGTCGAAGCCGGTGATGCCCAGCGGTTCTGCGGGAGCGAGCGCCTTGTAGCTGAGGGCGGCACCGAGATCCTCGGAGAAGAGGCGGAAACCCTCCTGACCGTAGGTGTTGGCCAAATCTTGCAGCGCGTCGATATCACTGGCAGCCTGCGCCCCCATTGATATGGCGGCGAGAACTGCGCTTGCCAAAATACGTTTCATGACACTCTCCCTTTATTGGTTGGATGTTGTGCAATTTTCATCGAATCAGCACTGTCAGGCCGGGACGGCCTTCACAGGGGCAATAAATCTTGAGCATGATACCTGACATTGGTTGATGGAGATATTTGAAGCCGTGGCTATTCTGTGCGAACGTAACGCCCTTTTAACCGTCTGGCGAAGAGCACTCCCCTAATCGTGGCAAGTTATGGCCTTCCATTCGCACTTCGCAGAGTCCTCTGGCTGGTGCTGTGCGCGCTTCCCGGCACCACTTTGGCGGCGGCCCCGGCCGCTGACCGCTGGGCCCTCTGCCCCCCGCCCGCCGGGATCCCGGCGGCCCCCGAGGGGAGCGACGAGGAGGGTCAGCCCATCCATCTCTCCGCCGACGAGGCAGAGGCACAATCCGACACCTCCAGCCGCTTCGCCGGCAATGTGGTAGTTACGCGTGGCTCCACCGAGCTCAAGGCCGACAGCGCCAGTTATGACCAGCCCAGCGACACCCTAACGCTGGAGGGAAATGTCAGTTTTCTGACCCCTCTCCACTATTTCCAGGGCGAGAGTGCCCGCGTGCAGCTTGGCACCAATAGCGGCGAACTGGTGGGCAGCCGCTTCCACTTCCGGGAGTTCCACGCCTTTGGCGAGGCGCGCCGCGTCGATATCAGCGATCCAAGCCACACCCGCCTGGAAGGGGTGGTCTACTCCACCTGCAATCCCGAAAAGCAGGACTGGCGACTCAAGGCAAGCAGCCTGGAGCTGAACCGGGAGAGCAACACCGGCGAGGCGTACAACGTCACCCTCGCCTTCAAAGGGGTGCCCTTTCTCTACCTCCCCTACCTCAACTTTCCGCTGGAGGGGCGCAAGTCGGGCTTTCTCGCCCCCACCTTCGGCAGAACCGAGGTGTCGGGCAACGACATCCGACTGCCGTTCTACTGGAATATCGCCCCGGAGTACGACGCGACCATTACCGCACGCTCCATCGCGGCGCGCGGCAACATGCTGATGACCGAAGGGCGCTATCTGGCGCCGGATGAGAGCCGCGGCACACTCAACGTCGAGTGGCTGCCGGAGGACCGACTCTACGGCAGCAGACGCCTCTACACCGCCTTCAACCACCATTCGCTGCCGCACAGTGGCTGGGGGCTTGACCTCACCCACAGCTCCGTCACCGACCCGGACTATTTCAACGACATGACCACCAGCCAGCTCGCCGCCAGCCAGACCCACCTGGAGCGGCGCGCCGATATCTCCTATCGCGAGAGCCACTGGTCGTTCCTGGCCCGTGCCCAGAACTACCAGACCCTGGTCGGCGATGAACCCTATTCGCGCATGCCACAGCTGCTCCTCAACGCAGAGACGCCGCGCCGCCCCGACAGGCTCTATCTCAATCTGGAGAGTGAGCTGGTCTACTTTACCCACCCCAACAGTTCGGTGACCCAGGGCAGTCGCCTCGATCTGACCCCGGCGGTCAGCCTGCCGCTGCAGGGGGCCTCCTGGTTCCTGACGCCGCGCGTCGCACTACGCAACACCGAATACACCCTGACCAGTGATGGCGATACCCGCTACAGCCGCACCCTGCCCATCGCCTCGCTCGACTGGGGACTCTTCTTCGAGCGGGACTCCACCATGGGTGACAAGGCGATGGTGCAGAGCGTCGAGCCGCGGCTCTACTATCTCTATGTGCCCTACAAGGATCAGGATGCGCTGCCGCTGTTTGACACCGGCTATTACGACTTCAGTTACAGCCAGCTGTTTCGTGACAACCGCTTCAGCGGTGCCGATCGGGTCGGCGACGCCAACCAGCTCACCAACTCACTGACCACCCGCTATCTGGAGGCGGCCACGGGCCGCGAGTGGGGCCGCGCCAGCGTGGGCCAGATCACCTATTTCGAAGACCGCAAGGTAACCCTCACCCCCAGCGAGGCCGATAGCCGCACCAGCTCGGACATGATCGCCGAGGTCGCGGTCAAGCCGCTCGAGGACCTGGAGTTCGCCAACGCCGGACGCTGGAATCCCGATAGCGGACACGAAGACCTGCTCACCTCGAGCCTGCGCTTTCGCCCCGCCGAGGACAAGGTGACCAGCCTCACCTATCGCTACCAGCGTGAACTTGATCTGCGCCAGACCGATCTCACCGCCTTCTGGCCAGTGACGCGCCAGTGGCGTGTCATCGGTCGCTGGCAGTACGACCTGGAGAACCATCTCTCCTATGACACGGTGGGGGGCCTCGAATACCAGAGCTGCTGCTGGGCCTTCCGCCTGGTGGGACGCGGCCGCTACAACACCTCCACCCTGGAGATCGACCACAGCATCTATCTGACCCTGGAGCTGAAGGGGCTCACCGCCATCGGCAACCGCCTCGATGCGGAGCTGGAGCGTGGTATCCTAGGCTTCCCGATCCACTGAAATCCTGATCTGCGACTCCCCTGATGAAAAGATTGTTGCTGGCCCTGCTGCTCGCCGCCACCTCCCTGGCATATGGTGCCACCCCGGTACAACCCCTCGACCGTGTCATCGCGGTAGTCGATGACGATGTCATCACCCACAACGAAGTGGAACAGCGCCTGCAGAGCCTGCGTCAGCAACTGGCGCACAACAAAACATCGGCCCCGCCCGATGCGATACTGCGCCGCCAGCTGCTGGAGCGCATGATCCTCGAACGCATCCAGCTCGCGCTGGCACAACGTATCGGCATCCGCGTCGACGATGAAAACCTCAATCAGATCATCAGCAACATTGCCACGCAAAACCACATGGATTTCGATCAGTTCCGCGCCGCCCTGCAGCGTGACGGCATCGCCTTCGCAGACTTCCGCGAAGAGATCCGCAACGAGGTGATCATCACACGACTGCGTGCCACCCAGGTGGATAACCGCGTGACCGTCAGCCCGCAGGAGGTGAAGAGCTGGCTCGAATCGCGCGCCGCACAGGATCAGAGCACCGAATATCACCTAGCACAGATCCTCATCGCCCTGCCCGAATCAGCCTCGCCGGATGAGGTGCAGACGGCGCGTGCACGCGCCGAAGAGGTGCTGACGAAGCTGCGCGGCGGCGCCGAGTTCCGTGAAATGGCAGCGGCCTACTCTGGCGATCAGCAGGCGCTGGAGGGAGGCGATCTTGGCTGGCGTCGCACCGCTGAGCTCCCCACCTTCCTGGTCGATCACGTTATCGACATGAAGCCGGGTGCACTGAGCGACATCATTCGCAGCACCAGCGGCTTCCATATCCTCAAGCTCATCGACAAACGTGGCGAGGAGCGCCAGGTGGTGCGCCAGGTGCATGCCCGTCACATCCTCATCCGCACCGATGCGATCACCTCCGATGCAGAAGCCAAGGCGCGCCTAACGCGGCTGCGCCAGCGCATCCTCGCCGGCGAGGATTTCGCCACCCTGGCGCGCGCCAACTCCGACGACAAGGGCTCCGGCTCGCAGGGCGGTGATCTCGGCTGGGCCAATCCCGGCACCTTCGTCCCCGAGTTCGAGGCCGCCCTCTCCCAGCTGGCGGTGGGGGCCACCAGCGATGTGTTCCGCACCCAGTTCGGCTGGCATATCGTGCAGCTGCTCGGTTATCGCGACCACGACAGTACCGACGAGATGCGCTTTAGTCAGGCCCAGGAGGCACTGCGCAAGCGCAAGATTGAAGAGGAGCAGCAGAACTGGCTGCGCCGCCTGCGCGACGAGGCCTATGTGGAGTACCACCTTGAGGAGTGAGCGGGCACCGCTCGTCCTCACCGCCGGAGAGCCGGCGGGGATCGGCCCCGATCTCTGCGTGCAGTGGGCCCAGGAGGAACAGCGATTACCGCTGGTGGTGGTCGCCGACCCCGAGCTGTTGGAGCAGCGTGCCCGGCAATTGGGCCTGACGCTGCGGCTCCATCGCTACGAGGCGGGTGGCAACGTGGCCACCGCCGCGGCTGAACTGAGCTACCTGCCGGTCACGCTTGCCCGCCCCGCCCAGGCCGGCCGCCTCGACACCGCCAATGCCGGGTATGTGCTCGACACCCTGCGCCTCGCCATCGATGGCTGCCTGGATGGACGATTCAGCGCACTCGTTACCGCACCCTTACACAAGGGGGTGATCAACGACGCCGGCATCCCCTTCACCGGCCATACCGAATTTCTTGCCGCACACACCGGCACACCGTGCGTGGTGATGATGCTCGCCACACCCGGGCTGCGTGTCGCCCTGGCCACCACCCATCTGCCGCTCGCCGCAGTGAGTCGTGCCATCACCCCGCAACTGCTGCGCCAGATAGTCACCATCCTGCACCGCGAGTTGGTCGATAAATTTGCGCTCCCCAGGCCGAAAATTCTGGTCTGTGGTCTCAATCCCCATGCGGGCGAAGGCGGCCACCTGGGGCGCGAAGAGATCGAGGTGATCGAACCGCTGCTGGAGGAGCTGCGCAGTGAGCAGGGCATGCAGCTGCTCGGTCCGCTGCCCGCCGACACGCTGTTCACCCCGCGCTACCTGCACGAGGCCGATGCGGTGCTTGCCATGTATCACGATCAGGGGTTGCCGGTGCTCAAGCACCTGGGCTTTGGCAACGCCGTCAACATCACCCTCGGCCTGCCCATCATTCGCACCTCGGTGGACCACGGCACCGCGCTCGATCTGGCCGGCACCGGCAAGGCCGAGCTCGGCAGCCTGCGCTATGCCATCACCGTGGCCGAGCAGATGGCGGGCGGCCTCGCGTGCCCCTTGAACCTTGCCCCTCTCACTTGAAACCGCTCTGATGGATCACCGCCCCCGCAAACGCTTCGGCCAGAACTTTCTCCATGATCGCGGGGTCATCGAGCACATCGTGCGCGCCATCCGCCCCCAGGCCGATCAGCACATGGTGGAGATCGGCCCCGGCCTGGGGGCACTGACCGAACATCTGGTCGACGCGGTGCAGCGCCTCGACGTGGTGGAACTGGACCGCGACCTGGTGCCGCGTCTGGCCGAACGGTTTGGTGATCGCTCCCACTTTCATATCCACAGCGCCGATGCACTGAAGTTCGATTTTGCCGCGCTGGCCTTGGCCGATCGCAAATTGCGCGTGGTGGGCAATCTCCCCTACAACATCTCCACGCCATTGCTGTTCCATCTGCTGCAACAGCATCAGGCGATTGCCGACATGCACTTCATGTTGCAACTGGAGGTGGTCA
>DASWUD010000188.1:0-5676 GCA_036401755.1 Gammaproteobacteria bacterium
CGATCAACTCCACCACCACATCCACCTCGGGGTGGTTGACCACCGCCATCGGATCGGTAGTCAGCTCCAAATCACCTGCGACCTTGCGCGCCTTCTCCAGATTGCGCACCGCGGCCATGCGCACGGTGATATCGCGGCCGGCGCGGCGTGCGAGCTCCGGTGCATTGCGGCGCAATACGGCGAGGGTGCCGCCACCAACCGTTCCCAATCCCAACAGTCCCACTTTGACCGGTTTCATATAGCTGTTTTTTCCTGGTTTTTACTGTGTTTTTCTACACCGCGAGGCTGGTGTGGCGTTTGCGGTAGTTGTCGAGGAAACGCGCCATGCGCGTCACGGCCTCGGTGATTTCGTCCATGCCCGGCAAAAATACCAGGCGAAGGTGATCCGGATGCGGCCAGTTGAAGCCGGTTCCCTGCACCACCAGCACCTTCTCCTCGACCAGCAGATCGAGAATAAACTCGCGGTCATCGGTGATCGGATACATCTTCGGATCGAGCTTCGGAAAGAGGTACATGGCCCCCTGTGGTTTGACACAGGAGACACCCGGAATCTGGGTGACCATCTCCCACACCCGGTCGCGCTGGCGTAACAACCGTCCACCAGGCGCCACCAGATCGTTGATGCTCTGATAACCGCCCAGCGCCGTCTGGATGGCATGCTGCGCCGGGACATTGGCGCACAGGCGCATCGAGGCGAGCATGGTCAACCCTTCGATGTAGTCACCGGCATGGCGCTTGTCGCCGGAGACCACCAGCCAGCCGGCGCGATAACCGGCGGCGCGGTAGTTCTTCGACAGGCCATTGAAGGTAACGAACAGCACATCATCAGCCAGCGAGGCGATGGAGGTGTGCTTGATGCCGTCGTAGAGCACCTTGTCGTAGATCTCGTCGGCATAAATGATGAGCTGATGCTCGCGGGCGATCTGGATGACTCCTTTGAGGATCTCATCGGGATAGACCGCGCCGGTCGGATTGTTCGGGTTGATGATGACGATGGCGCGCGTGTTCGGTGTGATACGCGCACGAATGTCGTCGAGATCCGGCAGCCAGCCCGCCCCCTCATCGCAGATGTAGTGACGCGGCGTGCCGCCAGCGAGGGCCACTGCAGCTGTCCACAATGGATAGTCGGGTGCGGGCACCAGTACTTCGTCGCCATTGTTGAGCAGCGCCTGCATTGCCATCACGATCAGTTCGGAGACACCGTTGCCGACATAGATATCCTCCATCTGCACATTCTTGATCCCCTTCTGCTGGGTGTAGTGCATGATCGCCTTGCGCGCGGAGAAGAGCCCCTTGGAGTCTGAGTAACCGGAGGCATTGGGCAGATTGAAGATCACATCCTGCAGGATCTCTTCAGGTGCCTCGAAACCGAACGGTGCGGGATTACCGATGTTCAGCTTGATGATGCGGTGCCCCTCCTCCTCCATCTGGCGTGCACGCACCATCACCGGTCCACGGATGTCGTAGCAGACGTTGGCGAGCTTGGAAGATTTAACGACGGGACGCAGGGTCGACACAGTAGTTTCCTGAAAGGTTGGATTCTTGCTCACCCGTGGCCATCCTTGCGGAACATCTCGCGAATGCCGCGAATGGCCTGGCGGGTACGATGTTCATTTTCAATGAGGCCAAATCGCACGTGGTCATCGCCATAGCTACCGAAGCCGATGCCGGGTGAGACCGCCACCTTGGCCTTCTCCAGCAGCTGTTTGGAGAACTCCAGCGAACCGAGATGGCGATAGGGTTCGGGGATCTTCGCCCAGACAAACATGGTCGCCTTCGGTTTCTCCACGTGCCAGCCGATGCTGTTGAGCCCTTCGCACAGCACGTCACGCCGCTGCTGGTACATGTCGCTGATTTCGCGCACGCACTCCTGCGGACCTTCCAGTGCGGTAATGGCCGCCACCTGGATCGGCGTGAACATGCCATAGTCGAGATAGGACTTCATCCGCGCGAGGGCGCCGACCAGCACCGGGTTACCAACCATGAAGCCGACGCGCCAGCCGGGCATATTGTAACTCTTGGAGAGGGTAAAGAATTCGACCGCGATCTCTTTCGCACCGGCCACCTGCATAATGGAGGGGGCCACATAGCCGTCGAAGGCGATGTCGGCGTAGGCTAGGTCGTGGATCACCCAAATCTGGTGCTCGCGGCAGATGGCCACCACCTTTTCGAAGAACTCCAGCTCGACACACTGGGCGGTGGGGTTGCCGGGGAAGTTCAGCACCAGGAATTTCGGCTTCGGCCAGGAGTCGCGGATCGCCTTCTCCAGCTCGGCGAAGAAGTCGCCCCCTTCGATGAGGGGTACGTGACGGATGTCGGCACCGGCAATAACAAAACCGTAGGGGTGGATCGGATAGGCGGGATTGGGCACCAGCACCGCATCGCCGTGATCTACCGTCGCCAGAGCCAGATGGGCCAACCCCTCCTTGGAGCCGATGGTGACGATCGCCTCCTTGTCCGGGTCCAGCTCCACATCAACGCGGTTCTTGTACCAGCTGCAGATGGCACGGCGCAGGCGCGGGATCCCCTTGGACATGGAGTAGCGGTGGGTGTCGGGGCGCTGTGCCGCTTCGACCAGTTTGTCGACGATGTGCTGCGGGGTCGGCTGGTCGGGATTGCCCATGCCGAAATCGATGATGTCCTCGCCGCGGGCGCGCGCCTTCTGCTTCAACTCCGTGACGATGGCGAAGACGTAGGGAGGCAGTCGCTTGATTCTCTGGAAATCTTCTTGCAAGGCAGCGGTCCGCAATAGTGGTTGACGTCCATGGCTGTCGGCAAATGCCGGGTCAACCGAAAACTGGTAACATTACTGACCGCCCTTTTCCCTGTCAATCCAATACGATATGCGCTTCAGCCAGGATACCACCAGCCGCGGTTACACCATCCATGCCGTCACCGCCAACGGGGTGATGGTGAAATCTCCAGAAGGGGGATCGCTGCTACTGCGGTGCAGTTTCATCATCAGTGCGGAGAGTCTCATCACCGATTGGGAGCCCCGTGCCATTGACCAACTCCAGAGTAGCCATTTTGCGGCAATCGTTGCGCTGCAGCCGGAGGTGGTGCTGCTCGGTACCGGTGCCCGACTGCACTTCCCGCCCCCCGCCCTGCTCGCCCCGTTGATGGCGGCTGGCATCGGCTGCGAGGTGATGGACGGTGCTGCCGCCTGCCGCACCTCTAATGTCCTCAACGGTGAGGGGCGCAAGGTAGTGGCGGCACTGCTGTTTTCTGAGTGAATACAAAAAAGCGACGGCCCGCACCTTCCGGTAGCGGGCCGTCACTTTTCTGAACGAAAGAGAATCAGACGGCGCCGGCGCCATACCCCTCACGCACCAGAATCTCACGCAGCCGCTTGAGTGCCTCGATCTGGATCTGCCGCACCCGTTCACGGGTCACCCCGATCTCGGCACCCACCTCTTCCAGGGTGGCTACTTCGCGGCCGTGGAGGCCGAAACGGCGTTCCACCACCTCGCGCTGCTTTTCGGAGAGCTGATCGAGCCACAGGTCGATATGGCTGCGCACCTCCTCGTCCTGCAGGATATCGGAGGGGTCGGTGTTGTTTTCGTCGGGAATGGCATCAAGCAGCGATTTGTCGCCGTCACGGCCAAGAGGCACATCCACAGAAGTGACGCGCTCGTTGAGGCCGAGCATGCGCTCCACGTCCTCCAAAGGACGATCCAGCGTTTCGGCGATCTCCTCGGCGGTCGGTTCGTGATCGAGTGACTGAGAAAGGTGACGCGCTGCACGCAGGTAGACGTTGATCTCCTTGACCACATGGATCGGCAGACGGATGGTACGCGTCTGATTCATGATGGCCCGTTCGATGGTCTGGCGGATCCACCAGGTGGCGTAGGTGGAGAAGCGGAAGCCACGCTCCGGATCGAACTTCTCGACGGCGCGGATCAGGCCGAGATTGCCCTCTTCGATGAGATCGAGCAGGGCCAAACCGCGGTTGAGGTAGCGGCGTGAAATCTTTACCACCAGCCGCAGATTACTTTCGATCATGCGCTGGCGCGCCTTGAGATCGCCCTTAAGCGCCAGACGCGAGAAGTAGACCTCCTCCTCGGCGCTCAACAAGGGGGAAAAACCAATCTCACTGAGATATAGGCGGGTTGCATCCATCTGCCCGTCGGGAAAAGCACCTGCCTCAAAGACGGCGGCATCTTCAGAGCCATCAAGCTCTTCGTCGCCAACCGGCTCCTCATCCTCATCCTCCTCCAATAGACCTATGACTTCTGCCTTATCCAAATCGAACTCTTCTTCGGTATGTGCATTGCTCGTCGTCATAATCCTAGTCCTGGGTGTCAGTTCTTCTTGGGCAGATACCTGCTGGGATCCACCGGCTTACCTTCCTTGCGAATTTCGAAATGCAAAATCGCACCTTCCTTGGGGCTGATGCCCATCGTTGCAATTTTCTGTCCGGCCGCCACCTTGTCACCCTCCTTTACCAGCAGCTGACTGTTGTGGCCGTACGCGCTCAGATAGACATCATCGTGCTTGATTATGATCAGCTTGCCGTAACCAAGCAGACCACTACCACTGTAGACCACATCTCCCGCTGCTGCAGAAAAAATTGGTTGTTCGCTCCGACCTGTGATATCGATCCCCTTCTTTCCGGAATCGGGATCAAACCTCGCCACCACCTTTCCCTCCGTTGGCCAGCGCCAAGCGCTCATAACAGTCTTGGGGCCGTTATCAGGCTTTTCAAGTGCGCGCCCGGAACTGGTTCGCATTTTTTTCTGTTCACCCACAGATTTTGTGGTTGCCAACTGGCGCGGCTTGGTCATGGTGCTTTGCGTGGTAGCGGACGGGGTGCGCGATTTTGAGTGCGATTTTTGGGGGGGTGAGGTGGGCGGTGGCTGGTTGACAGGAGGGGGCCGACGCTGCGGGGGTGGGCTCATCACCAAGATCTCTCCCTTATGGATGAGATAGGGAGGGGTGATGTGATTCCAGGCGGCCACATCACGATAGTCGAGACCGAAGCCCCAGGCTATGGAATAGAGGGTGTCGCCAGGACGGACCGTGTAGGTTTCGGACCGTTCGCTGCGCTCACCCGGCGGGGTAAGCTCTCCACACCCCGACAATAGCAGGGCCGCCCAGATGACGATGATGTAGCTGCTGCGGTGTCTACCCATTGACACTGTTGAGGATAAAGTAGGCGGCTATCACCAGCGCGACGAGGATCCAGCCGATGCGATCGATATAGGGGCGCAAGGCCTGCTCGGCACGGGCCCCTCCCCAGCGCATCAAACCAGCCACCAGGAAGAAACGCGCACCGCGGCCTATCACCGAGGCAACCATGAAGGGCAGAAAGGCCATGCCGATGGCGCCAGCGCCGATGGTGAAGAGCTTATAGGGGATCGGCGAAAAACCGGCGATGAAGATGGCCCAGAACCCCCACTCCTGGAACCAGAGATGGACCTGCTGATAATGCTCCCAATAACCGGCCGAGCGTATCAGCGGTTCGATGAACTCCAGGGCATAGGTGCCAATCAGATAACCGAACGCCCCCCCCAGCACCGACATCAGGGTCGTCAGACCTGCGTAAAACCAGGCACGCTCCGGTTTAGCCAGCGCCATCGGCGCCAGCATCACATCGGGAGGGATGGGAAAGAAGGAGGACTCAGCGAAGCTCAGACCCGCCAGGAAGCGCGGGGCGTGTTTATGGACCGACCAGCG
>DASWUD010000189.1:0-6275 GCA_036401755.1 Gammaproteobacteria bacterium
CGCTCTTTGCCAGATCCAGCCCTACCGTTGTAATCTTCATCTCGGTCTCCTCCTTTTTCCTTTCGATGGTTTTTTAACATCTCCATCGTGGCGCATATGACGCCGATTTAGAAAGGGGAGGAGACCATCACATCATCCTACATTGATGCGTGGGATGGGTGGAGCGCAGCGCAACCCATCGGGCTTACAACACCTCCGAGGCGTGGTCGGCGAGGCGTGAGCGTTCGCCGCGGGCGAGGGTGATGTGTCCGCTGTGTTCCCAGCTCTTGAAACGGTCGACGACGTAGGTGAGGCCGGAGTTGGTTTCGGTGAGGTAGGGGGTGTCGATCTGGGCGATATTGCCGAGGCAGACGATCTTGGTGCCGGGACCGGCGCGGGTGATGAGGGTTTTCATCTGCTTCGAGGTGAGGTTCTGCGCCTCGTCGATAATGATGTATTTGTTGAGGAAGGTGCGACCGCGCATGAAGTTGAGTGAGCGGATCTTGATGCGCTTGTTGAGCAACTCTTGGGTGGCGGCGCGCTCCCATTCGCTGTTGTGTTCCGATTGGGTGAGCACTTCGAGATTGTCCATCAGCGCGCCCATCCACGGCGTCATCTTCTCCTCTTCGGTGCCGGGCAGGAAACCGATGTCCTCACCCACCGGGATGGTGACGCGGGTCATGATGATCTCCTTGTAGCGATTTTGATCGAGCGTTTGTGCCAGCCCCGCAGCGAGGGTGAGCAGCGTCTTGCCGGTACCGGCCTGACCGAGCAGCGTGACGAAATCGATCTCCGGGTCCATCAGCAGGTTGAGGGCGAAATTCTGTTCGCGGTTGCGCGCGGTGATGCCCCACACATCGTGGCTCTTGTGGCTGTAGTCGCGCACCGTTTCGATGATGGCGCTGTCGTCTTCGATTTTGCGCACCACCGCCTCGAAGGGATCCTCGCTGTCGAGGAAGAGGAACTGGTTGGGGGTCCAGGCGGTTGCCTCGGGACCATTGATGCGATAGAAGGTGTGGCCCTGCTCCTGCCACGACTCCATCGCCTTGCTGTGTTTCTCCCAGAAATCGCTCTGCAGTTCGCTCACCCCGCTATAGAGCAGGTTGACGTCGTCGAGCACCTGGTCGTTGCGATAATCCTCGGCGTGGATGCCGAGCACCGCCGCCTTGATGCGCATGTTGGTGTCTTTCGAGACCAGGGTGACGGTGAGATGGCGTTGCGCCTTCTTCAGTGCCAGGGCGGTGCCGAGAATGGTGTTGTCCGACTTGCTGCCCGGCAGGGTGGTGGGCAGGTTGGCCTCCATGATGCGCGTCTGAAAGAAGAGGCGGCCGGTCGGGCCGACGCCAAGCTGCAGGTTGCTCTGCGCCAGCGGGATCCCCTTGTCAATTTCGGCAGTGGCGATATCGGCCATCAGCTCATCAAGGAAGCGGCTCGCCTGGCGGGCGTTGCGTGCCACTTCGGAGTGGCCCTTCTTGTTGTTGTCGAGCTCTTCCAGCACCACCATCGGCAGGTAGATGTCGTGCTCCTGGAAGCGGAACAGGGCAGTGGGGTCGTGCATCAGCACATTGGTATCGATGACGAACAGGCGCTTGCCGTTGCTCTTGGCGGCACTCTTCTTTTTTGCCACGGCCTTTTTGGTTGCCACTTTCTTTGCTGGCGTGGTTTTTTTCTTGGTACGTGTAATCGCCATTCGTTATTGCTCCAGTGCCTTGACGGCGTTGAGAACCTCATCGGCGTGGCCGGCCACCTTCACCTTGCGCCACTGCGCGCGCAGGATGCCTTTGGCATCGATGAGAAAGGTGCTGCGCTCGATGCCCATCACCTTCTTGCCATACATGTTCTTCTCCTTGATCACATCGAACAGCTGGCACAGCGTTTCGTCGCTGTCGGAGAGCAGTTCGAAGGGGAACGCCTGCTTGGCCTTGAAGTTCTCGTGAGACTTGAGGCTATCGCGCGACACGCCGAGGATTTCGGTGTTGAGCGCCTGAAATTCCGTGTAACGATCGCGAAACTCCTGCCCCTCGGTGGTACAACCCGGGGTGCTGTCCTTGGGATAGAAATAGATCACCAGGTTTTTGCCTTTGAGGTCGGCCAAGGCAATAGCCTTGCCGCCGGTAGCCGGCAGCGAGAAGGGGGGAACCTTTGTGCCGAGGGTGACGTTGCCCATGACTTAACCCTTGAACGGCTCGAAGATGGCGTCGAGGTTGAGCGAATCGCAGAAGTCGAGGAACTCCTCGCGCAGCGCGGCGATGTGCACATGGGGCGGGATGCTGACCGTCAGGTTGGCAGTGAACATCGGCGTGCCGGTGTGGGCCGCCTGGTAGCTGTCGGTGTAGCACTCCTGGATGTTGATGTTGCGGCTGGAGAAGAACTTGGCCAGCTGGTTGACGATGCCCGGATGGTCGAGTGCCACCACGTTAACCGTGTAGGGGAGACCGGGCTGCGGCTCGTCGGGGCGCTCGGTGGTGCGCTTGTGGATGATGGTCAGGCCGAGCTTCTCCTGGGCGCTGGTCATCATGCTTTCCAGCTTGGCGATGGCGCTCCAGCTCCCCTCCACCAGCATCATGATGGCGAATTCGCCCCCCAATACGGTCATGCGGCTGTCGAGGATGTTGCAGCCGCTGTCGGTGATGGGGGCGGTGAGGAGGTTGACGATGCCGGGCCGGTCCTTGCCCAGGGCGGAGATGACGAGAAACTGACGGTTGGGCTGGTTATTCATGGAAATTTCCCGAGACTCCTGTGTGATTCGGCGGGTGCGGCCCGCCTTGCCGTTTTGCGGTTGAGTTTATCATACGGACAGGCAGCGGCCCGGCGCGGATGCGGGGAGGTGCCTCACAGCACGCTTTGCGGCCTTTCTTCTTGTCACGCCACCATTGCGCAAGTACCATGCTCTGCTCGAATTTTTTCCCGCGGAGGGTGGCATGTTTCACGGCAGTATGGTGGCTCTGGTGACCCCGATGAGGGAGGACGGCTCGCTGGATAACGAGGCGCTGGAGCGCCTGGTCGCTTTCCACGTCGACAATGGTACCGACGCCCTCGTCGTCGCCGGCACCACGGGTGAGGCCTCCACCCTCGATTACGAAGAGCACTGCGGGCTGATTCGCCGGGTCGTGGAGCTGGCCAAGGGGCGCATCCCGGTGATCGCCGGTACCGGCTCCAACTCCAGCAGCGAGGCGATCGAGCTGACCCAGTGCGCCATGAAGGCAGGTGCCGACGCCTGCCTGCTGGTGACCCCCTACTACGTGAAGCCGACCCAGGAGGGGCTCTACCGCCACTTCCGCGCTGTGGCTGAGGCGGTCGCCATCCCGCAGATCCTCTACAACGTGCCCGGCCGCACCGGCGTCGACATGAAGAATGAGACGGTGGCGCGCCTCGCCCCCATCTCCAACATCGTCGGCATCAAGGACGCCACCGGCGACCTGGTGCGCGGCAAGGAGCTCATCGAACGCTGCGGCGACAAGATGGATATCTACAGCGGCGACGATGCCACCGCCATGGAGCTGATCTTGCTGGGCGCCAAGGGCGACATCTCGGTCACCGCCAACGTGGCGCCGCGCGCCATGCACGAGATGTGTGCCGCCGCCCGTGCCGGCGACCGTGCCACGGCCGCCGCCATCAACGAAAAGCTGATGCCACTGCACAAAAATCTGTTTGTGGAGTCCAATCCGATACCGGTGAAGTGGGCCCTCTACGAAATGGGGCTGATCCCGGCCGGAATCCGCCTGCCCCTTACAGTGCTGGCAGAGCAGTATCACGACACCATCCGCCAGGCGCTCAAACACGCCGGCGCGTTGTAAAAGAGGCTCAACACTTGCTGGACAAACTTCTGTTCCCCGCCCTGGTGGCGGGCTTCGCCCTCTCCCTTGCGGCGTGCAGTGGCGGCAGTACCAATGCCCGCATCGATTACAAAAAGGCCGAGGTCACCAAACCGCTGGAGGTCCCGCCCGATCTGACCCTGCCGCCTGCCGGAGGGAGGGAGATGGAGTTGCCGCTGCTCTCTGCGCAGGGGGCGAATGGCTCTGCCACGGGGATGCCGGCCGTGTTACCCCAACAGACCAATGTCCATGTGGCCGGCGATGACTCGCAGCGCTGGCTGGTGGTGGCGATGAGCCCTGAAGAGTTGTGGCCGAAACTGAAGGCGTTCTGGCCGACCGTCGGTCTTGCTGTGCAGCGTGACGATGCCGCCTTTGGCATCATGGAGACCGATTGGGCCGAGAACCGCTCCGATATCAAGGGGGGCTTCTTCAAGGGTCTTTTTGCCAAGGTGTTCTCCAGATTTGACTCCGCCCCGACCCGTGACAAGTACCGGTTGCGCCTGGAGCGCGGCGAAAACGGCGGTAGCGAGCTCTATGTGACCCACTATGGCGTTGAAGAGGTGGTCAAGTCGGTGAGCGAAGGCTTCAACGAAACCAAGTGGCAGACCCGCCCCTCCGATCCCGAACTGGCCAACGAAATCCTCAAGCGCTTGATGATCTATCTGGGCACACCTGAAGCGCAGGCACAGGCCCTGGCCGTGACCGAAACGGTTGGCCCCCACCTGCAACTGGTGGATGAGGGTGGACCGGCCTTGCGTCTCGACGAGGGGTTTGATCGCGCCTGGCGCCGCACCGGCATCGCCCTGGATCGCATGGGGCTGGTGGTGGAGGATCGGGATCGCTCCAATGGCCTCTACTACGTCAGTAAGGTGGATCTGCTGGAAGAGGAGAAGCAGGGGTGGTTCTCCAGCCTCTTCTCGGGCGACGAGAAAAAGAAGGCCAATTCCCACTACCGCATCAAGGTGGCGGGCGAGGGCGAGAGCTCGCTGGTCACCCTGCTCGATGGCGAGGGCAACCGCCTGACCACCGACAACGCCCGCGCGCTGCTGGAGCGCATGCGCGAGCAGATGCAGTAACGCTTTCATGCGTTTCGCCCTGCTCGGCAGCGGCAGCCGCGGCAACGCCCTGCTGGTGGAGCAGGGCGCTACCACGCTGATGGTTGACTGCGGCTTCACTTTGCGCGAAAGCGAACGGCGCCTGGCGCGGCTCAACAAGGCGCCGGAAGCGATCAGCGCCATCCTGGTGACCCATGAGCACAGCGACCATATCGGCGGTGTCGCGCTGCTGGCGCGCCGCTACGGCATACCGGTCTGGATGACGCCCGGTACCGCGGCCAATCACGATGGTGGCGGCTATCCGGCCCTCAACCTCTTCAATTGCCATGAGCCGTTCGCCGTCGGCGATATCGAAATCACCCCCTTTCCTGTCCCCCACGACGCCCGCGAGCCGAGCCAGTTCGTCTTCGGCAATGGCGACCGGCGCCTCGGCCTGCTCACCGACGTGGGGCGTACCACTCCCCATATCGAGGCCAACCTGAGCGGCTGCCATGCCCTGGTGCTGGAGACCAACCACGACCCGCAGATGCTGGCCAATGGCCCCTATCCGCCTATGCTGCAGAGGCGTGTCGGCGGCGACCTCGGCCACCTCAGCAACCCCCAGGCGGCGGAGTTGCTGCAGCGGCTCGACCTTGCTCAGCTGCGCGCCCTGGTGGGGGCCCACCTCAGCGAAAAGAACAACACCCCACAGCTGGCGCGCCAGGCGCTGTGCGAGGCACTCGGCTGCGAGGCCGGGTGGGTGGGCCTGGCCGACCAGGCACACGGCGCGCCGTGGCGCTCTCTGGACGGCTGGTTGTAACGAGTTTTTCCGGCAGCGACCGGTTGCGCTATCATGGGCCGCCGGAACGGTCTTGGCGACAAACTAAAAATCATAGAAATTACATAAGGTTATGGCGAAAGAATACACAGCGGAAGCGATCGAGGTCCTGAGCGGGCTGGAGCCGGTGCGCAAGCGCCCGGGCATGTACACCACCACCGAGCGCCCCAACCACCTGGCCCAGGAGGTGATCGACAACTCGGTGGACGAGGCGCTGGCCGGCCACGCCAAGGCCATCGATGTCATTCTTTACAAGGACAGTTCGCTGGAGGTGCGCGACGACGGGCGCGGCATGCCGGTCGACATCCACCCGGTGGAGAAGGTGCCCGGGGTGGAGGTGATCCTCACCAAGCTCCACGCCGGCGGCAAGTTCTCCAGCGAGAACTACCAGTTCTCCGGCGGTCTGCACGGGGTGGGCGTCTCGGTGGTCAACGCCCTCTCCAAACATCTGGAGGTGTGGGTGCGCCGCGACGGCAAGGAGTACCACATGGCTTTCGCCGACGGCAAAAAGGCCTCCAACCTGAAGGAGGTGGGGGAGGTTGGCAAGCGCGTCACAGGTACCACCGTGCGCTTCTGGCCCGACGCGAAATTCTTCGACTCCCCCAAATT
>DASWUD010000190.1:0-10232 GCA_036401755.1 Gammaproteobacteria bacterium
CAGCGAAGCTCAAACCCGCCAGGAAGCGCGGGGCATGTTTATGAATCGACCAGCGCATCACCCTTTCATAGAGCGCAGAAAACAGTTTCATGAAATCAGACCGTTGCCCCCGCCAGCATCGGCACAAAGCTGGCCGTTTCAAGTATCTCGCGTTTAAATTCGTCCCCCTGGCGGGTCAGTACCGTCAGCTGCTGCTGACCCGCCCGGCCAACGGGAAGTATCATGCGCCCCCCTTCGGCGAGCTGGCCGAGCAACATTTCCGGCACCTCATTCGGTGCAGCAGTGACGATAATGGCATCGAACGGCCCCATCGCTGCCCACCCCTGATAGCCGTCGCCATGGCGTAGTTTCACATTGTAGATTTTCAATTCGCCCAGCCGCTTGCGCGCCTTCTGGTAGAGGGCACTGATACGCTCGATGGTGTAGAGCTCACGCACCAGAGGTGCCAGCACCGCCGCCTGGTAGCCACAGCCTGTCCCTACTTCGAGTACGCGATTGGGGGAATGTTCCACCACCACTGAAGTCATGCGCGCCACGGTGTAGGGCTGTGAAATGGTCTGGCCACTACCGATGGGCAACGCGGTATCCTCGTAGGCACGGCTCGCCAGTGCCTCATCGACAAAGATGTGGCGTGGCACCTGACGCATCATATCGAGGACGCGCACATCGCTGATCCCCTGAGCGCCCAGCCGCTGCACCATCCGCTCGCGGGTGCGTTGTGAGGTCATGCCAATCCCGAGATGGTGGCGGCTCATGCTCTGCCCATCTCCTTCAGCCAGTCGGAGACGTCGTCGATCGCCACATGGCGGGTCAGATCCACCTGGATGGGGGTGATCGAGACACACCGCTGGTTGACCGCGTAGAAGTCGGTGCCGGGACCGGCATCCTGCTCCTTGCCCGCCGGGCCGACCCAATAAATGGCGCGGCCCCGCGGGTCTTCGCTGCGGATCACCGATTCCGCCTTGTGACGGTGGCCGAGACGAGTCGCCTCGAAGCCGGCGAGCTGTTCCCACGGCAGGTCGGGAACATTCACGTTGAGAATGGTGTCTTTAGGCAGGGGATTTTCCATGAGGCGCTGTACCAGTTGCACCGCCACCCGTCCTGCTGTTTCGTAGTGAACCGATTGCGCC
This sequence comes from Gammaproteobacteria bacterium, assembly GCA_036401755.1. GTDB lineage: Bacteria > Pseudomonadota > Gammaproteobacteria > Thiohalomonadales > Thiohalomonadaceae > DASWUD01. The sequence goes on from DASWUD010000190.1 coordinate 1,131, forward strand.
CCGGCCACCAGCGAAATGGCGATAGCGGGCAGACCGAGAAAGCGCCCCTCCATGGCTGCCGCCACGGTGCCGGAGTAGATGACGTCATCGCCAAGATTGGCGTGGGAATTGATACCGGAGACCACCATGTCGGGTTCACTGTCGAGCAGGCCGGTAATGGCCAGATGGACACAGTCGGTGGGTGTCCCGTCGACACGAATGAAGCCGTTCTCCTGGCGGACAGGGCGCAATGGGCGATCCAGGGTCAGGGAGTTGCTGGCGCCGCTGCGATCGCGCTCGGGGGCGACCACGGTGATCTCGGCGATCTTGGCCAGGTGGCGCGCCAGACAGAGGATACCGGGGGCCTGGTAGCCGTCGTCGTTGCTTATCAGAATCTTCATGGCGCAGAGGGTTGAGCCGTTATCTGTTATCGTGGTGCAACTATACCTCAACTCCCCCCCCTCAGGCAGCGGGAGTAGGGCCACTGGTGATAGACTTCACCTGTTTCCCCTCTGCTCACACTGATACGAGACCCCTTCATGGGACGCAAGCCGACACTCAGCGAAGAAGAGCAGCGTCTCTTTAAGGAGACGGTGGGTGACGTGCGTCCGCTGGTCACTGATACTATCGAGCCGCTTACACCAAAACTGCCGGCTGTACCGCTTCAACGCCTGCGCGATGAGGCCGCAGTGATGCGTGACATCTTCTCCGACGACGGCTTCGCCATGGAGGAGCTGGAGACGGGTGAGGAGCTGCTCCACTGGCGCCCCGGCCTGCAGCATCTGGTGCTGAAGAAATTGCGTAAGGGCCACTACAGCGTCGGCGCCGAACTCGATCTGCACGGTTTCACCGTGACCGAGGCGCGCCAGGCACTGAGCATGTTTCTGGAACACTGTCTGCAACACAATCTGCGCTGCGTACGCATCATCCACGGCAAGGGCAATGGCTCCCTCAATCGCCTGCCGGTGTTGAAGGGCAAGGTGAACCACTGGCTGCGTCAGCGCGACGAGGTGCTTGCCTTCGCCTCGGCCCGGCCCACCGACGGTGGCACCGGCGCCCTCTATGTGCTGCTCAAGCGAGCACCGTCACTCCGCTGACGTTACTGCTCCGCCGGTCTCCTCCACGGCAACCAGTTCGCGCAACACCGTGGTGGCGTAGGAGCCGGCATCGAGCATGAACGAGAGGGTCAACACCTGCCGCGCCGCATCGATGATCCATGAGAGGTCCTGCACCGGCAGACGCAAAGCGCGCCGCTCCTGCTCCAACCCGGCCTTTTCCAGCGCTGCACACCAAACGTCGTAGCGCGCCAGCACCTCCTGCTCCAGTTCACGCGCATCATTGTGCGTAGCCAGCTCCCCGCGCCCCCACAACGGACCACTCGGATGGATATCGCCCTCCTCGATACGACCGAGAATTGTTGCATCGATTGCATCGGCCACAAAGAAGCTGTGAGTACCGGCAAGCATCAGCGCCTCCCCGGGTAGGGGCAGATTCCAGGTGCCATCAGCAACACGGCGGCTGAGTACCTCGTTGAACAAATAGGAGCGCGCCGCCGAAAGATAGAGACCACGCTTGTGACGATCCCGCTCGTGCAACTCGCCGCGAAACATGGCATCGGCACGGCGCAGATTGTCATGGTCGAAACCGAAACGCTGCTCGCCGAAATAGTTGGGGACGCCGTCGCGTGCCACACGCTGCAGACGCTCTTCAAGCCCAGCGAGATCGCCTGCCAGTTTGGTGATATAGAGACGGAAGCGGTTGCCCTTGAGGGCGCCACGACGCAGTTTGCGGCGATGACGCGCCACATGCAGCACCTGGATGTCGTCATTCTCGATCGATTTCCAGTCGGGCTCCGGCTTGCCCGCCAGGCCGATGCTGAACCACTGGGTAGTGATGGCACGGCGGTCTTTCAATCCCGCGTAGCTCACATCCATCGGCTTCACCCCGGCAAAACGCGCCAGCTGCTTGGCCAGCCATTCGGTGTTGGTGTTGCGCTTGCGGATGTGGATGAGCACATGCTCACCCTCGCCGTCGGGCTCGAAACCGAGCACCTCCTCCACCGCAAAATCTTCGGGCAGCGCGCGCATCACACCGCTGACTTCTGGCACGCCCGCAGCATAGGCCCAGGCAATGTTTTCAAAATTCATGAGATTATTCCGACTGGGGATATAGAGAGATAGATCAGCGGCTCAACAGAGCCACCGCATAGACGGCGATCCCCTCTTCGCGACCAGCAAAGCCGAGGTGCTCGGTGGTGGTCGCCTTCACATTGACCTGGTCGCGATCGACCTGCAGATCGGCGGCGAGATTGAGACACATCGCCTCGATGTGTGGCGCCATCTTCGGCCGCTGCGCCACAATGGTGGCATCCACATTGCCGACGCGCCACCCCTTGCCGTGCAGCAGCTTCACCACGTGTCTTAACAACAGACGGCTGTCGATCCCCTTGTACTGCGGATCGGTATCGGGAAAGTGTCTGCCGATATCACCGAGCGCCGCAGCGCCCAGCAGCGCATCGCACAGCGCATGGATCAGCACATCGCCATCCGAGTGGGCCGCGAACGCCTTGCTATGCAGAATCGTCACGCCCCCCAGCACGAGGTGATCGCCCTCCTTGAAGGCATGGACGTCGTAACCGTGGCCAATGCGAATGTTCATTACATCATCCTTTTGTTTTTCATTAGGGCGACGCCACTGTTATGAAAGCACGCCCTTCCCCCTTTGCCGCGCCGAGCATCGCAGTGGAGGGAGGAACAGCCCGAAGGGTGGCGCGCAGGACGCGCGCCATCCGGCAGCCGGGCCAGGGATGGCCCGTCTGCCGGACCTGACCGGAGCGAGAAGCACAGGAGAGAAGTGGCATGGGGGCGGCCTTTCTTTGCGTTGCTTTCTTTGGCCGCGCACAGAAAGCGACTCGTCGTGCGGGGGCGAAACCCCGCATCCAATCCGGCCGTGGCATTATTAAACCCAACCCCCGTCACAACCCCCGATTCCTCTCCAGAAAATAGCCAGCCAACGCCAGATCCTCCGGCCGCGTCACCTTGATATTGTCGGCGCGCCCTTCGACGAGGCTAGGTTTTAAACCAATGTGTTCGATGGCGGAGGACTCGTCGGTGACGACGAAGCCGTCGGCGAGTGAGCGTTGCAATGCATTGCGCAACAGACCATAGCGGAACATCTGCGGCGTAAGGGCGTGCCACAGGTCGTTGCGCTCCTCGGTGCGGGCGATATGCCCGCTGCCGTCGCCGCGCTTCATGGTGTCGCGTACCGGGATGGCGAGGATGCCGCCTACTTCATCGCTCGACAGGTCGGCGATCAGTTTGTCGAGGTCACCGCGCGTGAGGCAGGGGCGGGCGGCGTCGTGCACCAATACCCAGTCGCTTACATCTGCCTTTGTCTGCAACGCATCGAGGGCATTCAATACCGAGTGGCAGCGCTCGGCCCCCCCTTCGGCCCGCACGATACGCGGCGAGTGGCTAACGGCGAGTTCGGGCCAGTAACCGTCATCGCGCGAAACGGCCACCACGATACCGACAATACGCGGATGTTCGATGAAGCAGTCGAGGGTCTGTTCGATGACGCTCTTGCCGAGCAGGGGTAGATATTGCTTGGGACGATCGGCCCCCATGCGTTTGCCGACACCGGCCGCGGGGATGACGATCCAATAACGTGGTGATTGGCGGTCAGCCATGGAGTTCATTTGTTGGCGGGAGCGGTCGGCTCCACCACTTGATGAAAGGTTTCGTTCTTCTTAATCATGCCGAGATCGGTACGGGCGCGCTCTTCGATCGCCTCAAGCCCCTGCTTGAGGTCGAGCACCTCGGCTTCCAGTGCCTTGTTGCGCTCGCGCAGCTTGGCGTTTTCCTGCTCCTGGGCGGCAACCTGTTCGTTGAGGCTCCAGACCCGCACCAGCCCACCCTCGCCGAGCCAGAGGGTGTACTGGAGGATCAGCAGCAGCACGATCAGGATGGCGGCGAAAACTCCCTTCATTCCTTACTCTCGACCGGTGTGGCAACACTCAGGCTGCCACACCGACGGGTTAACGAGGATGTTACTCCCCCTTGATGCTGGAGAAGGCAGCCAGACCAGGATAGCTCGCCTTGCTGCCCAGCGACTCTTCGATGCGGATCAGGCGGTTGTACTTGGCAACGCGATCGGAGCGCGACAGCGAACCGGTCTTGATCTGGCCGGCGTTGGTCGCCACGGCGATGTCGGCGATGGTGGTGTCCTCGGTTTCGCCGGAGCGGTGCGACACCACGGCAGTGTAACCGGCCTCCTTGGCCATGCTGATCGCGGCCAGGGTCTCGGTGAGGGTGCCGATCTGGTTGACCTTGATGAGAATCGAGTTGCCGATCCCCTTGTCGATGCCCTCTTTCAGAATCGCGGTGTTGGTGACGAACAGATCGTCGCCCACCAGCTGCACCTGCTTGCCGAGGCGCTCGGTGAGCAGCTTCCAGCCGTCCCAATCATTTTCCGCCATGCCGTCTTCGATGGTGATGATCGGGTACTTGTCGACCCAGGCGGCGAGGTAGTCGACAAACTCGGCGGAGGTGAGGCTCTTCCCTTCCGATTCCAGTACGTACTTGCCGTCCTTGTAGAACTCAGAGGAGGCGCAGTCGAGGCCGATGTAGATGTCCTTGCCCGCCTCATAGCCGGCCTTCTCGATCGCTTCGAGGATCACGCCGATGGCCGACTCGTTGGAAGGCAGGTCGGGGGCGAAGCCGCCTTCGTCACCCACTGCGGTGTTGAGCCCCTTGTCGTGCAGCACCTTCTTCAGGGCGTGGAACACTTCGGCGCCGTAACGCACTGCTTCGGCGAGGGAGCTGGCGCCGACCGGGATGATCATGAACTCCTGCATGTCGACGCTGTTGTCGGCATGGGCGCCGCCGTTGATGATGTTCATCATCGGCACCGGCATGGTGTAGTTCTTCTCGGCACCGAGGAAACGGTAGAGCGGCATTTCGTGGGCAATGGCGGCCGCCTTGGCAGTCGCCATGGAGACGGCCAGCAGCGCGTTGGCGCCGAGGCGGCTCTTGTTGGGGGTGCCGTCGAGGTCAATCATGATCTGGTCGATGACAGCCTGATCGTTGGCATCCTGGCCGACCAGCGCCTGGCGAATCTCGCCCTTCACATTCTCCACGGCATTGCGCACGCCTTTGCCGAGGTAACGCTGCTTGTCACCGTCGCGCAGCTCGATCGCTTCGCGCGAACCGGTGGAGGCACCGGACGGCACCGCGGCGCGGCCCATGGCGCCGCCGGCGAGAATGACGTCGGCTTCTACAGTTGGATTACCGCGCGAGTCGAGGATTTCGCGGGCACGGATATCTACGATTTGGGTCTTCAGTACGCTCATTGCTGATCCACTATTCCAGTATTGGTTATTAATTTCAGAGGGTCGATTCGATAAAACCTTGCTGCTTCACTGCGATATCCAGCGCCTGCAGCGTAACGAGCAACTCTTCCAGGCGATGGATCGGCCACATGTTGGGGCCATCGCTCAATGCTTTGTCAGGGTCGGGGTGGGTCTCCATGAAGAGCCCGGCGATGCCGCTCGCCACCGCCGCACGCGCCAACACCGGCACGAACTGGCGCTGGCCGCCCGACTTGCCGCCGAGACCACCGGGCTGCTGCACCGAGTGGGTGGCGTCGTACACCACCGGACAGCCAGTCTCGCGCATTACCGCGAGGCCGCGCATATCGGAGATGAGGGTGTTGTAACCGAAGGAGACACCGCGTTCGCAGACCATGATCTGCTCATTGCCCACCTCGCGTGCCTTCTCCACCACGTTCTTCATGTCCCAAGGCGCGAGGAACTGCCCCTTCTTGATGTTCACCGGGCGGCCCTGCCGCGCGACGTTCTGAATGAAGTTGGTCTGACGGCAGAGGAATGCGGGCGTCTGCAACACATCGACTACCGAGGCGACTTCAGCCAGCGGCGTGTCCTCATGCACATCGGTCAGTACCGGCAGGCCATAGGTAGCCTTTACCTTTTCCAGGATCGCCAACCCCTGCTCCACACCGGGACCGCGATAGCTGCCCGAGGAGGTGCGGTTGGCCTTGTCGTAGGAGGATTTGTAGATGAAGGGGATGCCGAGGCGCTCGGTGATCGCCTTGAGTTGTCCGGCGGTATCCATCGCCATCATCTCGCTTTCGATGACGCAGGGACCGGCGATGAGAAACAGCGGGCGATCCAGCCCCACTTCGAAGCCACAGAGTTTCATCATTATTTCCCGCTCGCTTCGTGTTGCTTGCGCGCCGCACTGACAAATCCGGCAAACAGCGGATGGCCATCACGCGGCGTCGAAGTAAATTCCGGATGGAACTGGCAGGCGATGAACCAGGGGTGATCCTTCAGCTCGATCACCTCCACCAGGCTGCCATCCATCGACAGGCCGGCGAACTGCAGCCCGGCCTGGTTGAGCGCATCGCGATAGCCGTTGTTGAACTCATAGCGATGGCGGTGACGTTCGGTGATCACCTCCTTGCCATAGAGCTCGCGCACACGCGAACCTTCGGCGAGGCGGCACTGCTGGCCACCGAGGCGCATCGAGCCGCCCAGATCCGATTCGGCACTGCGCTTCTCCACCTTGCCTTGCGCATCGGTCCACTCGGTGATGAGAGCGATAACGGGATGAGGCGCCTTGGGATTGAATTCGGTGCTGTGGGCGCCTTCGAGACCCACCACATCACGGGCATATTCGATCACCGCCACCTGCATGCCGAGGCAGATGCCGAGGTAGGGGATCTTGTTCTCTCGTGCATAACGCACGGTGCGGATCTTCCCTTCGACGCCGCGCTCACCAAAACCACCGGGGACGAGGATCGCATCCATCCCTTTCCGACAGACGGTACCGCTCTTTTCGATCGACTCGGAGTCGATGTAGACGATCTTCACCTTGGTGCGGTTCTTGAGGCCCGCATGGATCAGCGACTCGGAGAGCGATTTGTAGGACTCGGTGAGGTCCACATACTTGCCGACCATGGCGATGGTCACCTCACCCGTCGGGTGGGTGATGGCATCTACCACCGCATCCCATTCAGAGAGGTCGGCCGGCTTGGCAGCGATACGCAGCTTGTCGACCACGATCTGATCGAGTCCCTGGGCATGGAGCAGGCCGGGAATCTTGTAGATGGTGTCCACGTCGAGGGAACCGATGACGGCGCGCTCCTCCACGTTAGTAAAGAGGGCAATCTTGCGCTTCTCGTCCTCGGGGATGGGACGGTCGGCACGGCAGATCAGCACGTCGGGCTGAATACCGATGGAGCGCAGCTCCTTCACCGAGTGCTGGGTCGGCTTGGTCTTCAGCTCGCCCGCGGTGGGGATGTAGGGCAACAGGGTGAGGTGGATATAGAGCACGTTGTCGTGCCCCAGCTCCACCCCCATCTGGCGGATCGCCTCGAGAAACGGCAGCGACTCGATGTCACCCACCGTGCCGCCGATCTCCACCATCGCCACGTCGTATCCTTCTGCACCGGCCTTGATGGAGCGCTTGATCTCGTCGGTGATGTGCGGGATCACCTGCACGGTGCCGCCCAGATAGTCACCACGCCGCTCCTTGCGGATGACGTTTTCGTAGATGCGGCCGGTGGTGAAGTTGTTGCGCTTGGTCATGGTGGTACGGACGAAGCGCTCGTAGTGGCCCAGGTCGAGGTCGGTCTCTGCCCCATCCTCGGTGACATACACCTCGCCGTGCTGGAACGGGCTCATGGTACCCGGGTCGACGTTGATGTAGGGGTCCAGTTTGAGGAGGGTGACCTTGAGGCCTCTCGCTTCGAGAATGGCCGCCAGTGAGGCGGATGCGATGCCTTTCCCCAAGGAAGAGACTACGCCGCCGGTAATAAAGACATACTTGGTCATCAAGAACCTGGAGATATGTGGGTATGGGAAAAAGCGAGGGCCTGCGGCCCGGCTAATTGTCGTTGTTCTGGCTACGGTTTTCAATGGCTGCGGGGAACCAATCGACAACAATTCCCATTTCACCGGGGTGAGCTGCATACGGTTCACAGCACCAGAGGGTGCCCACCTGGGCCAACTTCTCCGCCACAAACAGCAGCGGCAGCCGCTCCCTCTGCCAGGGAGGGATCCCCTGTTCCTGCAGCAGTTTCTTCAGGGCATGTGTCTCGTGCCGTCCGGCCGGGCGACACAACTCCCCGCCAGTACGAAAACGGACCTCCACTGGGTGGCCGGCGAGACGCTCCATCGCGAGCCCCCCCCCTTCAATATGGCGTGTGGTGAGAGTGCCCACCCCTGGTGGGAGGAGAAGGGGTTCGGCGAGATCCCAAGGGATCCTGACAACAGGCGCAGGAGGAAGTGGTGCCATCACGAACAGATCGTCGCGGTAACGACGTACCTCTGCCCCGCGCCACTGCACCAGCGGAATGCTGTCGGGGGCGGCAGGCAGCACCTCGTCGCAGATGCGCTGCAGATGGCAGGTATTGGGAATCAGAAATCCCGCCATTCGAATCCAGTGGCGCAGCAGGTTGCGCCGGCGCGCCGGGCTTAGTGACAGCAATGCCCTCACCGAAAGAGTCCCCTCCCTGCCGCCGCACACCCCAGGCAGATCGATACCTGCCAGCTCTTCCAGCAGCTCGGCGGCCTCGGCAAAGTGGCGGGCACTGCGTGACAGGGTCGCGGCAATGGCCGGGTTTCGCTCATGCAGCAGCGGCATCACCCGCTGGCGTAGATGGTTGCGCTCCAGCGAGATGTCGAAGTTGCTTGGATCGTCGATCCAGGCAAGGTGTGTGGCTTCTGCATAGGCGTGCAGCTGGGGGCGGGAACAATCGAGCAGCGGCCGGGCGTGCCAGCCATGGGCGAAAGTCTTGATGGGAGCCATGGCGGCAAGCCCTGATACGCCGCTGCCGCGCAGCAGCTGCAGCAGGAGTGTTTCTGCCTGATCGTCCTGATGGTGGGCAGTAAGCAGCATATCGCCCGCCTCCATCACCCCGGCAATCGCCTGGTAGCGGGCACGACGCGCTGAGGCTTCCAGCCCCTCGCCACTGTCGCGCGCCACACTGACACGCAGCGCCTGACAAGGGATCTTCAGTGCAGCGCACTGCGCCACGCAGTGGTCGAGCCACCGGTCAGCCGGCGCCTGCAAACCATGATGGATATGCACCGCCGCCAGT
>DASWUD010000191.1:0-5319 GCA_036401755.1 Gammaproteobacteria bacterium
CAAGCGCGGCGCCACCCCGGGCAAAAAGGCGATGGGGTTGACGGTGGTACACGACAACGGCACCCCCATCGGCTGGCCCGCCTCGCTGATCCGCAATCTGCTGCGCGTGATCGATTTCTTCCCGCTGCTCTATGGCGCCGGGCTGCTGTCGATGCTGATCAACCGCCAGTTCAAGCGGCTGGGCGATCTGGCCGCGGGCACGCTGGTGGTCTATGCAGAGCGCACGCGACGCAGCAATAACACCATCAGCGCTGCGCCGCGTGCACTGCCGGCTGCCCTGACAGTGGAGGAGCAGCGCGCCCTGCTCGACTTCGCCGAGCGCAGCACGATGCTGGCGCCCGCCCGGGTGGAGGAGTTGGCCGAGCTCATCAGCGACGAACACGGTCCCGCCGCAGTGCAGAGCGTGCTCGGTTATGCCCATTGGCTGACGCGCGGCAAATGAAACAGCAACAGTTCATCGATCACCAGCGCCCCCTCTGGGAGGAGTTCCGTCAGGTGGCGGAACAACTGGAAAAGCCTCCGCGCAAGCGCGCCGCGGCCGAGCTGGAGCGGTTGCCAAGCCTCTATCGCCGCCTCTGTGCCGACTATGCCCTGGCGCGCCATCGTCACTACGGCACTGCACTGGTGGATGAGCTGCACGACCTGGTACAGCGCGGCCACCGCCTGCTCTACCGGCGCAAGAGTCTTTGGTTGTGGCGCACACTCCATTTCTTCTGGAGCGGCTTCCCGGGCACGGTGCGCCGCCATGGGCGTGCCTTCTGGCTGGCGACCCTGCTCTTCTATCTCCCGGCGGTGGCGATGGGGCTGGCTTGCTATAACGATGCCGACTTCATCTATACCGTGCTCGCCCCTCACGAGGTGAGTTCGCTGGAGTACATGTACGACCCGGGCAACGAAACACTGGGGCGCAGCGAGGATCGCGCCGCCAGCAGCGATTTCTACATGTTCGGTTTCTATATCTGGAACAACATCGGCATCGGTTTTCGCACATTCGCCAGCGGTATGCTGGCCGGCATCGGCACAGTGATCGCGCTGCTGTTTAATGGCGTAGTGATCGGTGCCGCCGCTGGTCATGTCAGCCAGCTCGGTTTCACCGAAACCTTCTGGCCCTTCGTCGCCGGTCACAGCGCCTTCGAACTGACCGCCATCTGCATCAGCGGCGCGGCCGGTCTGTTGCTGGCGCGCGCCATCATTGCGCCGGGACGTTACAGCCGGGGTGAGGCACTCAAGCGTGCCGCGCTGGAGGCGGTGGTACTGGTGATGGGTGCCGCGGTGCTGCTACTGGGTGCGGCCTTCATCGAGGCCTTCTGGTCGTCCAACCGCGCCATCGACAGCTCCATCAAATATGGCGTTGCGGCCCTGCTGTGGCTGCTGCTCGCCCTCTATCTGCTGTTCGCCGGAAGAGCCCACGATGCAGCTTGATCAGATAAGCGCCAATATCCGCGAGCGCACCCTCTGGGAGGGGGCCGATCTCGGCTTCGTGATGGCGCGCCACTGGTTCTGGCCACTCTGGGCGCTCTGGTGGCTGACGGCATTGCCGGTGATACTGCTCTCCGTGCTGCTGCTCCACGAGTGGCCGTTCGCCACAGCCCTGCTGGTATGGTGGTGCAAGCCCGCCTTTGAACCGCTACTGCTCTTCTGGCTGAGCCGCCGCCTGTTCGGTGAAGAGCTCGCCTTGCGCGAGACAGTGGGCCAGTGGCGCCGCATGGTGTTGCCACGCCTGCTCGCCAACCTGACCCTGCGCCGCTTCAGCCCCAACCGCTCCTTCTACATGCCGGTGTCGCATCTGGAGGGGCTGCGCGGTACGGCACGCAACAAACGGCTGGAGGTGCTTTCCGGCTCTCCCGCGGTAGGTACCTGGCTCACCGTGGTGGGCGCCCACCTGGAAGGGATCCTGGAGTTCTCCCTGTTGATGCTCCTGTTCTATCTCATCCCCGATGAACTACAGTCAGAGTCGGTTTGGACCATGCTCTCCAAGGACGGACCGCTCATCACCTGGCTCAGCAACGCCCTGTGGTTGCTCGCCATGTCGATCATCGCACCGTTCTACGTGGCGGGTGGCTTTGCCCTCTATCTCACTCGCCGCTCACAACTGGAGGCGTGGGATCTGGAGCTCTCTTTCCGTCGCATGGCCCCGCGCCTCAAGATGGCCCACTCGATGGTGACCATGGCGATGGCTGCGCTACTCTTTGCCACCCTCTCGCTCCCCATGGGCGAGGTCAGCGCCGGCGAACTCGCCCCCCTCTCGCGTGAGCAGGCGCGCCAGACCATCGACCAGGTATTGAGCGCGGAGGATTTCGGCAAGAAACAGAGCGAGGAGTACTGGAAATATATCGGCCCCGACGAAAAACCGCAGGACTCCTCCGACTGGAATCTCGACTGGAATTTCGACTGGCTCCCCCGTGTGGCCGAACTGCTCGAATATCTGTTGTGGCTCGGCGGAGCCCTGCTGCTGGGCTGGCTGCTCTATCAACTATCACGTTTTATCCGCTATTTGCCTGGGCGTCAGGCGAAAGAGCCGCCGGCGGCCCCCACGGTTCTGTTCGGCCTGCCGGTGACCCCCGAATCACTGCCGCGCGATATCGCCGCGGCCATCGAGGCGCTGCTGGCCGAACAGAAGCTGCGCACCGCCCTCAGCCTGCTCTATCGCGCCACCCTGGTCCATCTGATCCACGATCACCAGCTGCGCATTCCCGACAGCGCCACCGAGGGAGAGTGCGAGCGCATCGTCACCAGTAACCGGCCCGACAATGAGGCGGGCTTCTTTGTACGGCTGACCCGCAGCTGGATCTGGTGTGCCTACGGCAATGCGGCCCCCGGGGTGGCTGAGGTAAAGCAGCTGGTCACCGACTGGCAGCGTATCTATGGGCCCCCCAACGATGCGTGAGGCAACAATCGTCCGGCTCATCGTTACGGGAGTGCTCGCCATCCTCACGGCCTGGACCCTCTACTGGTTCTACACCCATTTCGAGCGGGCCAGCCGCGAAACGATCTCCGGCTACTCCCAGGAGGCGCAGCGCAATCCGTTGCTTGCCGCAGAGCGCTTTCTGACCCGCTTGGGTGCCGATACCAAAAGTATCTCTGTTTCGGAGCTGTGGCGTACTCCGCCACAGCCGGGTGACGTGGTGCTGTTTCACCGCTTCTCCTACCCCCGCGTTCCCGAGCGCCAGCGGCAGTTGCACGACTGGCTCGCGGCGGGAGGCCATCTGATCATCGACGCCGCTGCTGTACCGGATGAGGAGGATAAGGCAGGGAACGAGCTGTTCGCAGAGCTGGGGGTAAAAGCGGTAGAGCGTGACTTTGAACCCGATGCCGCGCGCGAACAGACGCTCGAGATCGCCTTCGCCGATTTCGAGGATAGGGTCAGCGTCGCCATGAACAGTGACCGCTATCTCCTCGATACCGAAGAGCTGGCCACTGCCGGCGTGCCGCTCGGCGATGGCTACGGCCTGTTGCAGTACGAGGTGGGCGACGGCTATGTGACGGTGCTGGCCGACAACGCCTTTCTCGAAAACCGGCAGATCGGCACGGGGGAGCACGCGCTGGCCCTGGCGTTGCTGGTGGGCATCGAGCACGAGGGACGCATCTGGCTGGTGCACGACGTAGCGATGCCTTCGCTGCTGGCGCTCGCCTGGCAGCATACCTCCCAGGCGCTCATCGCCGCCATGGCCGCAGCCCTGCTCTGGCTCTGGAGCCTGGGCAAACGGCTCGGCCCGCAACTACCGCCGGCACAGGCGCCGCGCCGCGATATCGGTGAGCACCTCACCGCCAGTGCCCAGTACCTATGGGGGCTCGATCACTGCATGGCCCTGTTGCAGCAGAATCGCCAGCGCATCGAGCAAGCGTGGTTGACCAAGCACTACCTGCTGCGCACCCTGCCGTTGCACGAGCGCAGCGCATGGATCGCCGCGCGCAGCGGACTCAGTGCGTCCGCCGTGGAGCGGGCGCTCTATGATGAGCACAGCGCAGAGGGCGATTTCATCGAAATCAGCAGCTATCTGCAGTTGCTGCGCACCGCACTGTAACCATAGAAGATCGAAATATTCTGCGTGTGAAGGGGAGAAGAGCATGAACGACATGAGTAACGCGCCACTGGAGCTGGCCAGCACCCGCATCCGCCAGCTGGAGGCGATGCTGGGGCGTGCGGTCATCGGCCAGCGTCAGGTGATCCGTGAGGTGATCGTCGCACTGGTGGCGGGCGGCCATGTGCTGGTGGAGGGGCTGCCGGGGCTCGGCAAGACCCTGCTGGTGCGCAGCCTGAGCAAAGCGGTGGGTGGCAACTTCTCGCGCGTGCAGTTCACGCCGGACCTGATGCCGGGCGACATCACCGGCCACGCCATGTTCGACATGAAGAGCGAGAGCTTCCGCATTCGCCGCGGCCCGATCTTCTGCAACTTCCTGCTTGGCGACGAGATCAACCGCGCCCCCGCCAAGACCCAGTCGGCGCTGCTGGAGGCGATGCAGGAGGAGCAGGTCACCATCGAGGGCAAGACCTTTGCTCTGGAGCAACCCTTTCTGGTAATGGCCACGCAGAACCCGGTGGAGCAGGAGGGGACCTATCCCCTGCCGCAGGCCCAGCTCGATCGCTTTCTGCTCAATGTCTTCATCGGCTATCCCAGCGAGGCCGAAGAGAGCGAAATGATCCGCCAGGTGACCAGCCACGCGGTGGGCAACCAACTCGATGTCTCTGCCATCGAGGCGGTACTGACGCCCGCCCAAGTCATCGAGGTGCAGGGGGCTGCAGCGCGGATGGCAGTGGATGAGACCATCCTCAATTACATCGTGCGCATCGTGCGTGCCACGCGCGACTGGCAGGGGATCGACAACGGTGCCGGACCACGCGCCGGTATCGCCCTGTTGCGCTGTGCGCGTGCCCATGCACTGGCCAACGGCAACCTCTTCGTCACCCCCGACGACGTCAAATCGATCGCCCCCGCAGTGCTGCGCCACCGCATCAAGCTCTCCGCTGATCTGGAGATCGAGGGCTATCGTCCCGACGACGTGCTGCGTGATCTGCTGGCCAACGTCGAGGCCCCGCGTCAGTGAGATTCACCCCGGCACCGCTGCTGGTCACGCTCGCCCTCGCCTGGGCACTGCTGGGCATCATCGCCGCCTTGCTCTCCGAGGTGGAGGTGCTGTGGCAAGGGGGTGGTCTGCTGCTAGGCGCCAGCGCCTTCGCCGACTGGCAGCGCCAGCGCCAGCGTCCCCTGCCCCAGCTACAGCGGCACCTCAACCGCAATCTGCCGGTGGGGGTCTGGTCGACGGTAGCACTGGAGCTGCGCAACAGCGATGCGCTGCCGCTCAGCTGCGAACTGCACG
>DASWUD010000192.1:0-21713 GCA_036401755.1 Gammaproteobacteria bacterium
TAAGCGTGCCGTGGCTGTAAAGGTGGTAACGCGCTAAAAAAAACAGGAGGTGTAAAAAAATAAAGGGGCGTCTTCCCTACAAAATGGATGGATTATTACCACAATCGACAGTCATCATGCCACTCGTTGCTGGGTATTTCCGAGAAGGCGCACAGCTATAAACCCTTCATTGACTGCTTGAATTGCCGGAGTCCGCCCCTATCTATCCCTCAATTCCTACACCGGATTCAAGAGGTTGTTGAACAATGCGAATGGACAAACTGACTACTAAATTCCAGATGGCGCTGGCCGATGCGCAGAGCATCGCTGTGGGGCGCGATCATCAATATATCGAACCGCTGCATGTGGCGGCGGCGCTGCTCGACCAGGAGGGCGGTTCGGTGCGCGCGCTGCTTTCCCAGGCGGGGGTGAACGTCAACCAATTGCGCTCGCAGCTGGGTGAGGCGCTTGATCGCCTGCCCAGCGTGGAGGGGACCGGCGGCGAGGTGCATATCTCCAACGACACCAACCGCCTGCTCAACCTCACCGACAAACTGGCGCAGCAGCGCAAGGATCAGTACATCTCCAGCGAGCTGTTCATCCTCGCCGCCCTCGACGACAAGGGCGAGCTCGGCAACCTGCTGCGCAAGGCGGGGGCGAGCAAGGGGGCGCTGGAGCAGGCTATCGAGCAGGTGCGTGGCGGACAGAAGGTGGACGACCCCAACGCCGAGGAGCAGCGCCAGGCGCTGCAGAAGTACACCATCGACCTCACCGAGCGCGCCGAGCAGGGCAAGCTCGACCCGGTGATCGGCCGCGACGACGAGATCCGCCGCGCGGTGCAGGTGCTGCAGCGCCGCACCAAGAACAACCCGGTGCTGATCGGTGAGCCCGGCGTGGGCAAGACCGCCATCGTTGAGGGGCTGGCGCAGCGCATCATCAACGGCGAGGTGCCGGAGAGCCTGAAGCATAAGCGGCTGCTCTCCCTCGACATGGGTGCGCTCATCGCCGGCGCCAAGTTCCGCGGCGAATTCGAGGAGCGCCTCAAGGCGGTGTTGAACGATCTCGCCAAGCAGGAGGGGCAGATCATCCTCTTCATCGACGAGATCCACACCATGGTCGGCGCGGGCAAGGCCGAGGGGGCGATGGACGCGGGCAACATGCTGAAGCCGGCGCTGGCGCGCGGCGAGCTGCACTGCGTCGGCGCCACCACCCTCGATGAATATCGCAAGTACATCGAGAAGGATGCGGCGCTCGAAAGAAGATTCCAGAAGGTGCTGGTGGACGAGCCGACGGTGGAGGACACCATCGCCATCCTGCGCGGCCTGAAAGAAAAGTATGAGGTGCACCACGGCGTGCAGATCACCGACCCGGCCATCGTCGCCGCGGCCACGCTGTCGCACCGCTACATCACCGACCGCCAGTTGCCCGACAAGGCGATCGATCTCATCGACGAAGCGGCCTCGCGCATCCGCATGGAGATCGACTCGATGCCGGAGGAGATGGATAAGCTCGACCGCCGCCTCATTCAGTTGAAGATCGAACGCGAGGCGCTGAAAAAGGAGAGCGACGAGGCCTCCAAGCGCCGCCTTAATGATCTGCAGGCGGAGATCGACAAGCTGGAGCGCGAGTACGCCGACTTCAAGGAGATCTGGACCGCCGAGAAGTCCTCGCTGCAGGGCACCCAGCATGTGAAGGAGGAGCTGGAGCGGGCACGTCTTGAGCTGGAGACGGCGCGGCGCGCCGGTGACCTCGGCCGCATGTCGGAGATCCAGTACGGCCGTATCCCCGAGCTGGAGAAAAAATTGCAGAGCGCCGAAGCGATGCAGGGACAGGAGACCAAGCTGTTGCGCAACAAGGTGACCGACGAGGAGATCGCCGAGGTGGTCTCCAAGTGGACCGGCATTCCCGTCTCCAAGATGCTCGAAGGCGAGCGCGAAAAACTGTTGCGCATGGAAGGGGAACTGCACCAGCGCGTGGTGGGTCAGGACGAGGCGGTGAAGGCGGTGGCTGATGCGATCCGCCGTTCGCGCGCCGGCCTCTCCGACCCCAACCGGCCCAACGGCTCGTTCCTGTTTTTGGGTCCCACCGGGGTGGGCAAGACCGAACTGTGCAAGGCGCTGGCCGGTTTCCTGTTCGACACCGAAGAGGCGATGGTGCGCATCGACATGAGCGAGTTCATGGAGAAGCACAGCGTGGCGCGTCTCATCGGTGCACCGCCCGGCTACGTCGGTTATGAAGAGGGCGGCTATCTCACCGAGACGGTGCGGCGCAAGCCCTATTCGGTAGTGCTGCTCGACGAGGTGGAGAAGGCCCACCCCGATGTCTTCAACGTGCTGCTGCAGGTGCTCGACGATGGCCGTCTCACCGACGGCCAGGGGCGCACCGTCGACTTCCGCAACACGGTGATCGTGATGACCTCCAACCTGGGCTCGCACCGCATTCAAGAACTGGCGACTGAGGCAAATTACGAGCAGATGAAGCGCGAGGTGATGGAGGTGGTGGGGCAGCACTTCCGCCCCGAGTTCATCAACCGCATCGACGAAGTGGTGGTGTTCCACCCGCTCGGCCGCGCGCAGATCCACGCCATCGCCAACATCCAGATCGCCTATCTGCGCAAGCGTCTGGCCGAGCGCGACATGCAACTGGAGCTGAGTGATGCCGCGCTTGACCAGTTGAGTGAAGCAGGTTTCGATCCGGTGTATGGTGCACGTCCCCTGAAGCGTGCGGTACAGCAGATGATCGAGAACGGCCTGGCGCAGCAGATCCTCGCCGGGCGCTTCGGCCCCGGCGACACCATCGTGGTCGATGTCGTCGAGGGGGAGATGCGTTTCAGCAAGAGGTAATCAGCAAGGGTGTGCCAGAGGGAAGGGAGGTGCGGGCAGCAGTATGCTGCCCGCACGGTGTGAGTTACTTTTTGGCAGTCACCTTGGCAATGACTGCCTCGATCCCCGCCCCTGCCTTGGCCATCACTTCGGCCACGGCCGGCTCCATCTGGGCGCCCATGACTGTGGTATTCATGCGCGAGATGATCACCTTGCCGCTGCTGGTGGCGTAGACCGAAACGCGGCAGGGCAGCAGTGAGGAGACATAGCGGGTCTCATCCTTCTTCAGCAGCGTGACACTGAATTTGCCGCTGCATCCTTCGATGATGGCGACCGGCAGCACGTCATGCCCTTTCTTGGCCAGCGCGGCAGAGAGGTCGTGTGTGGCCAGCACGCTCCAGCCGTTGGCGGTCATCTCCGCCTTGAGCGCCTCCACCGTTTCGTTGAAGCCGAGCGGGCTTTCGCTTTCCACGAAGAGGTCGCGCGGTGACGGGGTGGTTTCCGCCTTGGCGCAGAACGAGGCACTCAGTGCTGCGATGGTGACGATAGCGAGGATCTTCTTGATGATGTTCATTCCATGATCTCCATGTGTTGACACGCTGTGATGGGGGAGGGCGGCTCCCTCTTGTTCTATCCCTGGCTCCGGTATGTTCCGGCTGAGGACAAAGCCATACTAGTTCGCCGTGACGGCTAAAACAACAGGCCAGCCGAATCCGCTTATCCGCCCATAACACCCCTTATATGACAGGCAGCCGCAGGGTTGCGGTACATTGGTTGCCAGTGAAAATTGGAACGACTCTATTGTTGGGAGATGGATACTGTGCCACCCGCTGAACCGCTCGTCGCCACCTTGAACAACCCGGTCAAGCGCTACCTGCTCGCCACCCGCCCCGCGTTCCTGGCGGCCAGCGCCGTGCCGGCGGTGATCGGTGTGGCGCTCGCCCGCTATAGCGGGATTCCTATCGATACCGTTCTTGCCCTGCTGACGCTGCTGGGTGCGGTGGTGATACACGCTGGCGTCAATGTCCTCAACGACTACTACGATGCCCTCAACGGCACCGACGACCTCAATCAGGAACGGCTCTTTCCTTTCACCGGCGGCAGCCGCTTCATTCAAAATGGCGTGCTGACCAAAACGGAGACGGCGCGCTTCGGTGTTGCACTGTTGGGCGGTGGTGCACTGCTGGGGGTGTGGTTGTTGCTCCACTCGGGGAGTGGCCTGCTCGCGATCGGACTGCTCGGGCTCTTCATCGGCTGGGCCTACTCGGCGCCCCCTTTCGCCCTCAACAGCCACGGCCTCGGCGAAGTGAGCATTGCGCTCGGCTTTGGCCTGCTCATCATCAGCGGTGCCGATTATGTCCAGCGCCACGAGTTTACTGCGCTGCCGCTGCTCGCCTCGCTGCCCTATGCGTTGCTCGCCACCGCGCTGCTCTATATCAACCAGTTTCCCGATCGCACCGCCGACGCCACGGCCGGCAAGCGTCACTGGGTGGTGCGCCTTGGTGTAGAACGCGCCCGTTGGGGGTATCTGCTGCTGGTAGCGACGGCCTACGCCGCGCTGCTGGTGCTGGTGCTGGCCCAACACCTGCCATCATGGAGTCTGCTTGGCCTGTTGCCGTTGCCGCTCAGCGTTTTGGCCACGCGCACCCTGCTGCGCCATGCCCAGGAGACGCCGCTGCTGGTACCCGCCATCGTGCAGACCATCGCTGCCCTGCTGCTGCACGGGCTGCTGCTGGCACTGGGATTGTGGCTGGCGGTGTGAATGCGCTTGCCAGGGGTGGCACCTTTCAAATAGTGTGAGCCTGGTCACATTGGCGCCATATTCCATAGCAAAGCTCTAGGTTTTTGGTCTGAAGCTCCATACATTCCCGTCAAGGCGCGCCAAAAAGCGCCCGACCGACAGATATCCGGCCTTTCCGGTCTTGTGTTCGATATCCCGATAAAGATGAGTGGCCCATGCCGCGAGAGTCAACAATGTGTACCGTAACGAGTGGGGAGGATGCCTGCGATGAGTGAGGTAACCCTTTCCGTGGTCGGTCTTTCACCCCAGGAGGGGACGGTGGTCAATGTCGCCGCAAATCTGCTGGCGGCTCTCGATCACTCCGTCAAGGTGCTCGGCAGCGGCGACTACTCCGGCGATATCGTGCTGCTCAGTCCCGCCAGCGAGGCGGGCAAGGCGGCACTCGGTAGCCTTGCCGCCGGGCAGCGCGCCGTGCTGTTCGTAGACAGCGAGGACCAGGGCCAGGGCCATGCCAGCCTGCTTCGCCCGGTGCGGGTGCAGACCCTGCATGATCTGTTGGTCGAACTGCTGACACGCCTCTCCACCAGAAGCGTGGCAGCGCCGGTGGCGGCGACACCTGCCACCACTGCAAAGCCGATCGCGGCCTCGCCCCTGCCCGGCAACCTCTTCTATCTGTTGCTCGATGCGATGCTCAGCCGTTCCCTGCTGCGCGTGGAGTGCTGTGAGGGTAGTGTCGTGCTGATCCACGGTCCAACCCGGGGTATCTACACCCGCGTCGACAGCATAACCATGGCCAGGGTGGCGCAGTCCGGCCCGGAGCTGTTGCGGGTGGACAGGCTGGGCGAAAGCGAGTTCATGCAGGCGGCGCGGGGAATGTCGCTGACCCGTCTGCACGATGTCATCTGGCTCGCCGAGCGCCACGGCTCGCGCGGAGTACTGCCGGAGGGCCACTCCACCGAGGTGCCGGTGCGGCTTAAGGTGTGGCCAAAATTCAACAGCCGCCATGTGCGTCCCGAGTATCTGAAGCTGGCGGCACTGCTGTCGCGCCAGCCGCTCACCCTGCATGCGCTCGCCAGTGCGGGCGGTGTGGCTCTGCCCCAGGTGATCGATTTCTACAACGCAGCGTTGGCCTTCGGGGTGGTGGAATCGAAGGCGTCGGCACCTGTGGTGACACCGCTGCCATCGAAAAGCCCCGCCAACGCTGGATTGCTCAGCAAGATCGCCAGAAGACTGGCCTTGAAGAGGGATTGATATGAGTTCCCAGGGAGACAAACTGATTTTCGCCGGCCCGGTCGGGGTCGGCAAAACTACCGCCATCGCCGCCATCAGCGATATACCCCCGGTCTCCACCGATGTGGCCGCCACTGACGAGACGCTGGCGCGCAAGGAGACCACCACAGTCGCCATGGATTACGGCTTCTTCACCCTGGACGATGGCCAGTACATCCATCTCTATGGCACACCGGGGCAGGAGCGCTTCGACTTTATGTGGGAGATCCTTACCGAGGGCGGACTCGGACTGATCCTGATGGTTGATGCCACCCGTGCCGACCCCATCGCCGACATGATTTTTTATCTGGATCGCTTTGCGAAATTCATTGATGCTACCGGCGCGGTGATCGGACTCAACCGCAACAATAATAATGGCAAGGATATCTATGAGTTGGTGCAGTTGACGCTGGAGCAGCGACAACAGCCGCTGCCGGTATTCGAAATCGATGCACGAAACAGCGAGGATGTAAAACTGCTGATTCATGCATTGTTGGCAATGTTGGAAAGCAGGGGGGAGTAATAAACATGACAATAGCAAAAGACATTTCGAGCCTGGTGGAGCGTATCCAGTCGACCGGTGCCTCGGCGCTCAGCGATGATTTTCGTGGCCAGTTGAACACACTGCTGCACGAGTTGGTGGAAGAGTCGAGCGATATCATCGGCGCACTCGTCACCAGTAGCGACGGCCATGCCTGGGGACAGGTGTTGCCGACCGGCTTCGATGGCCGGCGCTTTGCCGCGATGAGTTCGGCGCTGATGGCGCTGAGCGACACGCTGGCGCGTGAGGCGAAGAAGGGGCCGACCGTCAACGTAATGGTCGAAGGTATGGAGGGGAATATCTACGTGCTCCATGCCGGCAAGAATCTGAGCCTGACGGTCTTTACCAACATCAAGCCCAACCTCGGCCTGACCCTCGCCCAGGCAAGACGTGCGGTGGATCGCATTGTCATCCAGGCACGCGAGGCGGCGGAACGTATCGCCGAGGTTAAGCCTTGATGTTTATGGTATCGTAGGATTTCCGTCAAAAACAGCGCATTCTGAACCGGGATGCGCAATGATTATTTACATATAACACCGCAGGAGTTTTTAAATGGCGTCCCTTAATGATGTTTGCGCAACTGTAATGGATGATGTGGATGGTGCCCTCGGCATCGCCGTGGTGGATCTCTCCACCGGCCTGCTGCTGGGCGTGGCCCACAATGTCCCCTACTTCACCCAGAGTTATCTCGATGCGGTGGCGGCCGCGGCCGTGGATATGTTCCGCGGCAAGGGCGTGAGCGGCGTAGAAAAGCTGCTCTCCCAGCAGCGCGGTACCCCCGTGAAGAATTCGATTCGCGAAGTGCAGATGTCCACCGAGCGCACCTACCACTTCATGTCGATCGTACCGGGCAAGCCCGACGCCATGGCGGTGCTGATCACCTCCACCAAGGCCAACCTCGGCATGGGTTGGGCTGCGCTGCGCAAATCGCTGCCGGAGATCGCCCCGCACTGCCCCTAAGGTGTCGTGCGTACCGAAGAAAAAAGGGAGGCTCGCCTCCCTTTTTTTATCGCTGCATCTGCGAATGCTCAGCGACCGTTTTTCAGACGGTCGATGAGTACCAGTGGGAAATTGTGTATGCGCATGTCGTGTAAGGTGGAGTCGAGCTTGTAGTCGAGGGTGACGAACTCCAACTCGGTTGTGGCCATGTCAAGCAGGGCCAGCTGCGCGCCGGGCTTGCCATTGCGTGGTTGCCCCACCGAGCCGGGACAGACCAGTGCCCGCTCATAATCTCTCAGCCGCTGTCGTGCGGCAGTGCTTTGTTGGTCCTGAAGCCGCGTGCGGTAGTAGACCTTTTGCAGATGGGTGTGACCGTGAAAGCAGTACTGCAATGCGCGCGTCTCCAGATTGGCGAGATTGTCCTCGTAGGTCATTTCGTAGACATAGGCATTGAAGAAGGTCTTGTCGTTGGGTGCGCCATGCACCGCGATCCACTTTTCGCCCTGCAGGTAGAGCGGCAGGTTGTCGAGCCAGTCGATCGCTTCTTGCGCCAAACGCGCGATGGTCCATTCGATCACCCAGCGGCTGAAGGGGGAGAAGCCCAAGCTGTAGTGTTGAGAGGCGACGGCATGATCGTGATTGCCCTGCACGCTGCGCGCGTTGGGCAGCGCCCGCAGCATGTCGATGCACTGTTGCGGATGAGGGCCGTAACCGACGATGTCACCCAACACCAGAATATCTGTAATGTTGCGCTGTTGCAGGTAATTCAACACGGCTTCGAGCGCTGGAGCATTGGCGTGGATGTCGGCCAGCAGTGCCACTACGGTACTGGCCGGTAGCTCGGACTTTTGCCGGATGGTGGAGCTGGTGGCGGTGAGCGCCTTCACCAGGGCGCGCATCGCCTCCTTGCGCGGCTCGGTCATGAAGAGGGAACGCGCCTCCTCGGCCACCACATTCAGCCACAGTTTGTCATCGAAGGCATCCAGCAGCGAGTGCCGTAGTGATGTGCCGAGCTGGCGGGCCGCATCCGTATCAATCCGCTCCTGGGTGCGCAACAGCACCCCCAGATAGTGGGAGAGGGTGGTGAACTGGTCCCAGGCGTAGACATCGTCGTCGATGTAATAGAGCTTTCGCTGCTGATCCAGCGCGAAGTTGGAGAGACTGATGTCGAGGGCGAGCTCATGTTGTGCCGCGATCTGCAGATAGAGGTGGAACATCTCGCCCAGCAATTCGATGTAGCGGGCAGCATCGATGGGCGGGGTAAGCTGGTCGAGATCATTGAGCGGCACCAGGCGCGCCGTGATGTTGGCGATGAGCGGAAACTCCTGTTCATCGTCGAAGATGAGAAACCAGGTTTTGGACGGGTGATAGATGCCGAGTCGGCGCTCCCGTTGCAGGGCCTGGTCGATGAAACGGCGCGCATCCTTCTCCTTGAGTTGATACTCGGTGCGCAGCTTGATGATGTGGCTGTCGGTCACCAGCAAGTGTGTGCTGGGACGACCGGTGAAGGTGTCGCCGTGGCGGGTGGTTACCGGCGTAGCGCTTTCGTGGAGGGTGGTGATCTGTGCGGCGGTGAGCGGTGTGACGCCCAGCTGGCCCACCACTTCAATGCGTCGTGTCATGCGCGCCTAACATCGTGTGTGTGCAGCCATTGTAACCGTTTGTCAGCACAGACGTGGTAACGGACCTCCATCGCCGGCTGCAATGACCTTGCGCTGCCCATGGGAGATACCTCAGGCAGCCATCCGGCTCAGCTTGCGCGATGGCTGCCATGAGATGTAGTGCCCTAGGGCAGATGACGGTCGATGAATTCGCGTACGAACGGTGCTGGCCGTGCGCTGGAGAAGCGCTCTGCCTCTTCGCCGTTGACGAACAGCAGCACAGTGGGGAAACCGCGCAGCTTGTAGTGACCACACAACTTCATGTTCTCGTCGGCATCGACCTTGGCGAGCAATACGCGCCCCTCATATTCGGGGATGACGCGGTCGAGCACCGGACTCAGGGCGAGGCACGGGCCGCACCAGTCTGCCCAGAAGTCGACCATCACTGGCTGCTGGTGTGAGGCCTCGATCACCTTCTGCTGGAAATCGTCGGTATCGACGTCGAAAATGTAGGGAGATTTTCCGCTCATGGTCCGCTCGGGTCGTTTATTGAAGCGCGCATTGTGCGGGGCACCGGAGCGATTTTCAAGAATGGGCAAGTTACACCTTCATCATGAACACCGCTGGGACATTACGCCAAAAGAGGCGGTGGCATTGCAGCGCCGGATGTGCGCTCTGGTGGAGCGTTGTGATCGGCTCGGCGAGGTTCACCTGGTCGCCGGTGTTGATGTGGGTTATGAGGCCAACAACACCATCACCCGTGCGGCAGTGGCCGTGTTGCGTTTTCCAGAACTGACCGTCGAGAGTTACGCCATCGCCCGCCTCCCCACTACCTTTCCCTACGTACCGGGATTGCTCTCGTTTCGCGAGATCCCGGCGGTGCTTCAGGCGCTGGAGCAGCTGCCGCGGCTGCCCGACCTATTGCTTTGCGACGGGCAGGGAATCGCTCACCCACGCCGTTTTGGCATTGCCGCGCACCTGGGGGTGCTGACCGATCTGCCAGCGATCGGCGTGGCCAAGAGCCGGCTGATCGGTGCGCATGGAGAGCTGCCGCAGGAGAAGGGGCGTTGGGTCCCCTTGTGCGATCATGAGGAAGTGGTCGGTGCCGTGGTGCGTAGTCGTAACGGTGTCAGCCCGCTCTATGTATCACTTGGCCACCGCGTCTCCCTCGCTACGGCCATCCACTATGTGTTGGCCTGTACCACCCGCTACCGTCTGCCCGAGACCACCCGCTGGGCCCATCGGCTGGCGTCGGGACCCGAGCCGGAAGTGGCACTGTAGCCGAACCAAGCCAGCCTGCCCCGGCTCAGATATAACTCATCATTGGCATGACAGATAGAGAGGGTAGAGCACACTCTCCTCTTTCTTGATGCGATCGGTGAGGATCGAGCCAATGGCGGCAAAATCCCTGGCGAAGGGATCGGCCAGTTCGGTATCCAGGTTGATGGCTTCATATTTTTTCAGCAGCCGGAGAGCTGTTTTGCCGATACCCTCCATCTCGTGGCGGAAGGTGCGGATCATCTCGGCTTTCTGCCCGTCATGGCTCAACATGCTGCCGACATAGATGTAGAGGCGGACATTCTCCGTGAGCAGGTGGCTATGCAGTCCAAAGCGAAAGTCGTTGAGCTGCTGTGAAACCGCCGCATAGTTGCCCTGGTCAAAGCTGGCCTTGATGGACATGTAGGCCGCGAGCAGCTGTTGGTGGTCGCCTTTCAGTTCGTCGATGAGGGTGGGGCTGTAGTGGATCTCGGTGCCGGGGGCGGTGGGGGTATTTGCCTGGGTTTCACTCGGCGGGGTCTGCTGATTCCCTTGGGTGGCGGCCTTGTTCTTGAATAATCCGAACATAGTAAATTCCTTCTGGTTCCTTGCTTCATCCAATGGCGAACAGGGCGAATGCTAATGGAACAAGCCTGTAAAATACAAGTTTATGATTGTGTTTTTTTCTCTCCCATTCTCATGGCTGATCATTTGCTGGGGAACGGGCCGTTGCTAAGCAGTATGGCGCCGTGAGGTAAGGTTAACGGGTGGGTGGTATAGTCACGATCCGTCACGAAAAAATACCCTGACAAACCATGAATAACGACAACTCCGACACTCCGCTGCTGGGCGGCTTGGCAGATCCGAGCCGCGGCGTGAATGCACAGGCGTTGCTGCACGAGATCGTCTCGCTGCTCAAGGGGCTGCTGGAGCGTGATGAGCCGGCCCACATCGATCTGCGTGCGTTGCCCCTGACACACCAGGATTACACCATGTTGCAGGAGACGCTGGGCGAAGGTGAGATCAGTGCCGAGGTGCGCAACCTGGGTGTGACACTTATCCGTGAGAGTGGGGTGGCGGGGGTCTGGTGGGTCACCCACTACAACGAGGAGGAGGATGTGATCGGCGAGTTCCTGGAGATCGCCTTCTGTCCCGAGGGGTTGATTGCCGAGTTGGAGTCGGTGGAGGAGGGGGTGGCGGCGCTCCAGGCCAGGCTGGTGGAGCTGGAGTACCTGTCGAAGAAGGGCCGCCCCAGATAGGCGCTCCCACGGCCGGATCGGTCGCGAAAAAATTTTTGCCCAGTGTGCCCCAGGTAGGTGACATCGCCCCCCCCTGTAATATACTAGGCGCCGAATCAACCTTTCCTTTTGGAGAAGCCGATGTGTCGAGTCCCCGATGTCTTGGCGCCTGCCCGACGCGCGACGGACTGGCCTTCAATGCTCTCCTGCTCCCTGCGGTCGAATCCACGCCAGTGGAAGTGACTGCAAATCCCCTGGTAAATCGTTGGTCTCATCCCAGGCCCCCGGCCTGTTCCGTCCATTCTCTGAGCAAGATGGCGGCGGTGAGAGGCATCGATTGGCGTGGGGGTGCGGCAAGGTTGGTCTACAAGGCAATGGTTCCGCTTCCTGCGGTTTGATAATGGTCTCGTGGTAGAGAGGTGATACGAGCGCGATGTTCAGCATGTACGATGTGAAGATTACCGATTACATGTCGGAGCAGGAGTGGCAGAGCATGAAGGAGTTCGCTGCCGACAAGGAGACACCGTTTCTGGTGATCAACATCGGTAACATCCGCAAGAAGTATCAGGAGCTGCGCAAGGGCTTCGATTACGCCAAGATCTATTACGCGGTGAAGGCCAATCCCAATGTCGAGGTGCTGACGCTGCTGCGCGACCTCGGTTCCAACTTCGACATCGCCTCCATCTATGAGCTGGACAAGGTGATGGGGCTCGGCGTCACCGTCGACCGCATCAGCTTCGGCAACACCATCAAGAAACGCAAGGACGTGCGCGAGTTTTACCGACGCGGCGTGCGCATGTTCGCCACCGACAGCGAATACGATGTGCGCATGCTCGCCGAAGAGGCCCCCGGTGCACGGGTCTACGTGCGCATCCTTACCGAGGGTACCCAGACCGCCGACTGGCCGCTGTCACGCAAGTTCGGTTGTCAGCCCGACATGGCCATCGATCTGCTGGTGCTGGCCAAGAAGCTCGGCCTGGAGCCCTACGGCGTCTCCTTCCATGTCGGTTCGCAGCAACGCGACATCGGTGTGTGGGATGCGGCGCTCGCCAAGGTCAAGTTTATCTATGACTGGCTGGAGGCCGAAGAGAACATCCAGCTGAAGATGATCAACATGGGCGGCGGTTTCCCCGCCAACTACCTGACGCGCACCAACGAGTTCGAGGTCTATGCCAAGGAGATCACCCAGTTCCTGCGCGACGACTTCGGTGACAATCTGCCGGAGATCATCCTGGAGCCGGGGCGCTCGCTGGTGGGTGATTCGGGGGTGATCTTCAGCGAGGTGGTGCTCATCTCGCGCAAGGGCAAGACCGCGCTCAACCGCTGGGTCTACACCGACATCGGCAAGTTCAACGGACTCATCGAGACCCTCGGCGAGTCGATCAAGTATCCGATCTTCTGCGAACGCAGCGGTGAGACCGAGGAGGTGGTGCTGGCCGGTCCCACCTGCGACAGCCTCGATATCATGTACGAGGATGTGAAATACGAAATGCCCCTTTCGCTCCAGGTCGGCGACCGCCTCTATTGGGTCTCCACCGGCGCCTATACCACCAGCTACAGCTCGGTGGAGTTCAACGGCTTCCCGCCGCTCAAGACCTATACCATCGACGTTTGACGTTACCCGAGGTGGCTGTGTAGCCACAGCCACCTCGCCCTCCCGCACCGCGTTCGCGGTTTGCGCTTCTATCCGTTGATCACTAAGCTTGGCTGATTGTCGATCAGGGTCGATCACCCATGCCGCCACGTTTTCTGCCCCGGACCCACCTTGCTGCACTGCTGGAACTATTGCAGTCGCACGGCTACCTCATCCTTGGCCCGCAACTGATCGATGACGCGATCCTCTATCGCCCCCTCAAGGAGGCGAGTGCACTGCCGCACGGGGTTGGTGTCGAGCAGCAGCCGGGCAGTTATCGTGTGGTCCGGCGAGCTGATGCGCGCTGCTTTGCCTGGGCCAATGGCCCACAGGCACTCAAGCCGCTCACCTTCGCCCCCGAAGAGATAGTGTGGCAAGTCCGGCGTGATGCGCAGGGGGCGCTGGTGTTTGATGTGCCGTCCCGCCACTATCAGGCCACCGCCGTGCTTGGCGTGCGCAGCTGCGATCTCGCCGCCCTGCAACTGCAGGAGGCCCATTTCCTCGGTGGGGTGGGGCGTGATGAACACTTTGCCGCGCGGCACGCGGCTCTGTTCCTTATCGCGGTCAACTGCAGCCACCCCGCCGCCACCTGCTTCTGCGCCTCCACCGGCGATGGTCCCAATTGCAGCAGCGGTTACGATCTGCTGCTCGATGAGCTGGAAGCGGGTTTTGTGATCCGCAGCGGCAGCGAGGCAGGGGCAACGATGCTCGCCCAGTTGCCGTGGCAGGCGCTTGAGTCTCACCACACGACGGCGCTCGCGGCACAGCAGCGCGCGGCAGCAGATCAGTCACGCCGCCTGCCCTCGCGCCAGCTGCGCAGCGCCCTGTTCGCCGCGCTCGACCATCCGCGCTGGCAGGAGGTCGCAACACGCTGCCTCGCCTGTGGCAACTGCACCTCCGTCTGTCCCACCTGTTTCTGCCACAGCGAACACGACGCGCCGCAGTTGAGCGGTGCATCGAGCTCTCACCTGCGTCAGTGGGACTCCTGCTTTACCGCCGGCCACAGCTACATCCACGGCATGGTGGTACGTGGCTCGATCGCCGAACGCTACCGCCAGTGGCTCACCCACAAGCTCGGCAGCTGGCACGATCAGTATGGCCGCTCCGGTTGTGTCGGCTGCGGACGCTGCATCGCCTGGTGCCCGGTGGGGATCGATATCACCGAAGAGGTGGCGGCGATCTGCGGGGAGTGCGCATCATGATGCTGCCACAGCAAGCCGAGATCGTCGCGCGCATCCAGGAGACGCCGACCATCTTCACGCTGCGGCTGCGTTTCATCGATCCCGCCGTTCAGGAGAGTTACCGCTTCACGCCCGGCCAGTTCAACATGCTCTATCTCTATGGTGTGGGCGAGATCCCCATCTCCATCGTCTCCGATCCGCAGGATGCGCAGACGCTCGATCACACCATTCGCAGCGTGGGGCGCGTCACCGCCGGCTTCGCCCAGCTCAAGCCCGGTGAGCGCATCGGCGTGCGTGGCCCCTTCGGGCGCGGCTGGCCTTTGGTCGAGGCCGAGGGCAAGGATGTGGTGGTCATCACCGGGGGCCTTGGCTGTGCGCCGGTGGTGTCGGTGATCCATTATGTGCTGCGCCGGCGCGAGCGATTCGGTCGCCTTACCATCATGCAGGGGGTCAAGCACGCCGAGGAGCTCATCTGGCGTGAGCAATACGAGGCGTGGGCGCGCCTGCCCAATACCCAGGTGTTGCTCGCGGCAAGCCAGGGCAGTGCCCTCTGGCCGTGGCACGTGGGTCATGTGCCGGTACTGTTCGATGAGGCGAAGCTCGACGGTGCCAACAGCATCGTGATGATGTGCGGTCCGGAGGGAATGATGCGCGCTGCGCTTCCCGAGCTGCGCAAGCATGGCGTTGCCGATGCGAACATCTGGCTCAGCATGGAGCGCAACATGCAGTGCGGCAATGGTAAATGCGGGCACTGCCAGCTCGGTGGACACTTCGTCTGCAAGGATGGCCCGGTGTTTGCGCTGCCGCAACTCTCGCCACTACTGGGCGTGCGGGGTTTCTGATGAACAAGCCACGTCTCGCCGTACACAAATTCTCCTCTTGCGATGGTTGCCAGCTCGCCCTGCTCAATCTCGGCGAAACCTTGTTCGAACTGGCACGGCAGGTCGAGATCGTCCACTTCGCCGAGGCCGGTTATCTCGCTGCCGCTACCCCGGTCGACATCGCCCTGGTCGAGGGGAGCGTCTCGACCCCCCACGAGCTGGAGCGCATCGCGCAGATCCGCGCCAACAGCCGCTATCTCGTCACCCTAGGTGCCTGCGCTACCTCGGGTGGGCTGCAGGCGCTGCGCAACCTGGCCGACAAGGAGCAGTGGGTGAAAGGGATCTACGCACAGCCGCACCATATCGCACTGCTCAAGGAGTCCACCGCCATCGCCGACCATGTAAAGGTCGATCTCGAATTGTGGGGCTGCCCAGTGACCAGCCGACAGGTGGTGACGGCGTTGCGCGCGCTGCTGTTTGGCGTATTGCCCGCCGAGGAGCGCGACAAGGTCTGCCTGGAGTGCAAGCGGAGCCAGCAGGTGTGCGTGCTGGTGACGCGCGGTGAACCCTGCCTTGGGCCGGTGACGCGCACCGGCTGCGGTGCCCTCTGCCCCTCGGTGGGGCGCGACTGTTACGGCTGCTTTGGTCCAGCCGAAACACTCAATACCTCGGCCCTGGCGCAGCGCTTCGCCGGCTTCGGTCTGTTGCCCGAGGCGATCGCGCGGCGTTTCCTGCTGATCTACAGCCACGAGGAGCTCCTGCAACAGGAGGGCAAGCGCTGGCTGAAACAGGGAGAAGAGCGATGAGCGAACGGCGCGAGGTGCCCATCACGGTGCCGTTGCTGGCCCGCGTGGAGGGGGAGGGGGCGCTCGAACTGACCATCCGTGACGGGATGATCGCCGAGCTCAAACTGCGCATCTTCGAACCGCCGCGCCTCTTTGAAAAATTTCTCGAAGGTCGCCACTACGACGAGGTGCTCGACATCGTGGCGCGCATCTGTGGCATCTGCCCGGTCGCCTATCAGATGAGCGCCAGCCACGCCATCGAACAGATCCTGGGGATCGAAGCGGGACCGTGGGTACGCGCCATGCGCCGTCTCTTCTACTGTGGCGAGTGGCTGGAGAGCCACGCCTTGCATATCCATCTGCTCGCCGCTCCCGACTTTGTCGGCTTTAACAGCGCCATCGAGATGGCGCAGCACTATCCAAACGAGGTGCGGCGTGGCCTGCACCTCCAATCGCTCGGCAACGAACTGCTGCGTATGCTCGGTGCGCGCTCGGTCCATCCGGTCGGGGCACGCATCGGTGGTTTCCATAAGGCGCCCGAGCAGCAGGCCGCCGCAGCCCTCCTCACCAAGCTGCGTGCCGCGCTGCCGGAGGCGGAGGCCCTGTTGCGCTGGGTCTGCCAACTGCCGCTGCCCGAGGATGCGCAGCCGTTTATTAGCGTGGCGTTGCGTCACCCGCACGAATATCCCTTCAACGAAGGGCGGCTGGTGAGCAGTGCGGGACTCGACATATCCAGCGACCGCTTCCAGGACTATTTTCGTGAATCCCAGGTGGCGCACTCCACCGCGTTACACGCGCACCACTATCCCGCGGGCTATGGCACGGGGGGGGAGGCTGTTCCCTATCTGGTGGGGCCACTGGCACGGCTCAACCTCAATCACGATCGCTTGCCTGCGGCGACACGGCAACTACTCGCAGAGTGTGGCATCACCTTTCCCAGCCGCAACATGTTCCACAGCGTGGTGGCGCGTGCCGCTGAAATTCACTACGTCCTCCTCGAGGCGATCGCGCTTCTGGAAAACTACGCGCCCGCACAGCCCAGTTATGTGGCGGCCAGGCCAAAGGCCGGGATCGGTTACAGCTGCACCGAAGCACCGCGCGGCATTCTTTGGCACCGCTATGAGCTGAACGCGCAGGGCGTGGTGGTGAGCGCGACCATCACGCCGCCCACCAGCCAGAACCAGGCGCGCATGGAGGAGGACCTGAAACGGGCCCTCACCACCTTTGGCCTCGACCACGACGACAATGCGCTGCGCCTGCGCGGCGAGCAGGTGATCCGCAATTATGACCCGTGCATCTCCTGCGCTACCCACTTCCTCAAGGTGAATGTCGCGCGCGAATGAGCTTGCCACCCGAAACCGCCCTGTCCTTGTCGTAACATCTGCGATGCCTTGCCGCGCCACTGAAAGAACATGCGTTGCCCTCATCGGCGTCGGCTCCCCCTTTGGAGCCGATCGTCTGGGCTGGCTGGCCATTGACGCGCTGGAGAGCAGCGCACTCGCGCGCCGTTTTCCCCATCTCCAGCTCAAATTCATTCGCAGCGATCGTCCAGGTGCGCTGCTCATCGAGCAGCTGCGCACGGTGGATGGGGCAGTGATCATCGATGCCATGCGCAGCGGAGTTGCCTCGGGCGCCATCCAAACCTTCTTGCCGGAGGAGCTGGCCCGTGAATCTGCGCTCCTCTCCAGCCATGGGTTCGGGGTGGCGGAGGCCCTCGCCCTGGCTGCCATACTGGGGGAGCTGCCCGATCAGCTGCTGGTGGTCGGTATCGAGATGGGGGAAGAGGTTAGCGAAGGCTCGCTGCCGGAGCGCGTGATTGAGCCGTTGCGCAAGCGGATCGAGGCGTTGTTGTCGTCAATTCGGGGTGATGGCGCAGCGCAGAGGGGGCGCTGAGAAGAGGAGTAGTGGCCCCCACCTCAGCGGTGGGGGCGCAGCAGGAGGGAAGAGACGGATCAGCAGCGTCCCTTCTTGGCCTGGCCGGGGGGGCAATGACCGGGGGCGCCGCCACCTTCCACGTGGATGGGCGGACGAATTTTGATGCCGGGTCCGCTGACGGTGCAACCAGAGAGGCTGGTAAGCAGGGCGGTGGCAAGCAGTAGCAGGAAGAGTTTCAGTTTCATGGTGGTCTCAGTCATCGTCTTTATGGAAATGTTTGTGGTGATGATGGTGATGGCCATCTGCCTCCACTTCGATTTGCAGGGGTGGCCGGAGGCGGATTTCGGGGCCGGTCACCGTACAGCCCGCGAGCGACGAAAATAGCATCGCCGCCACAACAACCTTGCAGTGTGCTCTATTCATGAATGGATTGAGTGTTGGAACGGCGCGCTGATTGTGGCGCTCCTGCCGCTGTTTGGCGTGGCACCGTGTCACATTTGGGTTGACCGGATAGCTGGCCGGCAGCGCTTTGCCAGATGCTTACCATCGGTCCGCTGCAGGCTCTGAAGCTATTCCCCGATTTTTTCTCCGACGCATCGCCACAGTGTCATTCGCTGGCGTGCTGGCGCGTCCCTCACTCTATCCAGCGGATCTCGCGCGCCGTGACATCACCGATGAGGACGCTATCGAGCGTTGAGGGAATTTCGGCCTCGCGTTGCGAGAGGGGGATACGCCCCCCCATCAGCTCGGCATAGTGTTGCGGCAGCAGCGGTGACTGTTCCGGGTCGGCATAGCCCTCGGGGAAACGGGGTTGGTTGGAGGCAGGGTCGTATTTATCGGTGGCCCCCACCAGATGGAGCAGTTCGTGGCTGATGATGACGTTGTTGGTTTGGTCCTGGCGGGGATCGGCAAAGACGTGGGCGACACCGATCAACCCTTTCTCCAGTCCGAGGGAGTGGGGCAGCGCCACACCCGGTTGTGGGACGTGGTAGATCACATAGAGCTTGAGATCGACCGGGCCGTCAAAACTGTTGTGTCGCCATGCCCACCAGCGCATCTGCAGGCTCCAGGCGGCGATCTGGAACAGGTTGCCCTGGTGGGGTGGCGAGGGTGGCAGTTCGGCGACCGGCGGCGCCAGTTTGACCTCGACCGGTCGTTGCAGGGGGAGCGCGTAGCGTGCGGCCTCTTCACTAAAGAAGGTTTCGATGGCGGCGAAGTGCTGGGGGGTGAGCGTGGCGATGTGCTGGCGGGTGAGCTCACTGCCATCGCCGTTGATGGGATAGACCACTGCCCAAAGGGGCTCCTGCCAGCTGGTGGTGCGCCGGTGCGTCAGCCAACTACTTGCCGCGACGAAGGCAAGCAGCAGCAACAGCACGGTGACGCGAACCGGCTTGGAGAACATCGGCTACTTGTTCTCGCCGCGTGAGATGCGTGCCATCACCCCATCGAGCATGCTGTGGGGCAGCAGCCGTTTGAGCCAGGCAAACAGGTGGGCGGGGAAGGTGACGTAATAGCGTACCCGCGGGCGCCGGCTCTCTAGGGCGTGTAGCAATTTTTCCAGCACCGCCTCGGGGGGCAGGGTGAAAGGTTGCGCTGCTCCCTGTTTTTTCAGGCGCCGCTCCATCCCCTCATAGGTGACGCGGAACGGGCTGTGGGCCTTGTCGATATGCTGCTGGTACATGGCGAAGGCGTTGGCGCGAAAGCGGCTGGAGACCGGGCCCGGTTCGATCAGCGCAAGGTGGATGCCGCTGCCACGCAGCTCCAGGCGCAGCGTATCGGTGAGCCCTTCCAGGGCGTGCTTGCTGGCGTTGTAGGCACCGCGAAACGGCAGGCTGACGTAGCCGAGCAGCGAGCTGTTGGTGACGATGCGGCCGTGGCCCTGTCGGCGCATCACCTTCAATACGCGCACCGTCAGGTCGTGGGTGCCGAACAGGTTGGTTTCGAACTGTTCGCGCAACACCGCGCGGCTCAGATCCTCCACAGCACCCGGCTGACCATAGGCACCGTTGTTAAACAGTGCGTCGAGGGTGCCGCCGGTACGGCGCAGCACCTCATCGAGCGCCTCACCGATGGAGTCGGGATCGGCCAGGTCGAGGCGCAGCGCTTCGAGCCCGGCGGCGGCCAGCTGTTCCACGTCGGCAGCCTTGCGCGCCGTGGCAAAGACGCGCCAGCCGTGGGCCGCGAGCCCCTTGGCGCAGCAGAGGCCGATGCCGCTCGAACAGCCGGTAATCAAAATGGTTTTGTTGTGGGTCATGGCATGGCGCAGTTGAAGAAAAGTGCGTCAGATTACCATTTAGGTAAGCAGTACGGCGACGATGCCGGTGATGAATACGCCATCAAAGGTGCCGGCACCGCCGATGGCGGCAAGGGGAACGCCAAGTCGGCGAATATCCTTGAGCCGCAACAAATCGGCACCGATCAACACACCGAGCGTACCGCTGATATAGGCCAGCGGCGCGCGCTGCTCCGGATTGATGAGCAGCGCCGCCAGCGCGGCGGCGAGAGGGGCGATGAGGATCGGGATGCCGATGCCAAGGCCGCTGATGGGGCGGCTGAAGAGGCGACCGACCAGGGCGACAAAACCGACCCCCAGCAGCGCATCCCCCAGCGGCAAGGGATTGTTGGCGAGCAGGTAGATGGAGAAGCAGAGCGGAATCAGTGCACCGCCCACATTGAGGGCGATGAGGGTCTTGCCGTGATATTCAGGCAGGCGCAGGAACCAGAGGCGAGGTGGCGGTGGCAAAGGCTGCGCGGGCGGTGTCGAGCTGAGGGTGAAGAGCGGCAGGTTGATGACACTGCCGGCCAGTGAGCTCATCAGCAGTAGCGCAGCGGAACTCCCCGACAGACCGAGGCGCTCGAAGGCGACCCGTACCAGCCCAACCTGGATCAGGACGATAGCGAAGAGCAGAACCAGCAGCAGCAGGGCGAGATTGGCCGGGAGGCGTGGCGCGGCCATGGCTCAGGGCAACTGGCGCAGCGCTGCGGCAAGCAGCGGCGCCAGGGTGATCACGTTGCTGCCGTGGAGGATGGCGTCGC
Organism: Gammaproteobacteria bacterium; assembly: GCA_036401755.1. GTDB lineage: Bacteria > Pseudomonadota > Gammaproteobacteria > Thiohalomonadales > Thiohalomonadaceae > DASWUD01. Next base: position 20,719 of record DASWUD010000192.1, read on the forward strand.
TGCTCCAGATGTGATTCACCCCGGCCTCGTGGAGCTGGGAGGTGGCGTCGTCGGCGAACAGGGGATGGGTGACCAGGCAGTCGATGGCGGCGGCGCCGCGTTGCGCGAGCTGGCTTGCCACGGCGATCAGGGTGCGACCGGTGCTGGCCATGTCGTCGACCAGCACCACATGGCGCCCCCGATAGTCACACGCGGGGAGGGTGGTGCGCACCTGGCGATCACCCAGTCGCTCCTTGCTGGCGACCGCGAAATCGAGACCGGCCGGTTCGGCAATGGCGCGCACCCACTGCTCCGACTCGGCATCGGGGCCGACGATCAGCGGCCGCGCGATCTGCTGCGTGATGAATTGCGCCATCAAGGCGGTGGCGGTGAGCGCAAGCGCGGTACCGCGCGGGATCGCCTCGCTCAGCTGGCTGATGCGGTGCAGGTGGGGATCCACCGTGATCACGGCATCGAAGTGGTGGGCCAGGAATGCACCGATGATCTTCTGGCTCACCGCTTCGCCCGGATGGAAGGCGATATCCTGACGCATGTAGCAGAGGTAGGGAGCCACCAGCGTCAGCCGTCGTGCGCCGAGCTGGCGCGCCGTTTCAGCGCAGAGCATCAGCTCAACCAGTTTGTCGTTGGGGTGATCGAGGCTGCGGCAGATCACCACATGCTCGGGCAGTGTGGCGGGGAGGGTCAGCTTGCTCTCGCCATCGGGAAAGCGGTGCAGCTCGACCAGGACGAACTCAGCACCAAGGTGCTGTGCCAGACGCTCACCCGGTACCGCGTAGTCGGCAAAGCCGAGCACCAGAGAGTGGTTAGCCATCGATCACAGCTCCATGTAGCTCTTGGTCACCTCGGACGGCTCGCCAATGGTGTAGCCGCTGAAGCGATCGGAGAGTTCGCGCGCGAAATGGAAATCCGATTTGTACTCCGCATGCACCCGATAGAGTGGCTCGCCCTTGCTCACCGGTTCACCCAATTTTTTCAACATGTCGACACCGGCGCCC